>JAFMIU010000117.1 GCA_017853835.1 Pirellulales bacterium | reverse complement strand
GGCATCGCCCCTCGCGCCGCCGGCCGCCCGGATGGCGGCCGTCTGGGATCAGGTTGCGACGGCCAGGATGGCGTCGCAACCGTAAAACGGAGGGCACGGGATTCGAACCCGCAACCGGTTACCCGGCATCTGATTTCGAGTCAGACCGCTAGCCATTCGCTTACCCTCCGAGGACGAGTGTAGGCCGCGATGTGCCCGCGCTCAAGGTGCCCTCCAGAACCATCGACACCGGCGACGGCTTGCAACGCCGGTGCGGATAAGGCACGCCATGCCGATCACGCCCGCCGTGCCGGGCATGACGGCGATCACCTCGTCGCTCGCCGTGGATCGTCCGGGTGCCGATACGTCCGGAGTCACACACGCATGGAAGCCTGGCCGGCCGTCCATGCCACAGGGGAGCGTTGATCGCATGGAAAAAGACACGTGGAGGCTCGTCACGCGGGATGCGTCAGGGGAGCTGATCATCCGCGACTTCGACTCGGCGGAGGGGATTCTGCGGTCACACCTCCAAGTGGGGATCGATGACTGCAGCACCGACCTCGGCCTTCGCGGGGCTCCGGTATTTCGATCCCTGATCGGACCGATGCCCGAAGGCCGCAACATCGTTCGGTATGAGACGCCCGAGGTCTTCGAGGCGCTCACGAAGGAATGGGCCGCCCCGAAGGCACCGCGGAGGCGAAACCGCAAGGCGGCAAAGGCATCCATGCCGACGGAACAGGCCGATGGCTGACACGATCTTCGGCCGGATCATCCGCAAGGAGATTCCGGCACGGATCGAGCACGAGGACGACCTCTGCCTGGCGTTTCACGACGTCGCCCCGCAGGCCCCGGTGCACGTGCTCGTGATCCCGAAGCAGCCGATCGCGTCGCTCAGCGAGGTGTCGGCGGACGATGAGCCGGTGCTCGGGCATCTCCTCGTGGTCGCCGCCGACGTTGCCCGGAAACTCGGACTGAACGACGGCTACCGCCTCGTGGTGAACTGCGGCCGCGATGGAGGCCAGACCGTGGACCATCTCCACGTGCACCTGCTCGGCGGCCGCGGCCTCGGATGGCCTCCCGGCTGAGTCACTGCCACCAGCTGCGAAGCCGGTCCACCATGCCTCCGGCCTGCCGTTCCGGTGGCGTCGCGGGCTCCTCCTCATTCGCAGGGCTCATCGGCGCCGCCATGGCCACTGCCGCATCGGGCACGAACGCCTCGAGGAACGTCGGCCAGAAGCCCTCGAGACCCACGAGGCAGCTACCGAGGTCGCCCGCCTGCCGTTGATGGTCGAGCAGGCTCACGGCAGTGGTGATCTGAGACCGCTGCGACTCGTCAAACGCCATGTCGAACACCCGCACGTCGTCGATCTGCACCCGCCCTGGACCAAGCAGGTCAAATCGCACTCGCAACGATTCCACGGCCTCGTTCGGCAACTGATCGACCTGCAGGACAAACTGGGACCACTCGCCCGTCAACGGTCGTCCGCCCGTCAGACCGCCCACCGCGGCGAACTGGTAATACTCCCGGTCACCCTGCACCCCCTCGATCGCCATGCGCAAGGGGGGCTGCGTGGCGGGATCAGGAATCCGCAACCACGCCGCCACGCTCACCCGTCCGGTGCGCGGAGGCGTGAAGGGGTTGCTTCGCATCGTGGCCAGACCGGTGTACGACGAAAACTCGAGGCCGCGTCCAGGCTGGTCGGGCGGACCGGCGCCCGGCACGAGGCTGACTCCCCCGCGTCGTGCCTCCACGACTTCCCATCCAGGACACGTCGACGACGGTCGGCCATCGACCGGCGCCGCGCCGAGTTCGAACGCCGGGTTGTCGAGCACCTCGAGCGGCGCCGGGGATTCAAGCGTGTTGCGGCGTTGACGCAGCTTCTCGACGCGCATCGCCAGATCCCGACGAATCTCATCGGTGTAGTCGGCCTCCGCCGCCTCGACGGCAACGGCCCCGTCGATCAGCAGGGCTCTCACGCCCCACGCCTCCAGCGGCACCATGGCGCTCCGGTCGGTCGTCGGCATCACGGTTCCGTCAACGGCATCGACAACGTGCGGCGCCGGTGACGACAGGCGAAGCCTTGCCGCCACCGGAGCATCCGCTGGATTCGCAACCAGAATCCACGTGTGCCCGCCATCCCGACACGTCCTCACCGTCAGCGGCGGCGACACCGCGAGCAGCCGTTCCATCGGCATGGTCGGAACCGACTGCATGGCTCGCCGCACCGCGGCCGCCGCTCCGGCTCCGTGGAGCAGGCTCGTGTCGAACACCATGTCTGCATCGATCTGGCTGACGGCCATGGCGAGGCCGCGATCCACCGCGGCCGCCGGACGAGCGGGCCACGGATCACGATCCGAGCCAGTTCCAAACGAGGCGTGACGAACAGTCTCATCGAGATTGACGGGAATCGCGTCGTCCACCAGCACAACCGCCTTCCGAAGCGACGCTGCGGAGGCGGCGGCGAGGGTGGCCGACCGATTCGCGGCAGCGATGATGGCGCGATCCCGAATCCCATCGCTCGCGGCGTGGACGATCGGCCAGGCATACACCACGCGTTCGCTGCCGGGCTGGTTTCGCACGGCCCGGGGGTCGAAGCCCGCCCACCGCACCGGATCATCGTCACCCGGTGCGTCCCGGCCGAGAAACGGCATGGTCGGCACCACGACGAGCGACAGCCTGGCATCGACCGCGGCCACGGCCTCGGCGAGCCTCGCGTGGAACCGCGCCACCTCGGCACACCGCCAGGCAACCCAGGCCTCGCGAAGCGGCCCTTCCACGAGCCTCGCCCGTTCCGCAAAACGCCCCTCGCCTTCGGTGACGGGAGGGCTCGGAATCCCGGTGGCGAACCGGGCAAACGTGCCGTCGTCGAGCCCACAGACAAGCCCGGGGAGGTGCAGCCACCCGTCGCTGGGCACGACGAGAGCGACCCCCGCCACCGCCGAGGCCCCGCGCACGTGCGAAGCCATGTCGACCACGATGGCTTCGACCGCCTGCTGAACGGATGGATGGAGAATGTTGTAGTGAATCCCGCCGTCGGCGAGCCGGAGCGGTCGCCCCGTCGGGCCGAGGGTGGCGATCCCTGCCTCGTCTCCCGTCGCCAGCACCTCTTCGAGAGCAGGCACCGCCGCGTCGAACCGCGCCGCGGGAATCAGCGTGAGCCCATGCTGCGCATGCACCCGCGCCACCGCATCGAGCACATCCCTGCCCTGGCCGTCGATCGGGGCATCCCAACGGGGCGCCGATCGGGTGTGCTGCGACGGCCAGAGCGCAGCCCCCTGGGCGTACACCGTCACCATGGTGCCGGCGGCTCCCTGGGCGGCGGCCAGTTCGGCCAGATGGGTGGCGCCAGCGAGGTGCGCCTGCCACGACAGGCCACCACGACCATCCGCCTGCCCATGCCGGGCGCCACCTCCGAAGTCGCCGGCGAGATCGGGCGAATCGACGCAGGCAAAGAGGCGACGCATGGGTGACGATGCGGCCACGAGAGACGCGGGCGTCGCCGGCATGACCGGCCTCGGAAGGTTTGCGGGCCCAACGGCCACCCGAACCCTGCCGAGCGTGGCCGACTCGCGCGTCGACAGGTTGGCCATCACGATCAACGGGTATTTGGTCGTCGGCCAGAAAACGAACCGATGCGTGACGATGCAGGGCGGCGAGGCCCCTGGCCCAGGCCTCCGCACATCGATGCCACCGACATACCGTGATTCTGTGTTGCCGTCGGTTCCCTCGAGCACCACCACCGCCACGACTGCCTCCTGGTCGGTCGGATAGTCGATCTCCACCGCGTGTGGCAGGCCCGGGTTCACTCCAGCCAGCGCGATCGCCTCCCAGACCGGCCGTTCGCCGTGTTCGGCGGGCGGAAGCTGAAGCATCGCACCGAGCGGATGGGACACCACGGCGGAATGCCCGTGGGAAAGGAGCCCGTTCAGTCGCGGAACCATCGATGACATGCTCGGCAGGGGCACCGATGGCATCGGCATCGACGGGAGCTTGGGCATCGGAACGGAGGGACGTGTCAGGCTCGGGAGCGGCATCGCCGGAATCGGCACGCTTGCCAAGGCCTTGCCGGGCATGCGCCGAAGCCGTTCATGAAGCCTCGGACTTCCAGGGTCGAGTTCGTACACCGTCTTCCATCGCGTCGGCACCGCCTCGGTGGACGACGCGGTGAGAGGCTCCTTGCCGATCGCCACAAACTCCACGGTTCGGCTCGCCAGCGTGCGCGACCACCGCAGCGTCCCTCGCTCCACCGCCTCGAGCTCCACGCGATAGACACCATCCGCAACCGGCAGGGTGACATCGAAGAGCACCGGCGAAAAGATCGTGAATGGCACGGCCGCTCCGTCGGATGCGATGTCGTCCCTCGGTGAGAGCGGAAGCGACTCCCTGGCGATCTCAACATCCTTGGACGACACCAGACGCATGGTGAGATCGACCGAATGCCCACCTTGCAGCCGCGTGGCGAGGAGCGGCTCTACCTGAAGCCGCACGCGATCCCCTGGTGATCGCACCGCCCCCACCGCGTCGGCCGAGGCAGCACCGGACGCATCGTCGACGACGCCCACCCACAGGTCCGCTCCCGGCGCGAGTCTGGCGGTCAGTCGATTGCCCAGATCATCGATCCCTTGCTGCACGGGTGATGCAACCACCTCGGCAACTGCCACATCCAGCACACGGGCTGATCCATTCGCGGCCGAAATTCGGGCCACGATCCGTGCCGATTCCCAGTCGTCCACCAGGAGTTCCACGCCGTCCGAGGCGATGGGGTGGGGCTGATGGACGATGAGCCTTCCATCCGACTCGTGAACGAGGGAGCCACTGTCGGGCTCCATCGACAGCGTCTTCCAGGTGAAGTCAGGGGAGCGTGCCGCTTCCGCCATCGATTCCCGCACCACCTCCACCGTGCCGCTCCAGGCCTGCGGTGTTCCGCCTCCCCATTGCAGTCTTACGCCGAGCGGCCGCGCGAACACCGGCGTGACGATCGACCATGCGATCATGACGACGAGGGCGGAGCGGGCGCGGACGACGGCCATCGACGATTCCACGAACCACGGGGAAGTCTGGGGGGGAGGATGGTAGCGGCCCGTGGCTCTCCGAACCACGCGGTTTTTCCCCGGCAAACACCCCCCCGGGCGTCGATCGTCGGCCTACGGTTCCCGCCCAGCCTCACCGAGGGGACGCCTCCAGGCCTCGGTGAGATCCCCGGCCAGGGCGGGCTTCGCCACCGGCACGAGCGCCTCCACCACACCAGGACAGCGGTCGGCGACGTCACACCGCTCGAAGGCGTCGTCGGGCTTCGCGAAGAGCATGACCGCGTCGTCGTCTTCGCCCCGTCTCTGGATAAAGTGCCACGACCGCGTGATCACCGCGGCAGCATCTGGCTCCGACACGATCACGCGATCGCGGTCACGCGACGTCCATGTGGCGAGAAGATTCTCGAGACTGCGCGGCTCCCAGGGCGATTCGGTGTCGTTGGCGACCGCCGGATCGCATCCACCCACCAGCGATGCCAGGGTCGCTCCGACATCCCCGGGGGTGACGAGACCGCCATACCGCTGCGCAGCCATGCGGCCCCGGGAATCGACGAGGATCACCGGCAGCCTGACGACTTCCGAATACGGCAACATCGGACCGGGCCCCATCCGGTCATGGAGGCCAAGAGGCATGCCGCGGATTCCCGCCCACAGCACGGTCGCATCCGGCGACGCCGCGTCGAGCAGCGGCGCCAGGCATCGATCGAGCAGGGTGAGCTGACCGGCATACACCTGCCGCAGGCCGACGAGGAGATCCGGGTCGGTGTCCCGGTCGACGGTGAACATGGGCACGGCGGCACCGGAGGGGGGCGGTGGATCCTCTGGATCGATGTAGGCGTCGCGAAAGGAATCGGGAGCATCCCAGGTGCGGCCAAGACTGCCGGCATGGCACCACACGAGGTCATGGTGCCCTGTGCGGACGACTTCAACGGCCGCTTCAAACAGCTTCGCAAGCGCCGTGGCCGCCTCATCCGCCGCCGTGTGTACGGACGGCCGAACGGCGATGATCGTGAGGTCGTCGGCCGCCTCGGCCGAAACCACCGTGTCGTCATCAGTGATGATCGCGATCCGCCCCCCCCTTGCGGCGACGGCACGCCGAGCACCGCCGAGGAGGTCGTCCACCGTGCGGCGCGGATTCGCATCGACCGCAAAGGCGTTGTCGAGCACGAGCCCGCGGCCCGCCAACGCATCGACCGCGGGCATCGCCACCCATGCCGAGCCGTAGCACGGAAGGATCCATGCAGGCAATCGGTCGATCGTGATGACGAGCGTGGTGCCAGACATACCCATGGGCCGAGATTGCGTGAACACGGTGTGGTCGGTCATGCTGACACGGCTGATCGCCCGTTTCCAGCGACCCAGGCGTCCTCCCGATGGCACACCACTCCAGCCCCTACCAGACCCACCCGTCCAGCACGGCGGGAATGCCCCCGGGCATCCCCTTCATCGTGGGCAACGAGGCGGCCGAGCGGTTTTCGTTCTACGGCATGAAGTCGATTCTGGTCGTCTTCATGACCCAGTATCTCCTGTCGAGCACGGGCCATGCCGACGCCATGACGGAGACCGAGGCGCGTGAGTGGATGCATCTTTTCGTGGCTAGCGCCTACTTCTTCCCCATCATCGGCGGGATCGTCGCCGATGCCTTTCTCGGCAAGTACCTCACCATCCTGCTCTTGTCGCTGGTCTATTGCGTCGGGCATCTCTGTCTCGCCCTGATGGATATGCCCGGGCCGCTGCTCGCCGCCACGCTCGAGCCCCGCGGGTGGCTGCTCGCGGGACTGGCCCTGATCGCCATCGGCTCGGGTGGCATCAAGCCGTGCGTGTCGGCTCACGTGGGCGATCAGTTCGGGCGAGCCAACCGACACCTGCTCGAACGGGTCTTCGGCTGGTTCTATTTCGCGATCAACTTCGGCTCGTTTTTCTCCACACTCCTCACCCCCTGGCTGCTCGCACATCACGGGCCCGGCTGGGCCTTCGGCGTTCCCGGCATCCTCATGGCGATCGCCACGCTGGTGTTCTGGCTCGGCCGCCACCGATTCATCCATATTCCTCCGAGAGGTCCGGCGTATTTCCGGGAAACCTTCGGACGGGAGGGGCTCGCCTCGATCGCGAAACTCGTCCCGCTCTACCTGCTCGTGGCGGTGTTCTGGTCGCTCTACGACCAGACGGGAGGTGCCTGGGTGCAACAGGCCGAGCGCATGGACCGCCACTTCCTCGGCATCGACTGGCTCGAGAGCCAGATCCAGGCGGTGAATCCCCTGCTCGTGCTCGCCTTCATCCCCTTGTTTGGCTCGGTCATCTATCCGGCGATCGGGCGGTTCATGAACTTCACGCCGCTTCGCCGAATCCTCGTCGGGTTCATCCTTGGCATCGCCGCCTTTGCGATCTCGGCCACCGCCGAGGGCCTGATCGACGCGGAGACATCCCGTCTGGCCGCGGCAAACCTCGGCCCGGAGCATGCCCGATGGCCCTCGGTGGTGTGGCAGCTTGCGGCCTATGTCGTGATCACGGCGGCCGAGATCCTCGTCTCCATCACGTGCCTCGAGTTCAGTTACACGCAGGCGCCTCCACAGATGAAATCCCTGGTGATGAGCCTCTACCTGCTGAGCGTTTCGCTTGGCAACCTCTTTACCGCCGTGGTGAACATGGCCACCCGCGACGCCAGCGGCCACTCGACGCTTTCTGGGCCGTCCTACTACTGGTTCTTCACCGGGTGCATGACAGTGGCGACGATCCTGCTCGTTCCGGTAGTCTTTCTCTACAAGCCCCGCGAATACCTCCAGGGGGAGGTCAACTGATGCAACGAGCGGGGCCCATTGACGTTCTAGGAAGGTGGATTCGATGACCAGCCCGATGCCCAGACGACGCTTCCTGACCACCGGCGCGTCCGCCCTTGGCGGCATCGCCGCCTTGCCCATGGCCGTCAAGGGAGAGGCGGCTGCCCAGCCGGCGTTTCGCGTGTCGCTTGCCCAGTGGTCGCTTCACCAAACCCTCTTCGACGGCAAGCTCGACAACCTCGACTTCCCGCGGGCTGCCAAGCAGCAGTTCGGCATCGATGCGGTGGAATATGTCAATCAGTTTTTCAAGGACAAGGCGAAGGATGCCGACTACCTAGAGGAACTCGCCCGCCGTGCCGCCGATGAGGGCGTGACGAACGTCTTGATCATGTGCGACGGCCTCGGCAACCTCGGTGATCCAGACGACAAGGCCCGGTCGCAGGCGATTGAAAAGCACTACCCCTGGGTGGAAGCGGCAAAGCGACTGGGGTGCCACTCGGTTCGAGTGAATGCGGCGAGCAAGGGCTCGTTCGAGGAGCAGCAGAAGCTCGCGGCTGACGGCCTGGCCCGGCTGTCGGAATTTGCGTCGCAGGTCGGCATGAACGTGATCGTGGAGAACCATGGCGGCCTGTCGAGCAACGGCGAATGGCTCGCAGGCGTGATGCGCCTGGTCGATCGCCCCTCCTGCGGCACGCTTCCCGACTTCGGCAACTTTTATGACTACGACCGCTATC
>JAFMIU010000116.1 GCA_017853835.1 Pirellulales bacterium | reverse complement strand
TCAGACGAGAAAGGCCGGCCCGGGCCCTTGGGCGCCCGGGCCGGCCTGATTCGTTTTCGGTGGTACGCTTTCGGGACATGGCCACTCCCGACTCGATTCCCGAAACAGCTGGTCTGGCCCTCCCGAGTGGGGCCTTCATCCTGTGCGGATGCCAGCCCGGTGCGGAGGGGGCCCTCGCTGGGCGTCAGGCCGATGCTTTGCCCAGATTTTCCAGGGGAGCGTGGCGCCGAGGCGTTGTGACGTTTCGGGCACCTGAAGGCCTCAACCCCCCGGATGATTTCTGGCCCGATCTGATCTTCGCCCGCACGGTGATTCGGTCGGTTGGTCAGGTCGTGGGTCGGTCCTCCGGCGAACTCGCGACCAAGGCCCGAGATCGCATCGCCGAGACGGCATGGGGAGCCATGCACCTCTGGCGGCGCGATGAGCGTTTGGCTATCGACATGGATGCGGCCCATGCGGCGATCGTCTCCGCGTTCGGCCTCGATCCGGCAATCCCGCCGATCGCGAAGCCGGGAGATCGCGTGCTCGATTGCGTGATCGACACCGAAGATCGCTGGTGGGTCGGCTGGCATCGTGCGGGCGACGTGGCCAGCACGTGGCCTGGCGGGAGGTACCCCAAGCCCTTGCCGGAAGGAAAGGTTTCGCGAGCGTGGCTGAAGCTCGACGAGGCGATCACGGTTTTTGGGGAGCGGCTCATGGCGGGCGAGCGGGCCCTCGAACTTGGGTGCTCACCCGGTGGCGCGTGCCAGCGGCTGCTTGAAGATGGTCTTGAGGTGGTGGGTGTCGATGCGGCGGTCGTCGACGGCATCGTGGCTGCGCATCCTCGCTTCACCCAGTGGCGGATGCGGGCCCGCGATGTGCCGCTCAAGCGCCTGAGAGGGTTTGACTGGCTACTCACCGACATGAACATCGATCCCCGGAGCACGATGGAGGCTCTGGGCCGCGTGATCGTGGAGGCGGATGCCAGGCCTCGGGGTGTCATTGCCACGCTCAAGCTGCCCGATTGGTCGCGGGCGGCGGAGGTGCCGGCGTGGCTGCAGGCCTTCCGCTCATGGGGCTACGCACCGAGGGCAAGGCAGCTCTCGACCGGTGGCAGGGAGATCTGCGTGGTGGCCCATCCGATCGTGAATTTCAAGGGCCGACGGGGCCCTTCCACTCCGACCCGGGCGGAGCGAGGCTTCCCGACCTGACGATGAGCGTGCCATCGGCCGTCGCCAGGCATAGGCCTCCGTCGTCAGCGATCCCCAGGCAGATGCCGTCGTGGATCCGTTCGCCGACGTGCACCCGGACCGGTTCGCCAGTGAGGCAGCACAGCGGTCGGTAGCGGCGTCCAAGCGTGTCGGAATCCCGCGTCATCGCCGCCAGCAGGTCGAGGAGACGCGGAACGAACTCCTCGAGGAGGGTCTGCCTCGGCAGGCGTTGCCCGGTCAGGTCGGGCAGCGTCATGACGCGGCTTCGCAGTTCCGGCGGTGCGTCGGCCGCCGAGCCGGAGGTGTTGATGCCGATGCCGAAGATGACCCGGCCTGGCGATGGCGATTCAACGATGATGCCGGCGAGTTTCCTCCCAGCGACTTCAACGTCGTTGGGCCAGCGCACCGTGGCGACCGCGGTGGGAGCGAGAGATCGGATCGATTCGGCCAGGGCGATGCCGCACGCGAGCGACCATGTGGGGTTCGGGCCGGAGTCGCCGGTGTGCTCCGGGCCCAGGACGAGACTCGTGGCAAGACTCCCCGGAGCCTGCCACCATCCCGCCCCGCGCCGGCCTCGGCCGTGCGTCTGCCGATCGGCGAGCACCAGTGCCGGAAGCGAGGCGGTTGGATCGCCAGCGATCTCCCGGGCACGGTCCATGGTCGATGATGCCACCTCGAGCACCTCGACGCTGGCGAGGCTGGCAACGCGGCACAGGGCCGTTGCGTCGACCCGGTCGATCCCCGATAGCTCGTCCTCGCCTGGCAAGATGGGTAGCCTCCGAAAGCCGAGGAGTTTACCCACGAAGGCCCATGGGCTCATTCATGGTGGATGCGACCCAGTGTCCCGCTCGCAAGCGGCCACGGTCTTGATTCTCCCGAGGGAGGCGCGGTACCCCCCCGGGTCTTTCATGTTCACGAGTTCCGCTTCGGCGCCTTCCGAAGGCCCGAAGCCGCGCGGAGTACTCGCGTGACGAGGCTGATGACGTTGCTTGCGACGGTGGCGCTCCTGCTGATGGCAGGAAGACCGGCGGCCGCACAGACGTCGTACCTCCCCCCTCCCGCATCGTCGTCGCTCGACCGCCTCGCTCAGGCGCCGATGACACCGCCTCCACCCACATGGGACGCCTACGCGCCTCAGGCGACGCAGGTGTTTCCTCCGCCGGCGTCACCGGGCAGTTCCACATGGGCTCCGTCGGCGATGAGCGGGCAGCCGGGCTATCCCGGCTACTCTCCGGCCGCTCCCTCGCTCGTGCCAGGCCAGCCTCCACCGCAGCAGGCGTCGCTCTTCCCTGCGGGGTATCCCTCGCAGAGCCAGACGCTCCAGCAGACGATGCATGTGTTTCAGGGGGTGCGCGGAAGCTGGGCCTACTTGATGGGCGACGGCCAGGATCTCAACGTGGGCGTCAATGAACTCGACACCACCGCGACCTTCGCGCTGCCGTTCTTTCACAACTCACCGGTGAACCTCAATCACGCGCCGCTCCTGGTCACGCCGGGCTTCGGCATGCAACTCTGGGATGGGCCCGAGACATCCGCCACCCAGCTGGCCGACCTGCCGCCGAACACCTACGACGTCTTCATCGACACGGCCTGGAACCCGAAGTTCACTCCCCTCTTCGGTGCAGAGCTCGGCATCCGGGTCGGTATCTACACGAACTGGGACGTGTTCGTCTGGCAGAGCTGGAGGCTCATGGGGCGTGCGATCGGCACCCTTCAAATGACCCCCACCTGGCAGGCCAAGGCCGGCATCGTCTACCTCGACCGCAATCAGGTGAAGCTGCTGCCGGCCCTCGGTGCCACCTGGACCCCGAACGACCGCTCCCGCTACGACATCTTCTTTCCATCGCCGAGGGCTTCATGGAAGCTCACCGGCACGCAACGGCGCGACTGGTGGCTTTACCTGTCGGGTGAGTACGGCGGCGGGGCCTGGACGTTTCGCCGGAGCACATCGAACTACAACATGATCTCGCCGTTCGACTACAACGACATCCGCATTGCCCTGGGCACCGAGGCAGTTCCGCTCAGCCAGACCGGGCTCGCCGGCAACTTCGAGGTCGGTTACGTCTTCTACCGGCAGCTGTTCTATGTCGATGGGCCGCCGCAGATTGTCGACCTGCCCAGCACCATCATGTTTCGGTTGGGGCTCGCCTATTGATCCGCCTGGCGTGCATCGTGGCGCTCTCGATCGTGTCCGCGGCGCTGGCTGCGGATGGGGAGAGCGATGCCGTCGTGCCGCTGCCGCCGGTCGACCGGGGCTTCTTCGATCGGGTGCGCCTGGCGGCGATCGGCGACCCGCAGGATCTCTCCGAGCCGTTGCTTCCCGATGACGTCGCTCCGCCGGGTCAGCCATCGCAGGAGTTCGAGCCTCCGGCGGGCCGCAAGCTGCCGCCCGGCGCCAAGCCCGGGCCGCTTCAGCAGGCGCTCTTCACAGTCACCGAGCTCCCCCGCTTCGGTGACAACGGGCTCGGCCTCACCACGCTCGAAACGAGCGTCACGATCGGCATGCCGGCGCCCACGGTGAACTCGCCGTTGCTCGTCACGCCGGGCTTTGGGACGACCTTCATCGACGAGGTGCCTGGCCCGAACGATCCCGGGCTGCCATCCCAGCTCTACGAGTCGTGGCTGCAGGCCCGTTGGCTGTCGAAGATCGGCGAGACGTTTGGGGTCGATCTGGCCGTCGCCCCGGGGTGGTACAGCGACTTCACCAACGACACGCCTCAGGCATTTCGGATCACCGGTCACGGGTTCGGTGCCTGGGAGGCGAGCAAGGAGCTTCGTGTCGTGGCGGGCGTGATCTACCTCGACCGCTACGACGTCAACCTTCTTCCGGCCGGCGGGCTGTTGTGGACGCCGAGCGAAGACCAACGGCATGAGATCATCTTTCCACGGCCGCGATTCGCCTGGCGGGTGGCGGAGAGTGCCACCGCAGCACACTGGGTGTATGTGGCGGGCGAGTTCGGGGGCAACCAGTGGGCCGTGCGGCGCGACAGCGGCGTGAATGACGTCGTCGTCTACCACGACTACCGACTGCTCGCGGGCTGGGAGCGGCGTCCCGCCGATCTCGGCCTGAACTGGCGGCTGGAGGCCGGCTGGGTGACCGGGAGGCTCGTCGAATACTACATCACCGACACCGGCGACTACCGCCCCACCGACACGTTGCTCGTGCGGGCAGGGCTCTGGTATTGAGGCCCGCCGCCACCAGAGCGGCCTGGCCCGATCGCCCCTTGCCGAGAGACCGTCGCCGTGCGACCGTAGGGATGACTCTGGTTTTCTGGGGTGTCGTCGAGTGCGTCGCTCGAGCCCCGTGTGTCGGTGCCGTCCCGTTCGTCAGCACACCACCATGCCATCGATGGATGCCGACGGCGCCGAACCGGTCGACGCATCGCTCGTCGCGCCCACGCCCGAGCGATCGATCCGTGGGGAGGTCATGTTCTGGGCGGCGCACCTGATGTTCTGGGTGGCCTCATTTGTGGTCACCAGGATGATCGTCGGTGTTTTTCGGCCCGAGATCGTCGACCCCCCGGCGCTGGCAGCCATCGAGACACTGCTCTGCTTTTCGTGCACGGCCGCCATGCGATGGCTGTCGCTGCAGGAGTCGCTGCTCTCCCGGTTGGGCATCTCGAAGATCGGGGTCATCGCGGGCGGCAGCATCCTCTCAGCCGTGTTCGTGACCCTTGCCCAGTTGGTTGTCGGCCGCTCGTATGGCATCGACCCGACGTCGCGACTGGAACTCATCGCCCGGTTCATGATCACGCTCAGCAGCCTCGGCAACTGGTGCGCGATCTATTTCGGCTCCCAGCTGATTCGCGAGCGAAACACGACGGAGGTTCGCGCGCTCCGGGCGGAATCAGCCGCCCTCAAGAACGAACTGGCGCGGCTCCAGGGGCAGATCAGCCCCCATTTCCTCTTCAATGCCCTCAACACGGTGCTGGCCCTTCGAAAGGATCCCGATGCGATCGAGACGGTGACCCAGGCCCTCGCCGACTATCTCCGCTTTCTGCTTCGGCCCTCGGATCGTCTCGAGCCCCTTGCCCGGGAGCTCGACGCGCTCGAGCAGTATCTGACCGTCCAGGGGTTGCGATTTGGCGATGGACTGGTGACGCGGATCGAATGCGACCTCGCCGCCCGGAGCGTGCTCGTACCGCCCGTCATGGTGCAGCCCCTCGTGGAAAATGCGATCAAATACGGCGGCGAGTCGGCGGAGCGGCCGGTGCGGGTGGACGTGACGGCCCGACGGGAACCCGACGGACTCGTGATCGACGTGGCCAATACCGGCTCCTGGGTCGCTCCGGGGGGGGGGCAGTCGACCGGCACGGGCCTCCATTCGCTCGAGCGTCGCCTCCAGCTTCTCGTGGGGCCAGGTGCACGGGTCACGTCGGGAGAGGAGAATGGATGGGTTCGTGTACGGATTCGAATGCCGATTCCCCAGCGTTCTGAAATCGAGGAAGCATCATGATGACGGCCCTTCTGGTGGACGACGAGCCCGTGGCGATCGAGCGGCTCGCGTCACTGCTTGAATCGTTTCCTGGCATCGACGTGATCGGGACCGCCCGCGATGTCGCCGATGCCGAGCGATTCCTCGCCGGACGCTCGCCCGACATCGTCTTTCTCGACATCAACATGCCGGGCCGCGAGGGATTCGATCTCGTGTCGAGCGTTCCATCGCAGGCCCGCATCGTGTTTGTGACGGCCCGTGAGGATCGTGCGGTCGACGCATTCCGTGCCGGGGCCGTCGATTACCTGCTCAAGCCCGTCGACCGTGATCGCCTCACCATGACGATCGAAAGGCTCGAGTCGCTGCTGCCGGCGATCCGCCAGGTTTCGGAGTCGCCGTCGGTTGAGGGTGCAGGCGACCACGCCAGCGAGGCCTCGGGTGACACGGCCGACGCGGTCACCTTCACGATCGACGGCGGACGATCGATCGACGTCGTGTCGTATGTCGACATCGTCTGGATTGAGGCGGTTCGAAACTACACCCGCGTGCAGGCTCGTGGCCGTCGCCCTCGGCTGATCCGGAGAACGATGGCGGAATGGGAAGAGACGCTGCCACACGGCCTCTTCGGCCGGGTCAGCCGGTCGTTGATCGTGCAGCTGCCGGCGATCCGTTCGACCCAGTGGCAGTCGCGGGATCAGACGATGGTCTTCTTCAACGGTCTCGACGAAGGCCTTCCGATCGGCCGGGCGGCGACCACGCGGCTGAAGGAACTCCTTCCGCGGTAGCCGCCGTGCCGCTCATGCGACGGTGCGTGCAGATGCACGAAGCCCACGGGCTGCACGATCGGGGGCCGCCCGACGATCGCGTGGAATCCGCCGCCGACGAGTCGTCGGTTGTCGCTCAGAGCGGCCGGGTCGGCGTCAGAAGCCGCACGATGGCCGCCGCGAAGGCTGGAAGGTCGGCCGGTTTTCGGCTCGAGACGAAGTGGCGATCGACGACCACCGGGGCATCCTCCCAGATGCCGCCGGCGTTCACGAGGTCGTCCTTGATGCCGGCGCTGCCGGTCACCCGCACGCCGCGATAGATGCCAGCGGAGATCGGAATCCAGCCGCCGTGGCAGATCGCGGCAACCACCTTTCCTTGGCCCGCGAATTTCCGCACCAGCTCGAGCACGGCCTGATCGCGACGCAGGGAATCGGGCATCCATCCACCAGGAATGACGATGCCGTGAAAATCGGCTGCGTCCATGGTGGCGATGGCGGCATCACTGACGCATGGATAGCCGTGCTTCCCACGATAGGTTCGGCCCGCCGTCACGGCAGCGAGGGTCATGTGACCCCCCGCTTCCTCGATGCGGAGTTTTGGATACCAGAGTTCGAGGTCTTCGTAGTCGTCGCCGAGGAGCGACAGCACGCGAATGCCATCGAGCGGGGCCGGAGCCGAGGGTGGGATGGGCGGCATCGCGAGAGCACTCCAGGGCGTTTTCGAATGGGCGGACGTTGGGGCGGCACGACCGCCATTCTCGCAGGATGCAGCGCGCGACGCCGAGAATCGTGCAATCCCCCCTCGGGAGGGTTTTTGCCCGAGGGTCTTGGGGCGCTAGCAATGCCATCACAGCACCCTGATTTCCGAGGAATTTCACCCGGCACCGAACGCGTCTTGACTGACCCGGTCAGGCCGATACATTCACGCCCCGTCCCACAGGAAGGGGTTGGGCGAAAGGATTCCACCATATCTTGCGATAGCATGCAGATGGAGCTGCTTTCCTCTCGTCGCTTTTCCCTGCTTGGTCGGGCCGTGGAAACGGCTCATGTTCGGTTTTCTGGCTGGTCGATGACGACTGGCCTGGTGACTATACGGAAGTATACTTTCCTGATGCCGGACACCTGCCGCCTTCGCCCCGCTCTCCGTTCTTCTTGAGTTTCCTTCAGGAGCCCCCTTATGGCCGCTTACGACGCATCTGCCACGTACCCTTCCTCGGCCGCCGGCTCGCCCGAGGTTCAGGAGTCGAGGGGCGCGGCGCGCACCGCCCTCGAGGTGCATCCCACGTTCTGCCCGGTCGAGGCGGAGAGCCCGTTCGACACGACGGAATGGGAGCTTCGGACGGCGGCCATCAAGGGGGAAGACGGCAAGGTGCTGTTCGAGCAGCCCGCCTGTGAGATCCCTGCGGCCTGGAGCCAGCTGGCCACCAACGTGGTGGTGAGCAAGTATTTCTATGGCGAAATCCACACGCCCGAACGGGAGCATTCCGTCAAGCAGCTCGTGCACCGCGTCGCCCGCACCATCGCCGACTGGGGCGTGGCCGACGGCTACTTCAAGACGAAGCAGGACGGCGAAAACTTCTACCGCGATCTCGCGTGGCTCTGCGTCCACCAGCACGGGGCGTTCAACTCGCCCGTGTGGTTCAACGTCGGGCTGTTCCACCAGTACGGCGTGAAGGGCGCGCCGTGCAACTGGCGGTGGGACGAGGCCAAGCGTGACGTCGTGATGCCGGACAACCCCTACGAGTATCCGCAGGGGAGCGCCTGCTTCATCCAGAGCGTGAAGGACAACATGGAAGACATCATGGACCTCGCCCGCAGCGAGGCCATGCTCTTCAAGTTTGGCTCCGGCACCGGCACCGACCTCTCCACCCTCCGCAGCCAGCGTGAGAAGCTCGCCGGTGGTGGGAAGCCGTCTGGTCCCCTCTCGTTCATGCGGGTGTACGACCAGGTGGCGGCCGTGGTGAAGAGCGGAGGCAAGACCCGCCGCGCCGCGAAGATGCAGTCGCTCAAGGTTCACCATCCCGACATCATGGAGTTCATCGAGTGCAAGAGTAAGGAGGAGAAAAAGGCCCGGATTCTCATCGAGAAGGGGGGCTACGACTCCAACTTCAACGGCGAGGCCTACAGCTCGA
>JAFMIU010000040.1 GCA_017853835.1 Pirellulales bacterium | reverse complement strand
TCTCATCGACCACGACGGTGCCCCGCTCCACCGCCCACGGCACGAACTCCGCCGCAACCTCGTCGGGGGTGCTGCCGATCGCCACATCGACGCCCGTGAACGAATCGGGTGTGAGCTCCTCCACCAGGATCGACTCACGGCCGACCTGCACCGTCCTTCCGGCGGAACGCGCCGACGCAAGAAGCTTGATCCGCTTCGCCGGAAATCTTCGCTCGGCGAGCTGGTCGAGGATGATGCGGCCGACGGCGCCGGTGGCGCCCACCACTGCGAGCGTATCGATCATGGGTGATCCGATGGGGTTCCTGGGGTGAGTGACATGAGCCGGCTGTCGAGCACGGCCTGAAACGTGGACGCCGGCACGAAGGCCAGATTGGCGGCGATCATCGCCAGACCAAACTCCATCATGCCCATCGCGAGGCCGATTCCCAAGTGGACCGCCACCGCGAGCGAGAGACAGAGCCCTCGCGTCAGCCTGGGCCAGACCAGGGCGGCGTATCCCACCTCCCACCAGAGGGTGACGAGCGTGAGGGCATTCACCACGAGGGGATGGCCTGCCAGCCAGCGGAGGTCGAGCGTGCGATACCGGTCGTTGGCCACCGCGCCCCAGAGGGCCGTGCCCTCCCACCAGCTGGCGCCAAACAGTTTTCCGGTGCCCGAGAAGATGTAGACGACGCAGAGGTGCACCTGCAGAAGCCTGAGCGCCACGTTGGCCCGAACCGACGGCTCCCCTCCCCTCCCCTGCCCCGGGATGGCGAGCCACCGATCGAGAGACAGCCTCGCGCCACTCGGCCCGATCGCGAGGGGCACGAGGAGCATGCCGAGGGTGTCGTCGAGGCCGAACACATTGAGCGGGGCGCGGTTGGCGGCGCTGATCACACCAAGCAGGGACACGACGGCGGCCACCGGGGTCGCCAGGCCGAGGGTGAGCAGGATCGCCGCCACGAGCGTGATGCCGCCGAGCACCCGCACCATCGTGGGCGACGGCGCGGCGAAGTACCAGCTCCACTGCCACGGCTGATCGTTCATCCGCCACACCTGGTCTGGCCGGAGCCAGCCCGCGGTGCCAAAGAAGGCGTCGGCGTCGAGCAGCCACACCAGGCATGACCACGCCAGGATCGCCCCGGTCACGATGCGGATCACGGCCAGCGGCAGCGGATCGGCCGGCGTGAACCAGAACGTGTTCCACGCCGTCGACCACTCGGCACCGAACCCCGCTCGGTGAACGTCGACCGATCGAGGATCGTGATGGCGAGACACGGCTGACGTCATCGCGATGCCTCCGCCCAGGCGTAGCTTCCCAGCGGCACGACCGCGTCGCTGAACGTACCGCTTGCGAGCACTTCGGCCGGATCGGGGAGGTAGTGCTCCACCATCTCGAGGCGAACGCTCAATCCCCCCTCGCGGCGCAGGAGTGTGGCGGCCACGCCTTTCACGAGCGGCTGCCAGTCGCCCCTGGCCCGCAGCTGCACGTCGGCCGGTGCGTCGGCCGGGGGCACGAGGGCTGAGATCTTTTCGCTCACCATGAACCGTCGGTGGTAGAGGAGTCTCGGGCGATCGGTGGTGTCGTCGGGCACCGATCCGGATCGGAGCGAGCCATCGGGCATCATCATCGTCCAGTGGATCGAGTGCCCCGGGCCCGGGTTGGGGGCAAAAAACCGGTAGCCGTGCCCCAAGAAGAGCGCGCCGACCAACGGCCGCAGTGGCTGCAGGATGCGACCGGCCAGTTCGCTCGCCGGCGGCGGTCCAGCCAGTGGCGGCACGATGACCGCCGCCAGGTAGCCGAGGATCAGCACGCTCGCCAGCGCACGGCCGGCCGGCGACCACAACGACGTCTTCGACTCGGGAAAGGCCATCGACCACCACCTCGCTGGGGAGAGCATCGGACTGGATCGCCGGCTGGCTCCACTGCCATTCACGACAACCCTAGGTCACACCCTCGAGGCATGGCTCCCGCCGCTCGGGCCTCGACGCGTCGCGCCAGTCGTGCCGTTGGTGACGGTCGTGAGGGGCCCATCGCCAGCCCATGAAAAAACCCCCTGCGCGACCCGTGGGCCACGCAGGGGGTTCTGATTCACAATGATCGATCCTCGGCTCAGTTGAGCGAGGCGGTCGACTCGACGGCGGCCGTTCGCACGGCGGGGTCGAGCGTCAGCTCAACCCGGTCACCGGCGGCGAGGTCGATGACCTTCGCCGTGGTCCGCTCCTGACCGTCGACGACGGTCGTGACGCGGATCTCGTAGCCGTCCCAGCTCGTGCCGGCCGGGAGGGTCGTCGTCTCGAACTTCCGCACGTCGCCCGTCGAACGGGTCGCGTTGCCCGCGAGCCAGACCTGGGCATCGGCCGGCACATGGAGCGTGACGGTCGTCTTCACCGGCTCAGCCGATGCGAACGAAACCCGCGACTGCTCGCCAGCAGCCAGCGAGACCACCTTCACGGCCTCGGGGGCACCGGCAGCCTCGACTCGCACGACGAACTCATACGTCTTGCCGGCGACGAGCCCGCGTGACAGGTAGCGACGAAGCGCACCCTGCGACGTGGTCTTGGCACCATTGACATACACCGTGGCGTCGGCGGGAACCTCGACGACCAGGAGACCGCCGTCAGCAGGAACGGAGGTCGAATCGAGCGGCGCCGCGGTCGGCGTGCCGATCACCTCTCCACCCGTCGACGACGGGGTCTCGTTGATCACTCGGTACGACTCGATCGGCATGGCCGACGAATAGCCCTGGATCATCGACGAGGTGGCATAGCCGCCCGACGAACCGCCCGAGCTGCCACCGGACGAACCACCCGATGAACCGCCAGAACTTCCGCCCGACGAGCCGTACGAGCCGTACGAGCCGTAGCTGCCGCCGGACGAACCACCCGAGCTGCCGCCCGAGGAGCCGTGACGCGCCGCCCGCATGGCCCGCTTGTAGGCGTGGTGCGAACCGTAGGAGCCGTAGCTGCCGGAGCTGCTCGAACTGCCGCCCGACGAGCTGTAGCTGCTGCTCGACGAACCGCCCGAGCTCCCGCCGGACGAACCACCCGACGAGCCGCCGGATGAACCCGACGAGCCGTAGCCGTTGTACCGATGATGCCAGCCGGCATGCACATCACACGCCGCCGCGACAACCGCGACGAACGACATCACACCCGCGATCCGAACCCAGCGACGATGCGTCACCATGAGGGGCAAACTCCCGTGTATTTCGCTCTGAGACGGGGCAGGCCTCGAACCGGTTTCGAAGAAACACCCCGAATCTCTGGGCAAAGATAGTTTGCCGATTGGGCAAATCAAGGAGTTTGGGAAAGATATTCCGTCCAGGATCGCCCTGTTCGGAAGCGGTCGCTGCGTGCGGCACAACCGGCCTCCAAGAAGCCGTTTTCCCTGAAAAAATGGCTAGGGCCGGTCGATTTCGACCGAAAACGCGTCGCCATCAAGGGTTCCCGTGGCTCCCGCCAGGCCGAGCATGACGCTCCCCTCCCTGGCCCAGGCCGGCACCTCGACTGTCTCGTCGAAGGCACGCCATCCATACGATCCGGTGTCGAGGCTGATCTCCGACCCTGCCATCCGTCGTCGCTCGCCATCCCGAAACCGCACCGCGACGCAGGGCTTTTCTTCGTCGGTTCGCCCCACCGTGATGCCCTCACCGCGCACCATTCCCCGCACGCGAAGGCGGCGCACCTTCGTGCCGTCGACGGCAAAGCCCTGAAAGATCTGCGACGGCCTTCCCGGCTCGTCGTTGCGCAGCCGAAGAAACCTCGCCCCCTCCCCTGCCCCGTCGGCTTGCACGCCGCACTGCCGGCCGTAATACCAGACGGCCGGCATGGGGCCGTCTGCGTCGAGGTCTTCAAAGCCGCCGTTCTGGAGCGCGGGCCGGCTGCCATCGGGCCGCACTCTCCGCGACGCCTCGGCGGCGCCCGTCATGGGAACGAAGAGCGTCGGTTCGAGCGTCTCCCGCACATAGTCGTTGCCTCGTCGCGTGATCCGCACGAGCCGCTGATCGAATCGCTCGCCGACGGGAATCACCATGCGCCCGCCGTCGGCCAGCTGGTCGAGCAGCGGCTTCGGCACGTCCTCCGGAGAGCAGGTGACGATGATGCCATCAAACGGCGCCTGCTCCGGCCAGCCCTGGAAGCCGTCGCCGGTTTGTGTCACCACATTGGCATACCCGAGCCGCCGCAGGGTGCGCGACGCCTTCGTCGCCAGTGCCGGCTCGATCTCGATCGAGTAGACGGTCTTCACGAGCGGCGAGAGCACCGCCGCCTGGTAGCCGCTTCCCGTGCCGATCTCAAGCACGCGATCGGTCGGCTTCGGCTCGAGCTTCTCGGTCATGAGCGCCACGATGAAGCAGCCGGAAATCGTCTGCGCTTCCCCGATCGGCAGCGCCATGTCGAGATAGGCCTGCTTCCGATGGGCCATCGGCACAAACTCGTGCCGTGGCGTGGTTCGCATGCTGTCGAGCACGCGTGGATCGGTCACGCCGGCGGCGGCCACATCGTCGCGCACCATGCGGTCGCGGGCCGCGGCGAAGCCATCGGCAGCGAGGCTGATCGACGCCCCGCCGGTGAGCACCGTCACCGCGATGACGGCACGGCACCACCGCGGGATCCTCACCCAGCCGGTCATCGTTGCGGCGCGGGCTGGCTGCCGATCAGTTCGATTTCGAAGACGAGCACCTCGTTGGGCGCGATCGCAGGCGCTGAGCCTTCGGCCCCGTAGCCGAACTCCGGCGGAAGATGAATCCGCCACTTCGATCCGGCCTTCATATGAGGCAGCACCTCCTGCCAGCCCGACACGACCTGCCGCAGGGGAAACTCCGCCGGCGGCCCCTTGGGATCGGTGCTGTCGAACGCGGTGCCGTCGATGTGGGTGCCGGCATACCGGGCCACCACGATGTCGTCGAGCGTCGGCTGCGGGCCCGTGCCCTCCGCGAGCACCTCGTAGAGAATGCCGTTCGGCAGCTGCTTCACACCCGCCTCGCCGGCCTTCTGCTTCAGGTAGGCAGCCCCCTTCACGAGGTTGTCCTTCGCGGCTGCCTGGAGCCGCTCGACCATTTCCCGCTCCTTCTGACGCATGACGGCTTCAAGCGCCCCGAGCGCGGCGCGAAACACCTCCGCGGTGAGCTTCGGCTGCTGCCCTGTGACCGCATCGGCAAGCCCCTGGGCGAGTCCATCGGTATCGATGGGAGACGCGATCGCGTCATGTTCGGCCCGCAGCTGCTGCCCGATGCGAAACCCCATGGCGTAGCCCATGTCCTTCGGCGATGCCGCGGGCGCGGCGACACCGGCGGCTGGCGGCATGGCCAGCGGCTCGATCGTTCCCTGAGCCTGCACGACGCCCGACAGCAGTCCGCACACTGACACGAAACACGCAATGCAACCAGTTCGCACGATGGCGACTCCCTTCTTCCCTTGGGACATGCAACGAACGGGCCCCTGCCCGCCCCCGCACGATAGCAGATTGGGCGGGCCGGAGGAGGGATCAGGGCGATGCCGGCGGACGGGCCAGGGCCCCCTTCGTGAGTTCGAGAAACGCCGTTTCAAGATTGACCTCCTGCTCCCGGAGCGCCACGAGCCCAAACCCCTCGGCCACCAGCCGGGCGGCCAGGGGCGAGGCGTTTGGCACACCGTCCGCCAGGGCCACCACCACGTCGCCCTCCTTCACCGTCACCGCCATCGCCTCGGGGCAGCGTTCCAGCGCGCGGGCCGCCGGTTCGGGTGGCCCGACGACGGTGATCCGTACCGTGGGCCTTCCGCGCACCTGCGCCAGAAGGTCCTGCACATTCCCGCAGGCCAGGAGTCGTCCATATTCGATGATGCCGACGCGATTGCAGATATCGGCCAGCTCCGGAAGGATGTGACTCGACACGAGAATGGTCTTGCCCATGCCCTGAAGCCGCTTGAGCAGGTTTCGCATCTCGATGCGGGCGCGAGGATCGAGGCCGCTGGCCGGTTCGTCGAGGAGGAGCACCTGCGGATCGTGAAGGAGCACGCGGGCTAGACCGAGCCGCTGCGTCATGCCTCGCGACAGGCTCGTGACGAGCTCGTCTCGTTTGGCCACGAGGTCGACCAACTCCAACGACCGCTCGGCCACCCGCCGGCGCTCTGGCCCGTCGATGCGGTAGGCGGCGGCGAAGAACTCCAGATACTCGATCACCCGCATGTCGTCGTACACGCCGAAGATATCGGGCATGTAGCCGATCGCACGGCGAATCTCGCGAGGGTGCGTGTAGATGGAGTGGCCGCAGACATAGGCCTCACCCCACGTGGGCGCCAGCAGCGTGGAGAGGATGCGGATCGTGGTGGTCTTGCCGGCACCGTTGGGGCCGATGAAGCCGAAAAGGTCTCCCTTTTCGAGCTTGAGGTCGAGCGACTCCAGCGCGAAAAAGTCGCCATATTTCTTGGTGAGATCGACGGTCTCGATCATGGAATCGCCTCGGCACCTAGGGGGATCACGATACGGCAGAGTGTGGGCCCCACGGCCTGAGGCTCATGACGGGATGCGTCGCCGTCGACACGAATGGCCCAGCGGGCCGCGGCCGAAGGATCCGTCACGAGGCCGACGAGCATGGCCCGATCGACCCACAACAGCGGCGTGAGGTCGAGGCGGGCCAGCCGGCCGGCGTCGAGGCCGGTGAACCCGGCGCCGCCCACGGCGGCATGAAACGCGGCCACCTCGAGGATCCGGTCGGCCTCGAGGGAAGCGGCGTTCCATCGCGCCGCCTGATCCCCAGCCTTGGAGGCCGAGCGCCGCGTGAGGGCGCTGACGAGCGACCGCGGACCACGGCCCGCCGCGACGTCGTATGTGGCTCCCGGCTCGAGTCGGCCCAGGTCGTAGATCCAGCCGCCATGGAGCAACTGGCAGCGTTCCAACGGCCACGGCAGATGGTGGGCCACCGCCCCCGAGAGCGTGGCCTGGTCGGTGGCCACGAGGGTGGCGGTGACCGGCTTCACCGGCGACGGCATCGTCCACTCGGCGGTGAAGAGCCGGGTCGACACGGCGGCGATCGGTACGGCTTCGAGGGAGGCGAGCGACTCTGCGTAGTGGTAGTCGGCGGCAGCGAGCGACGGATGGGGCACGGCGGCATCCATCCCTCCAAACCCATGCCCGGCGGAGGCCCACCACGTCACGGCCATCCGCGACGCATCGTCGTCCGTCCCGCTCCACGCGTGGCCAGGCTTCGACGACAGATCGAGGATGGCGTTTTCAGGTGAGAGGAATGCCGTCCAGCTACGGCCCCGAGCGAGGCCCGACTCGGCATCCACGTCAACGACGTCGATCCGCCGCGCCGCCGAAGCACCGTCGCCGCCCCAGTGGGCCTTGAGCCCCATCGCCACGGCTGTAAATACGGCAGCAATCACCGGCAGGGTGAGCCAGGCGAGCCAGGGCCGGCCGATTCGCGACACCAGCATCCAATCCCCGGGATAGAGCGAGATCACCAACAACAGCCCGACGAGCGCGATCACTTCGAAGGGCACCGGCCGCATCGGCCGCGAGCCACCGGCCGACGAAAACGAGTCGATGGCGGTGCGCAACTGGCCGTCGAGATCGACCGTGCCCGTGTGCTCCACATCGGCGACGTCGCCCTGCGCCGCGGCCCGACCGCCGAGCGCGGCAAGGAGGAGTGTCTCCCACCCCGGCCAGTCGCGGAGTGAGGCCGCATCGATGTCGAACCCGACCCACGTGACGGTGCCAAACCCTCGGGCACGTCGCACTACGAGGGGCACCGACCCGCCGTCGGTCGCGGCGGCATCGACGGCCCCGCGAATCGGGTCGGTAAACGTGGGAACCGAAAGTCCGGCCGCCCCGACATGCTCGTCGAGTCCGCGCGACCGCGCATAGGATTCGACCGCACCCAGCCTCCGCAGCGGGACCATGCGGTCGACGCGTCCCGGCAGCCAGGCTGCCGCCGTTCCACCGGCATTCGACAGGGCCACCGCGGAGCCGCCGCTCAGCATCACCAGCCTTCCGCCCCCCGTCACCCAGTCGTCGATGGCGGCGATCACGGGTGGCGGCATGTCTCCCACCACCGACCCGCAGACGACGATCGTGTCGGCGGCATCGAGATCGAGGGCCGTCGCCGCTTCCTCACGATGGACGGACCCGGCGACCACCCGCGTGGTGGTGCCCCGTTCACGATCGAGCAGCCGGATGGCGCGACCGGCGGCGGGGAGCGGTCCATACACGATGGTCATCTCGTCGGTGGAGGCAACCGCTCCCTCGGCCGACAGCGGCGCTATGATGCTGGTGGCGGCGCCGTCGGACGCGATCGTCTCGATTCGGAGCAGGCCGCCTGGCCGTCCGACCCGCACGCGCGTTCGGGCCACGGCGTTCCCGTCGGGCCCTCGTATGACCTTCGCCTCCGGTGAACCGACCGACTGGCCGTCGGCATCGTCCGCCCACACGCGCACCTGGTCGCCCTCGGCGAGGGCCCCGGAGGTGGAGGAGACCACCACCGGCGTCCACGAGCCCACGCGCCACGTACCACCGAATCCGATGGCCACCTCGAGGCCATCTCCATGCGCCGTCGCGAGCAGGCACACGATGGCCGCGGCCATCCCCGCCACCGCGTTCCACGTCTGCGGACGTGTACCGCGACTCATGGCTTTTCCGCGTCGGGGCAGGTGCAGATGAACTGTCCACAGCCGGGGCAGCCGGTGCCGTATTTCGCGCGGACCGCCTCGTCGAGATCGACCCCGACGACGTTGGCGATCGTGGCCAGCCAGGCCAGCACGTCGGCAAACTCGAGCGACTGCTCCTCCTGCGACCCGGAACGAAGCGCCGTGGCGAGTTCGCCAATCTCCTCCGTCAGCCACATGAACGTCCCCTCGACACCGCGCGAGGCGTCTTTCTCGTGATACATGGCGCGGATCAGTTCCTGGAACTCGCGCAGGGTCATGGGTGGGGGTGCTCCGGTGGGCAGGGCAGGACGGCCGGCTCAGAGTCTACAAAAAAACCCCTCGCCGTCGGCCGCAGGGCCCTCCCGGATGCCGTCGGCGGCCCTGGTGGCTACCATGAGCACTTCGGCCCTTCGTCTGATGGATGCCTGCATGTCTTCGCCCCGTCCCATTCGCATTTTCGACACGACACTCCGCGACGGCGAGCAATCGCCCGGCGCGAGCATGAACCAGACCGAGAAGCTGGAGATTGCCCAGGCGCTGGTCCAGCTCGGCGTCGACATCATCGAAGCCGGCTTCCCGATTGCGTCGCCGGGGGATTTCGCCAGCGTGCGCGAGATCGCGGCGGCGGTGAAGGGCTCGACCGTCTGCGGACTCGCCCGGTGCAGCGATGCCGACATCGACCGCGCCTGGGAGGCCCTTCAGCCCGCCGAGCGGCCGAGGATCCACGTGTTTCTCGCCACGAGCTCCATCCACCGGGAGTTCAAGCTGCGCATGACGGAGGAGGAGGTGCTGGCGCGGGCCGTGGCGGGCGTCACCCGTGCCCGGCGCCACTGCGACGACATTGAGTTTTCTCCCGAGGACGCAGCCCGCACCGAGATCGATTTCCTGTGTCGCGTGGTGGAAGCCGTGATCGCGGCTGGAGCCACCACGGTGAACATTCCCGACACGGTCGGCTATTCAACACCGACCCAGATGCACCGGGTGATCAAGAGCCTCGTCGACCGTGTGCCCAACATCGACAAGGCGGTGATCAGCACGCACTGCCACGACGACCTCGGACTGGCGGTGGCCAACAGTCTGGCGGCCGTTGAGGCGGGGGCCGGTCAGATCGAATGCACGATCAACGGCATCGGCGAACGGGCGGGCAACTGCGCGCTCGAGGAAGTGGTGATGGCGCTCCGCACCCGAGGCGACTACTACCACTGTTCCACGCGAATCGTGACGCCCAAGCTCGTGCCGACGAGCCGGTTGGTGGCCAACATCACGGGCATCCGCGTGCCCCGCAACAAGGCGATCGTCGGGAAAAACGCCTTCGCCCATGAATCAGGCATCCATCAGGATGGCATGCTGAAGGAGCCTCGCACCTACGAGATCATGCGGCCGGAAGACGTCGGCCTGGAGCGCACCGACCTCGTGTTGGGCAAGCACAGCGGTCGGGCGGCACTGGCCGACCGGGCCAAGGCGCTTGGCTACCAGCTGAGCCCTGAGCAGCTGCAGACGGTGTTCGAGCGGTTCAAGGTTTTGGCCGACCGCAAGAAGGAGATCTACGACGGCGACATCGCAGCCCTCTGCGAACAGCAGTTTTCCGACCTGCCGGAGCAGTTCGTCTACGAGGGCTACAGTCTTTCGAGCGAATCGGGAGCGGCTCCGACCGTCACGCTGCGGGTGCTGCAGAACGGCGAGCCGAAGTCGGTAACGATCACGGCGGGTGACGGCCCTGTGGACGGCATCTTCCTGGCCATTGAGAAGCTCACCGGCATCACGGTGATCTGCCGCGACTTCCGCGTGCAGGCGGTGACGGTGGGCAAGGACGCGCAGGGCGAGGTCACGGTGGAACTGGAGCACGCGGGGCAGATCCAGCGGGGCCGAGGCGTGTCGACCGACTCGCTCGAGGCGGCGGCCCGCGCCTTCCTGGCAGCCACCAATCGCCTCATCATCGGCAGCAGCCCCAGGCTTCATCCGCAGCGCCTGTGAGGCAGGCCACCGTGATGCCGCGTCTCCTCTTTGGCCACAAACCTGGCTGGGAAACGGCAATTCGATCGCGGCTCGCTGGGCACTACGCCGTCACGTTTGCCGACCTGCGGCACCATGTCGGCGCCTCGGACTACGACGCTGTCGTACCGCTGACCTGCTCCGACAGCATCCATCTCATCACCAGCCATCCAGACCTCAACTTCCAGAAGTTTCTGGTCCCCGCGGCCGACACGCTGCGGATGGCCAACGACAAGGTCGTGTTCAACGAGTTTCTGCGAGCGCACGGGTATCACGACCACGTCCCGGGCCCTGCGGGAGAACCGCCGTACGTATTCAAGAAGCGCATCGACGAATGGGGCATCCACACGCGGATCGTCGAAGCAGGCGAGGGGGAGGAACACGATGGACGGCGATATTTCACGCAGGACTTCGTGCCAGGATCGGTGGAATACGCCACCCATCTGCTCGCATGGCACGGCGAGATCGTCTATCACAGCAGCCGGCAATACATCTTTGCGGGGGATCGTCAGGTCAAGGGACGGGGCTGCATGCCTCAGGAAACCCACACGGTTCCCACGGAGCATCTCCCCCTGTTCCTATCCATCATCCGCGACCTGCAGTACACGGGCTTTGCCTGCATTGATTACAAGCTCCTCGACGGTGTCGTGAAGATCTTCGAGCTCAATCCCCGCACGGGCTTTTCCCTGAGTTCCACCATCGATGAGGCGATGGGCATCTACCTCGCCTGCCTCGCTCGAGCATGATGACGAGCGTGGGCGATGCCAACGCGTCAACTCCCGACGACACGATCGTGATCGAGCCGCATCCGGCGAATTCCTGCCAGCTTCGGCGCACCCGCTCACCGACCCGACTGGGCGACTGGAGCGATTCGCACCAGCCAACTGGAGCGATTCGCACCAGCCAACTGGAGCGATTCGCACCAGCCAACCTCTGTGGAGGGCGATCGCGTGCCGCCGAGAATCGCCGATCCAAGGCTGTTCCTCCGCGACGTTCACGCGTCGTGCGTACCGCGCCGATCTCGCGACTGGGGCAATGGCACGGGATTTGCAGAGAAAATTGAGATGTTTGTGTGCCTTAGTCCGTCAGCCCGGCCAGCCTCCTTACCGCGGATCGAAACATGAATAAACCGAGCCGCTGCGCGAAACTCATCGAGTCGCTGCGTCGTGCCCCCGGAGCCCTTAGCCCGGTTCGCAAAAACTCTCGTTGTCGCCTCTTGGAAAAACTCGCAGCCAGCACGCGATGGCTCGTGTGTGCCGCGCCGGTGCTCGCCTCGAGCATGGCCTTTGGCGACACGGCCGCGGTCGGGCTCTTCACGCCGACCGGCATCTCCCCAGCGTATTGGACCCAGAACGCGGCGGGCACGTTCGTGCCTCCGAGCGTTGGGCACTCCGACATTGTGAGTTTGGAAACCAACAGCCAGACGTATCTCTGGGGCCAGGGAGTTCTCGGCGGGTCGCTGGCGGATTGGAACAACGCGTTTTCAGACAATCTTGCTGCGGTTTACCACGAGTCGAGCAACCTTAGTCGGATGCGCGGATGGGACGTAGGGACCGATGGATCGATCGCGCCGGACACCCCTGCTCGAATGGCTGCTGCCTATTTCCCCTACTCGCTTGGGGCCTTCTCGGCGACGATGTCGGGCAGCACGGTGCTCTCCGGCAATACGACGGGAATCTCGGTAACGCATCCATCGGCGGGCACCTATCGCATCGCGGGCTTGCCCGCAGCGTCGAGTGGTCGAACCGGGGTTGTGATGCCCTTTCTCAATGGCGCGGTGGACACGGGCGCCGTTTCCGGATCGCAGGGTCTGCTCCTCTCTTCGAAGCAGGTGAGTGCCACGGAATGGGAGGTCGAGAGTTACAACGGCGCGGGGAGTGCCCTGACCAACCTGGCCGACTGGTCGTGGATCTACATTCCCGGCGATGCAACGGGGGTTTTGGCGGGATTGATGGATGCCGCCGGTTCCATCACTCCGCTCACCGATGCCTCCGCCGCGACCGGGATCACCGGAAGTTGGACGAGCAATGGTTTCGCGGAGTTTCGCTTCGGTGACGGCACGGTTGTGAATCCCGCTACGCATGCACTCTTTGCGGTTGGATCGGCGGCAACGGCGGGGTCAACTGACAACATCTGGACATGGACACCGGGGCTCGACAATCAACAAGGGGCCAACTATTTCGGAGTGCGAAGCATCGATGCCCCCGGGCAAGGGCCAGACCAGTCGCCGTTCCTGTTCATGGCCGTGCCTTACTCGGGCGTCGTTGTCGTGCCGGAGCCCGCGGTCCTAACGCCAGCGTTGCTCGCATTGTCGGTGATGGCGTGGACGGGCAGATGCTGGAGGAGGAACCGCCGGGGTTGTGCCACCGCCGCCCGCACCCCCGCCACGCGTTGGGTGGCGATCGGCATGGCGTGCGTATTCGCCAGCCAAGCCTCCCACGCAGCCATCGTAAACATCGCCTACTATCCGCTTGGTGAGCCGGGAAGCGTCGGAGGCACACAGCCCTACACCCCGCTGACCGATGCTATTGGCAACGCGAACATTCCAAACTGGAACGGAGACCCGTCTCGAACGTCGTTGACATCGACCGGGTTGATCGCTCCGGGCAGTACGGTGGCTGCCGTGATCAGCAACAACAACAACAACGCCGGAACCTGGTATGGATCAGCCTTGAACGGCGGCGCCGGCCTCACCAACAACTGGGCTTTCGACATCTACCTCCGTCCCGATCTCTCGACGGGCTCGTTTTTGGGCGCGACCGATGGCAGCTATACGACTGGCCAGACGGCAGGGGGTTGGAGATTCTGGGCGACGAATACCGACCAATCACACCAAGTGCTTGCGGGAAGCATTCTGCCCGCGGGCCGCAACTACCTGCTGGTATCGCGGTTCAGTTCGAGCTTCCAAGACGAGAATCTCGGTTCCGCTTCAACAACTTACACCGTCGGGCAGTGGGTGCGTGCCACGATTATCGACTATAACAACACCCTCTATTACTACTTCAACGGGCAACTCGAGGACAGTTTCGCCACGACCGGGCTCGTAAACGACATCCGGCTCGGGGCGGGTTACAACGCGGGGCAATCCTCCAACGGCGCGTTTGACGAACTCCGCGTGTGGACCTTCGACCCGAGCACCGACTCCCTCAATACCGTCACCGCACAGGTCTTGGCGGTTCCGGAGCCCGCGGGCATGGCTGGGTTGATCAGCGGTTTGTGCCTCTGGCTCTTCGTCGCAGCGATCCGTCGGTGTCGGCGGCTATGCCTGGCGACGGTGTTGCCATGCGCCGTGATCGCCTGGCTGGCTTCGCCGCCTCCGGTACACGCCGACAACATGACCGGATACTATCTTTATCCCAACAGTCCCCCTAACTTCTATAGTTTCTGGTACGCAGACAAAGGCAACTTCGCCAACACTTTCCTCAATGGTAATGTCACCGGACAAATCACGGTGCACACGCCCTCAACCGCGCAACTTCCCTGGGGCACGGGTGTTCTGATGGGGTCGTCGGCAGGCTCCACCAACACCTCGAGCTTCGCTGCAGACACGTATGTCACCGCGTATAACAGCGGCGGGTTTGCGCATTTGGCCGTGAGCGACGATCCGGGAGGCGGCGGCGCCATTACGCCGGAGAACGCTCCGGCCGCCGCTGCGTTCTTTCCGTTTGCGGGCGGATGGACCGCGGCAAACATGGCCAATGCCACGGCGGTCACAGGCAACACGAGCGGTATCTCGGTCGCTCATCCGTCGACGGGGATCTATACGATCAGTGGGCTTCCCACAGCGCACGCGGGATCGCTGATGGCATTCGCCCAGGGGGATGCCGCGTCTACCAGTGCCGACAATACCCTGTCGACGCACTACAACGGGGGCGGCCAGTGGACGGTCACATCGTACGACAATGACGGTGCCACGCTGCAGGATCTCGACGCCTGGAGTTGGATTCATGCCCCGTGGGAGTCGACCGGCATCTACGCCGGATCGGTTTCATCGAGCGGCGTTCTGACGGCCGACAACGCGATTATGCAGGCGGCCGGGGGGAGTGCGTCGTGGGTATCCGCAGGAAACCTCAATCTCAGTATCAACGGTATCAGCCCTGCGAACTACATGCTGTTGCTCGTGGGTGATTCGTCGCCGGACACCGGCACGGACAACATCTGGGCCTGGTCCGAACTCGACGCCACCACCTTTCGCGTGACGTCGATCGATCTCCCCGGGCAGGCGGGAGACTCCTCGAGTTTTCATTATCTCGCGGTTCCCTATTCGGCCGTTTACGCGGTTCCGGAGCCATCAACGCTGGCATTGGTCGTCGCCGCGGCGGGGTGTGGCGCGGTGGCATGCTCGAAGAGGCGCCGGACGTCGGACTCGGCTCTCTCCGGCAACGCCAAAGGATAGGTCAGTCAACAGGGGCTTCCTGTCCACAGCCTCGAAACGGTGCCGGACGCGAGGCACGGAAGCCCCGGGGCCGGCGGACTGGGAGCCGGACTCGGAACTGGTCTGCTCCGAGGCGAGAACATCGCCGTCGCAAGGAGTGAGTGGCGTTTCGAAAAACCGTCTCTGAACGCCCAAGCCACTCCCCGCTGCGCTCACGAGTCGCTCGTCAGCCGGAAGACAGTCGCCGAACTTCCATTGATCGGCCTCACCCTATGCCTTCCGCGGCTCAGATCGCAGCAAAAATGTTCTTCCTTCGCGGCGCCGCCTGCGACGGCTGATCCTGGGCGAAGGCTGCAAACGCGAGATCGACGTTCGATAAGGTGCTTGTCGCGATGGCGTTGGTGGCGGCCGGTGATTGGGAGTCGAGCGGCCCGGCGTTGAAGAGTCCTTGTCCGATAAAATCGGCGATGTCGAGCACGTCGATCACGCTGTCGTAGTTGAAGTCGCCTGCGTTCCACGTGCCCGCCAGGCCGGCGTCGATGCCGCCTGCCATGAGGATGTTGGCCGCGTCGAGCACGTCGACCTGACCATCGAGATTCGTGTCGCCGGGGGCGGTGTAGCCCACCGTGAACGAGCCGTCGCCGTTGTCGAGCCAGCCGATCGTGCGGGTGCCGCCGGAGCCGGCAGCCACGCCCGACGTGATCCCGTTGGCACCGTTCCACGAGCCGTCGCCACGACCTGCGGCGATGCCGGCCACGAGGCTCGCGCGGCTGAGCCCGGACGCGACCGTGAGCGTGGCCCGGTCAATGTCGAAAAGACCGTCAAACTTGATGAACCCGAGTTTGATGCTCGCGAGTCCGATGTCGAGCGAGGCCTTCGCGCCGGCGGCAATTTCGAGGCCGCCCGTGCCGAGGGCCGACACGTTCTTCACGACGAGTTCGCCCGCCTCGACGGCGGTGCCCTCGGTGTGGGTGTTGGCAAGCGACAGGATCAGTTTGCCGGCGCCCTGCTTGACGATCCGCTGGTTGCCGCTGCGGGTCGTGGTGTCGGTCACGGTCGAGAGCGACGGCACGGTGAGCGTGACCGGCGTGTAGGCAGGCACGGCCGTGATCGAATCGAACTTGAGCCAGTAGCCCACGTTCGGCGCCTGCCCGTTGTTCACCTGGGCCACAATCGCGGGCGTGGCGTTGTCGTAGCGGAGCGTGTTGGTGCCGCCGCCGCCGTCGAGCGTTCCCGGGAAGGTGACCGACGGGCCGGTCATCACGAAGGTGTCGTTGCCGGCCCCGCCCACCACGCGTTCGATGGCGGTGCCGGCATGGGTGGCCGAGGCGCCGGGGGCCGTGACGGTCACGCTGCCGAGGCTGACGGTCAGGGCCGTGAGCACGGCCGAGAAGTCCATCGTGTCGTTCCCCTCCCCGGGGTTCTCGATGATGGTGTCGGTGCCGAAGAGATCGAAGAACGAGTAGGTGTCGTTGCCGTAGCCGCCGGCGAGCGTGTCGCTGCCCCAACCCCCCTTGATCACGTCGTTGCCGAAGCTGCCGGTGATCGTGTCGGCGTCGTTGCCGCCGTCGAGCAGGTCATCCTGGATCGAGCCGGCAAGCGTGTCGTCGCCCGCCCGGCCCTCGAACCAGACCGGCAACCCGCCAGCCCGGAGGATGTCGTTCTTGGTGCCGCCAATCACGTGCCGCAGGTTCACCACCCCGCCGGTGCCGGTCGCCGAGCCCACGAAGCTGGCGTCGAGCGCCCCGAGGTAGCTCACCGTCACGGGCGTGGTCCAGGCCGAGAGGTCGAGGACGTCCATGTCGGTGAAGGCGTAGCCGGGAATGCCGTAGCCATCGAGGATGCCACCGAAGGCCGCGGCATCGGCCACGCGAAAGCGGTCCACCTCGCTCGTGCCGCGGATCCGATCGATGCCCGCCGCCGTGGCCACGCTCGTCGTCGAGGTGCCGTAGGTCACGGCGATCGTGCCGGAGACCGTGGCATCGATGCCCGAGCCGTACACATAGGCGTAGTCGAGCACGTCGGTGCCCTGCCCCGCGGCCTCATTCACCGTGTCGCTTGCGCCGGCGGCGTAGAAGGCATAGGTGTCGTCACCGAGGCCACCGGCCAGCGTGTTGGTGCCGCCACCGCCGGAGAGCATGTCGGCGTCAGCGCCTCCCGAGATCTGATCGTTGCCATCCTCGCCGTAGAGCACGTCGTTGCCCGCGTTGCCGGAGATCACGTCGCCCCCCGCGCCGCCGAAGATCGTGTTGGGACCGGCGTCGCCGGTGAGCGTGTCGCCACCGTCGCCGCCCGTGAGGTCTTCGAAACCGGCGATGCCACCAGCCACGCCGGTGGCCGTGCCGGTCAGGAGGCTCACCGTCACCGCGGACACCCACTCGTTGCCATCGTTGCCGTAAGACAGCAGGTCCTGGCCGATGCCCGCGTCGATCCGGGCCGCCGTCGAACCGGTCTTTTTCAAGTAGACGATGTCGTCGCCCGAGCCGAGGAGCACCCGCTCGACCTGGTCGTTGACCCATTCCACCGCGAGCATGGGGCTCGAGGCATAGATCCGCGTGCCCGACGCAGCGGCGTCGATCGTGGCGACGAGCGACGCCGTGATCGCAGTCATGTCGATGGTGTCGCTGCCTCCACCGGCCGCGAGTTCGATCACGCGGTCGTCGAACACTCCTTCGAAGATGAAGGTGTCGCTGTCGGCGCCGCCCGTGAGGGTGTTCGAGCCCGCCCCGCCCCGAATCGTGTCGGTGCCGGCGTTGCCGTCGATCACGTCGTCGTCCTGCCCGCCGCGGAGGTCGTCGTTGCCGGTGTTACCCCGCAGGGTGTCATTACCCTTGTCGCCGAAGATCAGGTCGCTCGACGTGCCGCCGTCGAGGGTGTCGTTGCCGCCGAGGCCGCGGATCACGGTCGTGCCGGTGAACGCGGTGGCATTGATCACATTGGCCGACACCCCGCCGGTGAGCAGGGCCGCCTCGACCCCGAACACCGAATGGCCGGTGCCGAACACGATCACCTTGGCGGCCTGGAGCGTGGTGTTGATGTCGGCCCGGACCACGAGCGTGTCGGTGCCCATGCCGCCGTCATAGACGTCGGCGAACGAGCCTGGATTGGCGGCAAAACTACCCCCAAGCACGGTGTCGAGCACGTAGAGCACATCGTCGCCCTCGTCGCCGTAGACCAGATCCTGCCCGGCCCCGGCCACGATCGTGTCGTCGCCGGCGTTGCCCCAGATGACGTCGTCGCCGGCGTCGCCGAAGATCGTGTCACCGCCGTCGTTGCCCTGGATGGAGTCGGCGCCGTCGCCACCGTTGATCACGTCGGCCAGGGGGCCGCCGCTGATCGAGTCGTTGCCGTCGCCGCCGTCGAGGCGGTTGACCGCGGAGTTGCCGCCCAGGATCAGGTCGTTGCCTTTCTCACCGAGGAGTATGTCACCCTGCTGGCCGCCGCTGATCTGGTCGTCGCCATCGCGGCCCCGGATGAAGTCGTGGCCGCCGATCGTCTTCACGTACCAGGGGAGGCCTGAGCCGTCGTCGCCGGCGAGGATGTCGTTGTCGACGCCGCAGCCGCCGTCGATCGTGTCGTCGCCGTCCTCGAGCACGACCCAGTTGGGCACGTCGCCGAAACCGACGTCGATCGTCTGGCCGCCCGTCACGCTCACGAGGAAGTCGGACCGCTGCGAGTCGATCGTGGTGACGGCCGGCGCGATGGCCAGGCCGCCCATGTCGAAACCGGTCGCTTCGACGAGGGTGCGAAGGTTCGTCACGCCGCCGGCGCCCGACGAGGCGAAGGAGTAGAGCCCGCGGCCCGTGCCGATCGCAACGAGCGTGCCAACCGATCGCTGCTCCAGGCCGACGAACATCTCGGAGACGGTGCGGAAGTCGCGGACGAGCGTGGAGTTGGCACCCAGCACCGTCGTGTCGAGACGGATCAGTACCTGCGCGGTGGCGAACTTCACGTCCACCGTCTCGGAGAACTGAGGAATGCAGACCACGTAGACCTCGTCAGCCGCGACCACGACGGCGTCACCGACGGGATAGAGCCGGCCGTTGGACGACGTGAGCAAGAAGCCGCGGGATTCCCAGGCGGCCGCCGAAATCCGATAGATCAGCACCTCGCCGGTCTTCGACACACCAAGCAGCGTGTTGGCGTCGAGCGCGTCGAGCGACAACAGCGGCTGGCCGCCCGGCACCTCGCCGAGGCTCGCGACCGCACCGGTCGGCACGTCCATCCGCCAGAGGCCCGCCACGGCCGGAGTGCTCGTGCTGGTGGACACGCTCGTGCCCGAGATCCAGGCCGTGTCTCGGGACGTGAAGGCGATGTCACGGGCCACGAGGTTCTGAAAGTCGCGGACCTTGGTGGCCACGAGCGTGGCCGAGTCGATCGTCCAGAGGCTGTTCTTGCCGAGCTGCGTGGCGTGCGAAACGGCATAGAGCGTCTCACCCACAAGCCCACCTCCCGGCGTGGCCTGCAGCCAGGGGAACACCGGCTCCTGGACGACCGTGTAGGTTCCCGCTGCGACCGCCGTGAACCGGAAGGCTCCCTGCTCAGCGGGTTCGACCGTGCCGTTTCCGTCGAGATCGATCGGGGCCGTCGTGGCGGTGGCGACCGTCTGGCCGCCGGCGTTCTTGAGCTTCACCACCTGGCCGTTGAGCCCCGGCTCGTGCACCGTGCGGGCGAGGTTGGCGTCGTTCATGTCGTGCCACCAGGCGGTGCCCTGGATCGTTGACGCGTCGGCGTTGCCCGAAGGCGACGGCAGCCAGGAGTCGCTGCCGAACGACACCGCGGCCAGGTTGGCAATGGCGGAGATCACGAAGTCGAAGATGAAGTCACCGCCGGCTGCACCGTTGCCCGATGGATACTGCGAGCCGGAGGGAAACGCCGTCGACGGGGTCGTCCAGTTGCCGTCGAGCAGGGCTCCCGTAGCGGAGGTGATCATGGCGTCGTCGAGCACGAACCGATAGCGGCCCGACTTGAGCGAGTTGTCGCCGGTGATGCTCGACACCTGATAGATGAAGCGATTGGATCGGGTTGGGTCGGCGCCGAGGAAGGTCAGTGGGATCGCGTTGCCGAGCGAGCCGTTCGAGGCGACGGGCAGGAGCGTGGCGCCGCTCTTGGCCGTCACCCGACCGTCGGCGATGCAGGTCTCGAAGGCGATGAGCGAAAAGGTGCCGGCGAGCGGGTCGAGCTGGTCGGCGCCGTCGGGGACCGGCGTCCACGTGATCGCGGTCGCCGGCTTGCCGAGCAGCACCTGCTCCACCACGGGCGCAACCGAGGGCAGAATCTCGAAGTCGTAGCTCGTCGTGGAGCCGCCGCTCACGAGCGCGACGTCGTGGAAGTCGGGCTGGACATTGGCGCAGACCAGCGCGTCGAAGATCGCGATCCGGTAGGCCTGCGGGTAGAGATCGGTGAAGGTGTACTTGCCGGCCGTGTTGGTGACGGCCACCGGCTCGCCCGCGTCGAGGCTGCCGTCCTTGTCCACGTCGAGGAACACCGCCACGCCCGCGGCGGGCACGCTCTGCACGCCTGATTTCGTCGTGACCACGCCAGTCAGCCTGCCGGGCGCGTAGAAGCCGAGGTCGGGCACGAGCGGAGGCGCGGCCCCGCCGAGTGTGACCTCGGCCACCATGCTGGCGGTGCCCGACGCGGCCCAGCCCGACGGAATCGCATCGACCACGATCACGTACGTACCGGCAGGCAGCCCCGCCACCTCCGGCAGAACCACGTTGCCGCCCGGCGCAGAAACGATCATCACGTCGGTGAGCGTGGCCTTGTCGACGATTCGGAGCGTCCAGATCGCGGTCGCCGGAGCGAGTTGCTCGCCCGCGTCGCGGATTCCGTTTGCATTGAGATCGGCGAAGATCGTCAGGGCGAGTTGGTGCGGCGCCGCCGGATAGATCTCCGGATGGAACATCACCTCCGGCCCGCAGGAGCCGTCGGCCGTGACCGCAGTGAAGCCGCCGTGGATCGCCGCGATCACGGGCTTTCCCTGCGCGAGATCCTCGAGGAGGTAGGCGTAGCCCACGCCGGTGGTGCCGCCGAAAACGGTATCGGCCCCGCCGCGGGCATAGATCCGGTCGTCACCCGGGCCCCCTTCGATGAAGTTGACGCCGTCGCCGCCGTCAATCACGTCGTTGCCGTGGCCGCCGAAGATCCGGGCGTTGCCCCCCGCCGCGATCAGGCAGTCGCCCCCCGGCCCGCCGAAGACGTCGTCGTCGCCCGTGCCCGATTCCACGTAGTCGCTGTCGAAGCCCCCGGCAATCCAGTCCTTGCCGGCCGTGCCGTAGATGGTGTCGTTGCCGTCGTCGCCGAAAAGTTTCGACGACCATCCGCCGCTGGTGCCAGTGGAGGGCGCGGCCGCCTTCTGGTCCTCGTCGGCGGCGTAGATCGTGTCGTAGCCCGGACCGCCATAGATCACGTTGTAGCCGGTGCCCCCCTCGATCAGGTCGGCGTTGACGTCGATCGCTCCGGCCGTGAGCAGGCCGGCGATGTCGTCACCCCAGATGGTGTCGTCGCCGTCGCCACCGTAGATCTTGTCGTTACCCTCGCCTCCCTCGATCGAGTCGCCGCCGGCCCCGCCGTCGATCGTGTCGTCGCCGGCGTCGCCGTAGAGGGCGTCGCCCACGAGGCCACCGACGATTCGATCGGAGCCGGTCCCACCGCGGATCACGTCGAACCCGCCGACGCCAGCCTCGAAGGTCGGGTTGGCGGCGATGAAAGCGACCATGTCGCCCACCTCGTCCTCGCCGTAGAGTTGGTCGTCGCCTTCGCCGCCGTCGATCACATCGGAGCCGCCGTATCCGAGGATGACGTCGTTTCCGGCGTCGCCCTTGAGCACGTCGGCAGCCTTGCGGCCGATGAGCTTGTCGCTGCCGGCCGTGCCCGCCACGCTGCCGGAGTCGCCGAACAGCGTGTTGGCGGCCCTGCCGCCCGTCAGTTTGTCGTTGCCTGGCCCGCCGAATCCCCACACCGGGATGTTGACCGTGGCGGTCACGGTGACGATGTCGTTGCCGAGGCCGGCATCGAACCAGATCGCCTGCACACCCGCCGCGGAGACCCGCTCCTCGTAGTCGTAGCCCGTGACCACGATCTCGTTGGTGGCGGCGTCGTAGTCGATCGTGAACTCCTCGTCGCCATCGGTGGTCTCGCCGGGCAGCACGTTGCCGGCCCGCGGGCCGGCGTTCACCACTAGCGTGTTCACACCCGCGGTCGACCCGCTGCCGTCGTGGTCGAACGACGCCACGACGTCGAACAGGTTCGGCTCGACCGGCGGACAGGTGACGATGTTGAAGTCGACGATCGTCTCGTCGAGGAGCTTGAAGCTGTCGCTCCAGAGCGTGACGAAGCCGAAAGGAGTGGAGAGGCCGACCTTGATGTAGGCCTCGAAGAAGGCCTTCAGGGCCCCCTCGAAGTCGAAGATGCACTCAGGGCCCGCGAGCAGGTTGTTGACGAACTCGTCGAGGTGCACGCGGCCGTCGCCGTCGTTGTCCTTGAGGTTGGCCCCGAGCACGCCCTCCACGCCCCCCTTCACACCGGCCTTGGCCACGACCACGTTGAGCTCGGCCCCGGCGCCGATCGTGGCAGTGAACGTCATCTCGGCCGCATCGGTGCCCGACGTCACGTGGTCGTCGAGGAACACGCCGTTGAGGAGTTTCGCGGCGTCGAAGGTGCTGGCTGACATCGCCTGGCGGAGGCCGAAGGTGTCGTAGCCGACGGTGAAGTTGGTGGTGAACCGGACGCCGCCGAAGATCGTGGCGAACAGCGGCGGAAAGATCGGGAAACTCTGGCTCAGCTCGAAGCCGGCGTTCAGCGAGGGCAGGTGCCACTCGACGAGCGTGGCATCGCCGCCGAACAAGAACTTGAAGAGCTGCTCGCCCGGGTTGCTGATGATCGGGAAGCGAAGCGTGCCCGCGGTGACGTCGGCATAGGCGTTCTTGACGTCCGCCGGTGCATCCGCGTCGGTGGGCGAGGCGAGGATTCCGAGGAGCGCGTTGGCGGACGTTGCCGTCGAGGTGAAGGCCGACGAGTCGCCGCTGCCGGCGAGGAGCTGCGAGGCTTTGCCGTTCAGGCCACCAAGCGAGATCTTGCCCGACGGGATCCCCGAGAGACTCGAGATGGTGGTTACGACGTCGTCCATGGTCTCGATGAAGGTCACGGCCGACTCGTACTCCGAGCCGCTCACGAGCCGGATCGCGTCGAGGAATGTCACCCCGCTGCCGCCCACGAGCTTGGACAGGTCGGACACGAGCGGGATGTCGCTGGTGAGCAGGTCGAGCACCGGCTTGAGCGGCTCGACCATCTGGTTGACCCTGTCGAACACCTCTTTCACGGGGCCGTTGAGGAGGCCTCCGAGGTCGATGTAGGTGTCGGTGATCTGGAAGTAGAAGTTGCTCGCCGAGAGGTCGGTGAACGACACCGCCCCGCCCGCCGGCGTGCCGCCGGCGCCGTAGCCGAGGGCCAACGAGAGGCCGAGGCCCGGCCCGCTGACGCTGAAGGCGCTCGCTGTGAGATCGACGCGGACGTCGGCCTCGACCGTGCCGCCGGGGGTGGCGGAGGCGAACAGGCCTGGCAGGCCGGCGATGCTCGTGCTGGCGGACGGCAGATCGAGCGTGAGTGCGGCGGTGAGGTCCTGGCCGGCGTGCGTGTCGGCGAGGGTGAAGAACAGCGGGCCGAGCGCCATCTCCACCCCGCTCACCGGCAGCGACAGCCCGAAGCTGGCCGTCAGTTCGGTGCCGGAATCGGTCTTGAGGAAGAATCCCTTCGTGCGACTGAAGCCGAGGCCGAGATCAACCGTGAAGCCGGCGTCGAGCGTGACGTTGGCGCCGCGGAGCTCCAGGCCGAGGGCGTCGAGGCCGAAGTCGATCCGCTCCGGGCCCAGGGGGGTGCTGGTTGCCCCGGCGAAGATGAAGTCGACAATGAACTCGTCGGACACGCCCAGGAAGTCGCTGAAGTTCGTGTTCCAGTTCGACGAACTCGAGTCGACCGCCACGCCGCCGATCGTGAACGAGAAGGACGAGGAGAAGCCCGCGCCGAGGGCTGAAATCTTCTCCGTGAGCTTGTCGGAGAGGGCCTTGGGAGTGGTCACGACCGACTTCAGATCAGAGAAGAAGTCCTTCAGCTGCGCGAGGGCGCCGTCGCTCGAAAGGTCGATGTCGCCGATCAGCGGCAGTCCCTGCACAAGATCGGTCTCAAGCGCCGTCTGGACACCGTTGATGAACAAGAGCACGCCATCCACCCAACTGTCGAGATTGAAGGCGGCGGTGGAGAAGATGTCGGCGAGTGATTGAACCTCTGAACCCACATCGGGCACGAAACTCGCCGACACGGCAAAGGGATCGGGCAGCGCGGTGTCAAGCGTGGCCGAGAGGGCCAGGGCGCCGAGCCCTTCGCCGGTGGTGGGATCGCCGAGGCCCGTGATGTAGATCGGGAGGTTGGCGGCAAACGTTGCGTCGGCCGTCATGACCCCCGACGCCGAGAGCTTGAACTGGGCGGCGTCGGTGCCGGTCTTGTTGCCGAGCGACACCGTAGCCAGCTGCTTGCCTGCGTCGGTCGAGCCGAGTGAGATCCCGAGGATGCCCCCCACGCTGGCTCCGAGGGTCACACCCGCGCCGTCGTCGATCTCGGCCTCGAGCGTGATCGACGAATTCGTCGTGTCGAAGAACGGCGCGGCGGTCGAGAGGTTCACGCCGAAGCGGCCCGCCACCGTGCCGTCGATCTTGATGAAGATGCTGCCGGTACCGGTCACCGAGAAGGCCGTGTCGGCGCCGACCGAAAGGGCGTCGAGATCGACCGTCGTGGACACGCCCGTGTAGGTAAGCGCCATGTCAAACACGAGCGCCTTGTTCGTGCTCGACGGGACCGTGCCGAGGCTTGGCGTAACGTTCACCGTGAGGCCCGGCACCGTCGGAAAGAGTCCCTCGATCAAGTCGCCGAAGCCGTCGAGGCCGCCGAGCACGAGGCCGTCGAGGTTGAGGCTCGAGAGGGTCAGGCCCGAGAGCCAGGTCGCGTCTTTCGTGGCGTCGAAGGCGAGCAGCCTGCCGAACGCGAGGCGGAAGGGGTCCAGCGACGGAGTGGTCGGGATCGCGGCGAACACGAGATTCGCCTCAACCGCCCAGGCGGCGAGGTCGCGGATGAAGGAGATGTCGAAGCCGTCAGTTCCCGGCACCCAGCCCTCCCAGCGGACCATAAGGTCGTCGAGCGACCAGGAGAGCCGCTGCAGGCGGTCGAAGCCAGGCAGGGCGGACAGGGCCGGAAGGTTGGCGTCGATTGCATCGATGAAGGTGTCGCCAAGGCCATTGAGGCTACCCGTTGGCCACACGCCTCCGGTGGGCCGCCCGAGGATGCCGGAGAGGTCGAACGATGTCAGCGAGCCGAGCACGTCGGTGATCCCGAGCACGTCGCCGAGCGTGCGGCCGTCCCAGGGGATCTCGATGTCCCAGAGCCCCGAAGTCACGAGATAGGAGGCGAACATCTCGAGCAGGGCCGGGAGGTCGTCGACCGAGAAATCGCCGAGGTTCTCGAGCGCCTGCGAGAGCTTGATGCTGGGGCTGACGTCGAACGTCCATGCCCCGCCGGCGGCGCCGGCCTGAAGGCGAAGGTAGGGCACGTCGGCCGAGACGGGCACTGTGGTGAGCGGGGTGGCCTTGTAGTTGGCATCGACGATGCCAAACACGCTCGACGCCAGCGTCTCGGGCCGCACCTTGAGTTGGAAGATCCCGTCGAGCGTGGGCGAGGTCACGTTGAAGGCGGCGAGTTCGCCGACACCGGCGTTCATCTCGGCAAGGTAGATTCGGCCGTCGTCGGCAAGGCCGGTGCCCGGATCGACGAGCTTGATCGCAACGCCGGCCGAGCCCTGCACGGCGCCCGCATAGACCGACAGCGCCAGCGGGCCGAGCGCGGCCCCGGCCTCGAGCGAGCCCGATATCTTGAGCGTCACCGACGCGAGCGTGTCTTCCTTCACGTAGATGCGGTCGCGGGGAGAATAACTCTCGAGCGAGATACCCCCGATCGTGTCGCCCGTCGTGGGAGCCGCCAGCAGACCGAGGGCCACGGGGGCGAGCGACACCTGCACGGTGTCGGTCGTGCCCACCTTCACCGTCACGGAGGGGCCGGCGATCGAGAACGTGGCCGTCTTGGAGGCGGGCGTGGTCAGGTCGGTGGCCACCAGCGCGTTGTCGGTGAGCTTGATCTGGAGCTTGCCGGTCGCCGAAGGGCCGTTGAGGAGCGTGAGCAGGTCGCCGATCGTGGCCGTGCCGGGCGTCGCGTCGGTACCCAGGCCCGAAAGGCCGTCGAGATCGAAGCCGAGCGTGGTGCCGTTGCGGAGGCGGAACTCAAGGTCGTTGCCCGTGACCAGGGCGTTGGATGTGAGCCCCGCGCCGCCGTTGAGGCTCGAGAGGAGCGAGGCACTGGTGAGCGTGGTCAGGCCCGCCGAGGACCGGACCGCCACGCCGGCGGTGATCGTGAACGCGGCCGCGAGGTCGACCGTGGCGGAGCCGCGGCCAGACACGTCGAGCGGCAGACTCGCCGGCACGATCTTTCCCGAGTCGAAAGCCACGCTCTCGGAGAGTGCGAACGAGAGCGGCAGCTTCCACTCGATGGCGTCGGTCGTGGAGTTCCAGCCGAGCTCGAAGCTCGTGGTGGCCACGCCCAGCTCGGCGGCTAGCAGTGAGATCGCCTCGTCGATCGTGTCGAACGACCAGTTGCCGCTCGAATCCTTGAGGCTGTCAAGCAGATCGTCGAGGTCGCCGAGCAACCCCTCACCGAAGAGAGCGGCGAGCGACGTGTCGATCAGGGGAAGGTCGAAGCCCCGGCCGAGTTCCGGCACCCATCGGCCGAGATCGGCCAGGAAGGCCCCGACGTCGGAAGCAGTGATGTCGGCGAGTTTCGTGAAGTCGAAGGCGGTGATCCCATCGGCGAGTTTCAGGCTCGGCAGCGTGAGCGAAAGCGACGAGGGATCGAAGAGGTCGGTCGCCTTGATGAAGATCTCCTGGGCCGAACCCACCGCCTGCTGCAGGCCGCCGAGGTTCTGCGTGAAGGGCACGCGGACGGAGAGCCCCGTGCCGGCCGCCGAAAGGCTGAACAGCGATCCGAGGTCGGCCACCGCCGTGCCGTCGAGCTCGCCCAGGGCCACCACGCCGTCGCTCCCCTCCTGCAGGTCGATCCGCACGCGGGTGTCGAGCGAGACGTCGAGGTCGGCGGGTCCGAGCTTGATGATGCCGAAGTTCGCCTCGACGTCCTGCACGGCGGACGCGCCGGTGGCGGTCGCCGTGGCGACCACGTCGAGACCGCTGAACTTGAGGTAGAAGCTCTGATCGGTCGTGAGGCCCGGCGCGAGATCGATACCGAACTCGAGCGTGCCCTGGTAGCCCACCGACACGGCGGCCTTCACGTCGCCGAGCTTCAGTCCCTGATCGAAGAGCGATGGCGAACCGGTGGTCGCGGGCGCTTGGCCGAGGTTGAGGGTGTAGTCGGGCAGCGACGTGCTGCCGGTGATCGGTACGGCGAACCAGAGCCGAGTCTGGTCGGTGAGGCCGGTCTCCACGGTCGCCGTGACCGTCGAGATCGCCAGCACGGGGTCGGCGGTCGCGGCGTTGAGAAAGGCGTTCTTGACGTCGAGCACGGTGATCGCGCCCGAGAGCGAGGCGAGCCGCTCGGCGAGGCCCGTGCGGAGCTGGTCGCCGATGGGAGAGAGCGTGCCGATCGACTCGCCGAGCCCGGCGGCCTCGTCGCCGAAGAGTCCGGAGGTCTGGATCTGCGTGAGCCGCTGGGCGAGCACGTCGATGCCCTGCACGAGCGCCGAGGTCTGCGCGGCAGTGAGGGGATCGGTGTCGTTGGCGACCGTGGTGGAGAGCACGAGACGCTGCTCAAGCGATTCTCCGCGGAGCCGCACGATGCGACTCCGGGATGCATGCCGGACAAGCCGGCGGCGCCGCGAGGATTGAGTGCGTCGGGCCATGAAGCCTCCTTGAATCGAGCACCCGACCGAAGGCAGGGCCCGTCGTTGTGTAGCCAGCCAAGCGGCGGTGACTTTCGGCCCCCCCCCCGCCGTGAAAAACATATCAGTGGCAGCGTCCCGGCGGGAAGTCCTGACCCGAGAGAGCAACCGTTTCCGGCGGCGACGCGGGCATGTCATCCCGACCGCCGCAGGTGCCGATCAGGGAGCCGCCGACGTCTCGAGGATCCCGACTTGGCCGAGTCGCGGCACGGTGAGCGACAGGAAGATGTCGCAGGCGGCATCGACGAGTTTCCGCTGATCGGCCGGATCATCCACCGGCTTGCCGTCTCGCTGCAGCGTACGGCGGCTCGCGGCGAGCCGTCTGGCGAGCCGGTCGGAAAGTCCCTCGCGGCCCCCCGCGACGAACTCCTGCAGGATCGCCGCGTCGAGGTCGCCGATTGCCTGGCCTGTGCCCAGCCGCTCGCTCGCAAGCGCCACGGCACGGCCTCCGAGGGCATCGGACTCGAGGACGGCGCGGTTGAACGCGTTGACGACGACCAAGCCACGGGCTGTCGCATTGGCATCGGCCGCCGGCACGTGCCGCGCCGACACCTCGAACAGGCCGAGCGCCACGCCGGCATCGACCGCCCGGGCGAGGTCTGCCGGAGGCGTGGCCGAGAGCCGGTCGTCGGCGAGGATCTGCGAGAGCCTCAGGCTCCCTGCGGAGAGCATCTCCACGAGCATTCCGTAGAGCGGCCCGTCGACCGTGCTGGTCACCACGCCGAGGCTGGCCTGCACCGGGAGCCGCGTGCCCGCCTTGGCGACACGAAACTCGAGGTCGTCGGCCACGGCCAGCCGCCCCTCGAGGCCGTCGATCCGCCGCGGCGACTTCGCGTAGATGTCCCAGCGAAACGCCGTGTTAGCGCAGAAGTCCTTGTGGGCTTCGGTCACCAGCCTGTCGCGAGTGGTGCGAAACAGCTCCTGAAAATCGGGCCTGACACAGAGATCCCAGAAATTGGTGTGGGTCGGCAAGCTGCCAACGAACGTGAGGCCTGCGCCTCCGAACATCTCCGCCACCTCGGCGAAGTAGAAGCTCGTCCAGTGGTGGTTGAGGTATTCGTGGGCGAGGTACCGCACGTCCTGCGTGAGCAGGGCGTCGATGTAGGCGGAGGCCCGAGGGTTGTCGACGAAGTATTTCGCCTGACGGTCGCGGAGAAACACGAGGTAGGCGAGCGCGTCGCGCACCCGCTGTACGCTGTCGCCCTGCCGCAGCGCCGCGTACTGCCGGAGGATGGCCCGGATCGGCTGGAGGTGCGCCCAGCCGGGCATGGCGTTGTAGCTCACGATCAGCAACCCGCCGGGCGCAAGATGCCGGCGAGCCGCCTGGAGGATCTGCTGGCGAACCTCGGGCCCCACCCAGCTGAACACGCCGTGCAGCGCGATGAACTCGAACTCGCCGAGATCCGCAGGGAGGTCGGCAAGGTCGGCAGTGATCACCTGGGCGTTGGCGAGCCCCGCCGCGGCAATTTCGCGGCCGGCGACGGCCGTGTGCTCCGGGTTGAGATCCACACCCACAAACTCGCCGTTCGGATTGGCCGCGGCCAGCGTCGTGACCACGCGACCGAGCCCGCAGCCAAGTTCCAGGTAGCGAAAGCCGGCGGACGCAGCGGGTGGCACCACGCCATTGAGCGCCGCCACGTGCCGCAGAGCCACGGGCGCCATCTGGGGATAGAACCCGGGGATGTAGGACACGTCGGTGATGTAGCCTTGGGCGATCATGGTGGGAAAGTCTACGCGTTCGCCGTCCAATGCCGCATCATGCTGCGGAGGCGGAGGCCGCGCCGGGAAACCGCTCGAACCCGAGCGAGCGGAGGCTCTTGTGGGTGAGGTCACCCGGGATACTCGCTCCCCAAGTGGCCTCGTTGAAGCAAGCGACCTCGCTCAAGGGGGACTGCTCGCGAGCAGCAAGATCTGGCGTTGCGGCCCTCCGGAGCAGGTTTTGGCGATCATCACGCCCCAGATCTCAGACGCGATCTAGATCGCTTCGCCGCCGCGTTCACCGGTGCGGATCCGCACGCACTCGTCCATCGGCAGCACGAAGATCTTGCCGTCGCCGATCTCCCCATGCTCGCCTGACCGTCCCCCTTTCACGATCGCCGCGATCGTCGGCTCCACGAAGTCGTCGTTCACGGCGATCTGGAGCTGCACCTTGCGGAGAAGGTTCACCGAAATCTCATGGCCGCGATAGGTTTCGGCGTGGCCGCGCTGGCGGCCGAAGCCCTGCACGTCGAGCACGGTGAGCCGAAACACCTCAACCTCCGACAGCGCCTGCTTCACGCTCTCGAGCTTGCTCGGCTGGATGATGGCGATGATGAGCTTCATGGGGTCTTGTCGTGTGCCGCAACGTTGTAGCAGAGCAACAGGTCTTGGTCGCGAATGTAGAGACGGCCGTTGGCGATCACCGGGTGCGCCCAGGCTGGAGGCGAGCGACGATCGGGCTGCTCGAAGCGGCCGCGCACGAGTAGCCCCTCACGCGAGGGCTCGATCAGTACCATCTCCCCTTTCTCCGAACGAAGGTAGAGGCGGCCGTCGGCCATGGCCAAGGCCCCCTTGGGTCCCTCACGATCCCGCCACAACACCTCGCCCGTCTGAAAGTCGAGGCAGGTCATGAAGCCGCCTTCGTTGCCGCCGTGGGCGCCGTAGAGGGCGCCATCGATCACGATCATGCCGCCGTGGTGGTTCTGCATGCGGGGCGAGAAGTAGACCTGTTCGGCAGCAACACCGCCGTCGTCGGAGGCCGAGAGTTTCACGGCCCCGCCACCGGTGCCATAGGCCGACGCGGCAAACACCAGACCGTCGGCGAAGATCGGGGTGGAGCAGGTGATGCCCATACCATTGGCCGGCGCCGCATAGTGCCACAGGAGGGTGCCGTCTTTGGCATCCACGCCGATGAGTGCCGATGCGGTGAACGCCACATACTGGCGACATCCAGCCGCTTCGATCGCGATGCACGAGGCATACCCCGCGCCCGATCGATCACCGCCGAATCCACGGCCACGACCACGACCTCGTCCCCAGGACCGTTCAGGCGTCGTGCCCGAGGTGGTCGTGCCCGA
>JAFMIU010000115.1 GCA_017853835.1 Pirellulales bacterium | reverse complement strand
TCGCCCTCTACCTCGGAACCGGACTCTTCGACGTGGGACCCTACAACCCACCGGCGGGAGCGAACGGGGTGGCAGCCGTGCCCGAGCCTGTGGGCCTGGGCGTGATCGCCCTGTTCATCGCGGCGGCTGCAGTTCGCCGCCGCTCGAACGACCCCCGCTGAACGACGTCGAGCGACGGCCTCGGCCGGCGCGGCACCCGACACGACCACGACCACGCTTCGTTCATGCGAACACTTCTTCCTCCGTGCCAAGTGCTGGTGCTCGTGAGCGCCTTCGCGTGCACGGCCATCGCGGCCCCGCTTCCGCGCACGCTCGACTTCAATCCCGACTGGCGATTTCTCCGCGACGATGCGGCAGGCGCCGAAGTGGTGGGGTTCGACGACGGCGGGTGGACGGCGGTGAGTTGCCCGCACACCTGGAACGACACCGACACCTTCGACGACTTCTCGGTCGGCGGCCACACCGGCGAGACGAAGCTCTGGACCGGTTCGGCGTGGTACCGCAAAACCTTCGCGCTCCCCGCCGAGGCCCGCGACAAACGCGTGTTCATCGAGTTTCAAGGGGTGCGGCAGGTGGCCGACGTCTGGCTCAATGGCCACCATCTCGGCCGTGACCTGTCGGGATTCATTCCCTTTGGATTCGATCTCACGCCCCACCTTCGAGCCGAAGGGGACAATGTGATCGCCGTTCGTGCCGACAACCGCTTCGATGCCCACTTCTCCGGCGAGACACCGTGGCATCACCCCAACTGGCACCCGCCGCACGGCGGCATCGTTCGCGACGTGCGGCTCCATGTCGTCGATCCGGTTCATGTGACGCTTCCCCTTGGCTCCCACCTCGGCACGGAGGGGATCTATGCGTGGGTGGAGTCGCTGTCGGGCACCGAGGCCGTCGTCGGGATCACGGCCGAACTTCACGATCAGCGAAGCACGCCGGTGGAGGCCGATGTGACGTTCGCGCTCGTCGACCGGGAGGGGCTCACCGTCGCCGAGGCCTCCACGACCGCACCGCTGGCAGCCGGCGAGCGGCGCAGGGCCGCGGCGAGCCTGCGGGTGACGGATCCGCACCTCTGGGAGCCATCCTATCCCTACGTGTATCGCGTGCGGGTGAGCGTGGCGGTCGATGGCTCGACGTGCGACGTGGCCGAAACCCCCTTCGGCATCCGGGCGTTTCGATTCGACGCGGCGACCGGATTCTGGATCAACGGCCGTCCCCTCAAGCTTCACGGCTGGGGCCAGAAGCCAACGGGCGAGTGGGCCGGACTGGGCGCTGCGATCCCCGACTGGCTCACCGACCACACGCTCGGGCTGATGAGGGCCGCCGGCGGCAACTTCCTGCGATGGGGGCACTCGGCGGGGCCTGCCGTCGCGGTGGACTCCGCCGATGCGCTGGGGCTCGTCACGATGATGCCGGGCGTGGACGGCGAACGTGACTGCACCGGCGCGGCCTGGGCGACGCGCACCAAGGCCTTTCGCGATCTCATCATCGCCTACCGGAACCATCCCTCGATCTGCATCTGGGAGGGGGGCAACTACAACGTCAGTCCCGCGCACGCGGCGGAACTGCGGGCGATCGTCGATGCCTGGGATCCCCATGGCGGCCGCGGGTTCGGGTTTCGCATGTCGACGCCCGACATGCTCCCCCATGTGACGATCGACATCGGCACGATCGGCCGTGGCCGTGGCCTTCCATCGCTGCCCGTGGTCGAGGGTGAGTATGACCGCACGGAGGCACCCCGTCGTCTCTGGGATCGCTGGTCGCCTCCCCACTTCGGCCACCTCGGCAAGAACGAGCAGAAGAACACCTACCGGGTTGATTCGGAGGGGTTCGCGACCAACGCCATCCGGGAGTGGTGGACCACGTTTGGCAGCGACCCCGCCCACTGCGGCGGGGCGAACTGGATCTTTTCCGACGGCACGCACGGCAGCCGGCAGGTGACCGACGTGGCCCGAGCCACCGGCGAGGTCGACGCGGTGCGTCTCCCCAAGGAAGCCTATTGGGCCCTGCAGGCGACGTGGGACGACGCCCCTCGGGTGCACATCATCGGCCACTGGACCTACCCCGAGGGCACGACGAAGCCGATGCATGCCGTCGCCCGGGCCGACTCCGTGGAACTCTTCGTGAATGGCCGCAGCCTCGGACCTGGCGAGCGAAGCCACGACACGCTCTTCACCTGGGCCGACGTGCCGTTCGAGCCCGGGGAGGTGAAGGCGGTTGCCCGGCGTGGAGGCGTGGCGATCGCCGAACAGGTGAAGCAGACGGCCGGCCAGCCGGCGGCCGTGCGGCTGACGCCGACCGTCTCGCCGAAGGGGTGGCGTGCCGACGGCTCCGATGTCGCCCTCGTCGACGTCGAGGTGGTGGATGCCGCCGGCCGTCGATGCCCGATCGATCAGGGACGGATCGACTTCACCGTTGACGGCCCCGCCGTGTGGCGCGGCGGCTACAACAGCGGTCGCGAGCGAAGCACGAACCTCCTCCACCTCGAGACGGAGTGCGGCATCAACCGGGTGAGTCTTCGCGCCACCCGCGAACCGGGGGGCGTGACGATCTCCGCCGCCCGGGACGGCCTCGTGCCGGCCACGCTTCACCTGGAGTCGGTGGCATTCGAGGCGCCGGCAGGCATGGCCACGTCGGCCCCACCCCGGCTGCCGTTCGAGCTTCCGGCACGACCGCCTGTCGATGCCACGGCCCTTGCCACCATGCTCGCGGCGAGGGATGCCGCCCCGGCAGCGGTTGCCTCGTCACCCGACGGACGGCTGTTTGCCACCTTCGCCTACACCGGCGAGGGCGACGGCGGCGGCGAGGTGCCACTCGCCCGCAACATCCTCGCCTACTCCGACGACGCCCTGCTCTACCTCGAGAGGGTTCCGGAGATGCTCGAAGGCGCCCACCTGATGCGCACGGCGGCCGTCGATCGAGCCTATTGGGCGAACGACTATCTCGTCGCCACCGCAGCCTGCGAACTCGACGTGTTCGTCGCCCACGATCCGATCGCGCCGCGGCCGACCTGGCTGGATGACTACCGCGACACCGGCGAGCAGGTGGTCGTGAAGGATCATTCGCTCCGGCTCTTCACGCGTCGCCTGAAGAAGGACGACGTGCTCCGGATTCCCGGCAACGTCGACCAGGGTGCGCAGCCGGGCAAGGCCTTCAACTTCCTCCTCTTCGCCCGAACGGCTCCGCGCGAGGAGCCGTGATGCCCGCGTGCCGCGGCATCACTTGGCCGCCTCCTTCACCTCGGCGAATCGACGTCGGAGTTCGGCAAGCCGGCCCGCGTACGCCGGATCGTCAATCACGTCGTTCATCTCCTGCGGGTCGCGCACGAGATCGAAGAGCTGCTCGCGGTCATAGTCTGGCCAGACGATGTATTTGATGTCTTTCCGCACGAGTGCCTCCGACGACGGAATCCGGCGAATGTTCGTGATCGTCGGATGCTCGTAGAAGAACTCGGTCCGCCAAGGCCCGGCGCCTCCGAGGTAGAGCGGTGCGAGGTCGCGTCCCTGCATCGACGGAGGTGCGGCCACGCCCGCGGCCGCGAGAATCGTCGGCGCGAGATCGACATTGAGGGCGAGTTCGTCGTTCGTCGTCCCGCGTCGTTCGGGGGGCATCCGGGGATCGGCCAGAATCAGCGGCACTCGGATGCTCTCCTCGAAGGGATACCATTTGTCGGCCAAGCCGTGTTCCCCGTGAAAATACCCGTTGTCGGTCGTGAAGATCACAAGCGTGTCGTCGAGCAGACCCTGCCGCTCGAGTTCGTCCACGACCGCGCCACACGTCGCATCCACCTCGGTGACCAGACGGTAGTAGTTCTTCATCGACTCCTGGTAGTGCTCCGGCGTGTCGAATCGCCATCGCCAGCGAATCCGCCCTTCGTTCGCGTCGGTGGCGAGGAAGTCGGGCAGGCGCTGAAAAAACGCGTCGCCCGCCGTCGGCGGCTCCGGGATCACGGCATCGCGGTAGAGCGACATCGATGACGGCTGCGGAAGGTACTGCCTCGGGTTTTCGTCTTCGGCATGAGTGGCAAAAAACGACACCGTGAGACAAAACGGCTTCTCGCGTGGCCTGCCCCGCAGAAACGACAGGGCATCCCGCTCATTTTTCTCGGTGACATGGATGGTGCCGCCTTGTTCGTCGGGCTGCCAGTGGGTGCCGCCGTAGGCCCTGCCCACGTCGAAACGGTCGCGTGGAAACGCCCCGCAGTGCCATTTGCCGATCAGTCCCACATGAACGTCGTGGGCCCGCAGCAATCCGGGAAACGTCTCGCTCCAGGGAGTTGCGAACGCGTCGAACGCCCGGTTGCCATGCCGTGACATCCATTGCCCGGTGAAGAGACTCGCGCGGCTCACGCCGCAGATCGACGTCGTGACACAGGCGCGGGTAAACCGCACCCCTCGCCGGGCGATCGCGTCGATCCGGGGGGTTTTCACGATCGGGTTTCCGGCACAGCCGAGCGTGTCGTGCCTCCAGTCGTCGGCGTAGAGCACGACCACATTCAGCGGCCGGCCAGCGGCTGGCGGCTCGGCCCATCCCGATGCCGGCATCAGCCCCGCCAGCGCGAACACCAGTGTCACGAACCGTTTCTGAATCACCGCGACCGCCTCCTGTCGTTGGCCGTTGGGAAGGAGGGACGACCTCCTCGCCTCCAGTCTTGGTGGCGACGCAGGCGGTGCCATCACCCGCACGGGTGAACGTTTGCCGAAGCGGCCACGATCGCCTACGTTGAGATGCACGTTCACGCCGACAGGGATCCGCCGCGGTGACCAGCCGATCGACCATCCGCCGCCACATCCTCGTCGGGATCCTGACCCTCGGCGTCCTGCCGCTGCTGCCCGCCATGGCCGACGGTGCGAACGGCACCTCGCCACCGGCGATCGTGAGCCGCCCTCGAGGCCCCCGATCATCCCGATCGACTGAGCCGTGGTTGCCGGCCGAGTGGGGCGTGGGAGGCTACATCTGGTCGTCGCACACCGCCGACAAGCAGACCGTCCATCTGTGGCGTGGATTCGAGGTTCCGCCGAAGTCCACCGTAACGAAGGCGAGCCTGCGGGTGCTGGCCGACAATGGATTCGTCGTGATGCTCGACGGCCGACGGCTCGGCATGGGGAGCGACTATTACTACATGACGGAATACGACATCTCCGAGGTGCTCCGCCCTGGGCGCCACACGATCGCCATCGATGCCTTCAACGAAACCCATCAGGCCGGCGTCGTGGTGGGGCTCGACGTGCTCGTGAACGACGCCCCTCCGATCACGCTCGTGTCAGACACCTCGTGGCGGGTGGTGCCCGATTCCGCGAGCAACTGGGAGCGCCAGCTCGACCCCGATCCATCATGGCCCCACGCCGTCGAGGTTGCCGCGTTCGGCTCGCTCCCGTGGATCGACCCGCCGCTGCGGATGAACTCCGTCCACGTCAGCCCCGAAGAGGAGCCTGCGTTTTGGAGGCGTGGCTGGTTTCAGGCGCTCGTGGCCGCCGTCGGCGGCGCGGCGGCGGTGGCCTGCCTCATGCTCGCCACGCGGCTGGTGGCGGAGTCACGCGCCCGCGAGATGCTCGATCGGGAGCGGGCCCGGATCGCCCGCGACATCCACGACGAGCTCGGCGCCGGGCTCACGCAACTGGTGCTCGAAGGCGAAGTCGCCCGCACCGAGCTGCCCCCCGCCTCGGAAACTCACGGCCGGCTCGAATCGATCTGCAGCCGGGCCCGAGCCCTGGCGGAAGCCATGGACGAGCTCGTCTGGGCGGTCAATTCCCGCCGCGACACGCTCCGCGACTTCGTGGCGTTTGCCAGCAAATACGTCCGCCGGTTCCTCGAACCGACGACCATGCGATGCCGGCTCGACATAGCCTCCGATCTGCCCGACGTGGTCTGCGATCTCCCGGTTCGCCGCAACCTGCTGCTGGCCGTCAAGGAGGCGGTCAACAATGCGGTGAAATACTCGGCGGCCTCGCAGATCTGCCTGCGGGTTGAACGACGGCAGCCGATGCTCGTCGTGGCCGTCGAGGACGATGGACGAGGCTTCGACCTCGAGGCGTCGCAGGAGGCCGGCAACGGCCTGGCCAACATGAACGACCGGCTCCGCACCATCGGCGGCACGTGCCGCATCACCACAGCCCCCGGTGCCGGCTGCCGCGTGGAGTTCGAAGTGCCGCTGGCTCGCTTTGCGAAACGTGCCGAACCACCATCCGCAGGTGCCGACCTGCTGGCCGCCGGCCGGCGGCCCACCGCCGCCAGGCACAACACCCTCTCGGAGCCCCATCCATCATGACCCGCATCTCGTCCGCGTCGACGACGCCCGCGATCAAGCCTCCCTATCGCGTCGCGCTCGTGGAGGATCAGCCGGCCACCCGCGACAGCTGGGAGCGGCTCGTCTCCTCGCTCGATGATTTCACCTGCGTGCAGACGTGTGCCAGCGGTGAGGAGGCGCTGCGATTGATCCCGATCGTGAAGCCTGACGTGGTGCTGATGGATGTCTACCTCCCGAGGATGTCTGGCGTGGAGTGCACGGCACGGCTCAAGGCGGCGAACCCGGGGCTTTTGATCGTGATGCTCACCGCCTGCGACGAAGACGACATCCTCTTCCTGGCGCTCGAGGCGGGAGCCGACGGCTACCTGCTCAAGCGGACGAGCCCCGACGACCTGCGGGCTGCGCTCGTCGACGTGCTCAACGGGGGCGCGCCGATGACGGGCGAGATCGCAAGGCATGTCATCGAGTCGTTTCGCCGCACCCGGTCGACCGATCCATCGGTTGGACTCACGCCCCGCGAGGAGGAGACGCTCGTGCTGCTCACGAAAGGCTACGCCAACAAGGAGATCGCGCACCACCTCGACGTGAGCATCGAAACGGTCCGCACCCACCTCAAGCACATCTACGAAAAGATGCACGTGCGTTCGCGGGCCGAGGCAGTGGCCCGATACATGTCGGCCCGTACGGGCGGCATGGCGTCCGACAAGCGATCCTCGGTTGAGCCGAGGCCCCCAAAGCGGTGATCTGGACATCACCCATCGCGGTGAGGGCCTGGTGCGTTTTGCTCCAGAGGCTCCATGGTGCTGGCGCACATCACTCCAGCTAAGGTGGTGCGTTTCGCACCAGCACCTGACCCGCCTGGGTTACTCGGCACTCACCCATCCGGGCGATGAGCGCGCCTGTCGGCATTTCAAGAAATGCGTTCTTCCTATGTTTTTTGGGGATTTCGTTCGTGATCTCCAGAAGGCGTTCACTTATGGCACGCCACGTGCAGATGCATCGGGGTGAGGGAGCGGGAGTTTCGCGAGTGGTACCCAACCATCGGACGACTCGCTGACGACCCGTCCCTTGAACTCACTCCTTGACAGAGGACTCATCGCCATGAAACTTTTTCTCCACGCCCGTGCCTGTCGATGGGCCATGCTCATCTCAACGATCGCCATCGCCGCCTCATCGTCTCCGTCCTTCGCCGCCATTCTCACCTGGTCAGGCAACGGATCGACCCAGGGGGGCAACGGCACGTGGGACACGACGACCGCCCACTTCGGCGGTAGCACCTACACGACGGTCTGGAACAACACCACCAACGCCGCCGACACCGCTCTGTTCGGCGGCAGCACCGCCGTCGCCACACTCGGTGCGAACATCACCGTCCGCCAACTGACCTTCAACAACGCCTCGACGGTGGCGAAGGATGCCGGCAATCTCTACTCGCTGACAGCCGGCAGCGGCAACAATCTGACGATCGCGGCCGGCGGAAGCAGCCGCGGCACGGGTGGCACGGTGTCTGCCCCGATCATCGGCACAGGCGGAATCGTATTGTCAAACGGCGCTGGACCGATCGTGCTCACCGGCAGTTGCACCTACTCCGGCACTACGATCATCGGCAATACAAGTCAACTGAACCTCGGCGCCGGCAGCTCCATCGGATCATCATCCGGCATTCGCATCGACGGCACCTTCGCCACCAACCGCTCCGATACGATCTCCCAGGGCACCAACTTCCCCTTGATCGCCGGCGGCGGTGAGTTCATCAAGGCCGGCAACGGCACAACGATCTTCACGCTGGCAAACCCCTACACGGGCCCGACCACGATCTCGGCCGGCACGCTCCAGATGGGGAACGGCGGCACCGGGGGCAGTCTCGGCCCTTCATCGTCCATCTCGGTGGGCAGCGGAGCCACGTTCGCGATCAACAGGTCCAATACCGCCAACCAGGCAAGCAGTGGCGGTGGATTTCGGGCCATCTCCGGTGCGGGTGGTTTCACGCAGATGGGCAGTGGCACCACCAATCTCACGCTCAACAACACCTACACGGGCCCCACGAGCGTGCTGGGCGGAGCGCTTAACATCACCGGCACGCTAGCCAACACCGCCATCACGGTCTCGTCGGCCGCGATCCTCGGCGGCACCGGCACGACCGCGGGCACCATCTCGTTTCAGTCGGGATCGAAGTTTCTCTTCAATGCTGCTTCGCCGCTGAACGTGGGAGGAGCCGTTACCTTCGTCGATCCAGGCACCTTTGGCGTGGACGACATCATCGGCCTCAACAGCAACGTTGCCGAGGGCACCTACACGCTCATCGCGGGCAACGTGACCACTGCGGGGCTTGCCAACCTGGGCCTCGCCAACGCCTACGACCTCGGCAGCGGCAAGAGCGCGTATT
>JAFMIU010000114.1 GCA_017853835.1 Pirellulales bacterium | reverse complement strand
CATCGGGGCCGGTCACCGTCTCCTCGCCACGGAACTTGCCGTGGATGTCTTCCACACTGATCACGAGGCTCGCCTCACCGGCGATGGCCGCACCATAGGAGAGCCATCCGGCGCTGCGGCCCATCGTCTCGCAGAGGTAGTAGGCGCGGCTCGCCTCCGAATCGTAAAGGAGGTTGCGGATCTCACCGCCGAGGGTGTCAACCGCGGTGAAGTAGCCGAAGGTGAAGTCGATCCCCATGTAGTCGTTGTCGATCGTCTTCGGCAGGTGGACGACCGGAATCCGCTTCGCGTCTGCCGGCAGCCGGTCCTGATAGAGCTTGAACTTGTTTGCGGTTTTGAGCGTGTCGTCGCCGCCGATCGAGATCAGGGCCTCCACGCCGAGCGACCGCAGGCCGTCGTAGGCATTCTTGAGGTGCTTCACCCGCTCCTCGTCGTCGAGGTGGCTCGGGTGCGACACGTGCTTGCCAGGATTGGTTCGGGCGGTGCCGATCATGATTCCCTGGCCGCTGCGGGTGCGCTTCAGGAACTCCGGGGTGATCTTGATGTAGTCGCGGCCCTCGACGAGCGGCTTGGCGGGCGAGTAGTCGGCCAGCGACGAGTAGCCGTGCTTCATGCCGATCACCTCGGTGCCTTCCCGCATGAACGAGGTGGCGGCGGTGGAGATCACCGCGTTGGCTCCCGGGGCAGGTCCGCCGGCGAAGAGGATGGCGACACGGCGGAAGTGGTGGACGGCGCGGGCGGGGCGGGAGAGCGACTCGGACATGGGGGCTCCAGCGGCTGGGGTGGGATCAACCGGCCAGCATCCGCTCCACGAACGTGGTGTCAATCTGGGCGTCGTGGAAGGCGGAGTTGGCCAAAACTTCGAGATGGATGGGGACGGTGGTCTTGATGCCTTCGACCCGCAGTTCCTTGAGGGCGCGGATCATCGTTTCGATCGCCTCCTTGCGGGTGGGCTGATGCACGATCAGCTTGCCGATGAGGGAATCGTAGTAGGGAGGCACGGAGTAGCCGGACGTGGCGTGGGAATCCCATCGCACGCCAAACCCGCCCGGCGCGGTGATGCGCTCGATGCGACCCGGACACGGACGGAAGTTGGCCGCGGGATCTTCGGCGTTGATGCGGCACTCGATGGCATGGCCGCGGGGCACGATGTCGGACTGTTTGAGGTCGAGCCGTTCGCCGGCCGCAACCCGGATCTGGGCCTTGAGCAGGTCGATGCCGGTGACCATCTCGCTCACCGGGTGTTCCACCTGGATGCGGGCGTTGACTTCGATGAAGTAGAAGTTGTCGTCCTGGTCAACGATGAACTCGACGGTGCCCGCGGAGTAGTAGCCGGCGGTCTTTGCCAGTCGCACGGCCGCCTCCGCCATCCGCTGCCTCGTCGCCTGGGGGAGCCGGGGCGAGGGGCTTTCTTCGATCAGTTTCTGGTGGCGTCGCTGCGTGGAGCAGTCGCGCTCCCAGAGATGAAATACGTTGCCGTGCTGGTCGCCGAGGATCTGAATCTCGACGTGCCGCGGACGCTCGATGTATTTCTCGATGTAGATGCCCGCATTGCCAAACGCCGCCTGCGCCTCGGCCGAGGCCTGCTGGAAGGCGCTGGCGAGCGCCAGGTCGTTGGCCGCCACCCGCATGCCCTTGCCGCCACCACCGGCCGTGGCCTTCAGGAGCACGGGAAAGCCGATCTCTCTGGCAACCCGAACCGCCTCCTGCTCATTGGCGAGCAGGCCTTCACTGCCGGGCACCGTCGGGACGCCCGCCTCGCGGGCAAGCGCCCGGGCGGAGTTCTTGTCGCCCACCCGTTCCATGGCTTCTGGCGTGGGGCCGATGAAGCCGATGTCGCAGGAGCGACACACTTCGGCGAAGTGGGAGTTTTCCGAGAGGAATCCGTAGCCCGGATGGATCGCCTGCACGTTGCCGATTTCGGCGGCGCTGATCACCCGGTCGATCCGGAGGTAGCTGTCGGCGGCCTTGGCCGTTCCCACGCAGATCGCCTCGTCGGCGAGCGCGAGATAAGGCGCGTCGCGGTCGGCCTCGCTGAAGATGGCGACCGTTTCCACACCCAGTTCGCGACAGGCGCGAATCACGCGGAGCGCAATCTCGCCCCGGTTGGCGATCAGAATCCTCTTGAACATGGCATCTCCTGCGCCGGCTCGTGCGGCATTCGATCCGGGGAACTGACCGGATCAGGCGTCGGGATCGACCTTGATCAGCGGCTGGCCAAACTCCACCGGGGCTCCATTCTCAACGAGAATGGCCACCACCTGGCCGGACACGCCAGAAGGAATTTCGTTGAACACCTTCATCGCCTCGACGATGCACACCGTCTTTTCGGGTCCGATGCGGTCGCCCACCTTCACGAAGGCGGGGGTGTCGGGGCTCGACGCCTTGTAGAACGTGCCCACCATCGGGCTCTTGATCACCAGCATGCGGGCGTCGGCGGCCGACTCCTTCGCAGGAGCTCCGGCAGCCGCAGCCGGTGCCGCCACGCTGACCGGAGCCGGAGCGGGCGCCGAATAGGCGACGACCTCTCCACCACGGCGGATGCGCACGCGGTTGTCGGCCTGTCGCAGGTCGAGTTCGTTGAGGTCGTGCTCCTTCATCAGCTCGATGAGCCGACGAACCTTTTTGACGTCGAAGATGTCGCCAGGATTCGGGGTGGCGGACATGGGGTGAGCCTCCTGTGGGGCCCGCCGCGCGGGGCGCGGGCGTGGTCGGCCGTCGGCAAGGCCCTGGAGGGGCCCGAAAACCGTCGGATTTCGCGGCGAGGGTAGCCCTTTTTCGTCGAAGCCGTCAAGGCAATGATGGCGGCTGCGAGTGGCGGCGTCGGCCGGCCGAGAAAACCCTGTCGCTATCGCACGGTCGCCGGTTGCGGCACACTCAGGGTGAAATCCGCGTGACAGGCTCCTTTCAGCATCCGCGCTCCAGCATGATTCCTCGCGATCTTCCCCGTCTTCGGCCCCGACGCCCCGATGCCAGCAAGCGGGATCATGGCCGCGTGGTGGTGGTCGGGGGGTCGTGTGGCATGGCCGGGGCGGCCGCGCTTTCGGCCATGGCGGCTCTGCGGAGTGGCGCCGGGCTTGTCGAACTCCTCGTGCCGGCGGCCGTGGCCCCGATTGCCGCGGGATTCGACCCGTGCGTGATGACCCTCGGGTTGGCGGATGACGGAACTGGTTTTTCGTCCGCCGCGGCCCCCCTGGTCGTGGAACACCTCGAGCGGGCGACGTCGGGTGCCGTCGGCCCCGGCATCGGGCGAACGGAGGCGGTCCGCCGCCTCGTGGTGTCGCTGTGGCACGACGCCGCCATTCCAATGGTGTTCGACGCCGATGCCCTCTGGGCGATCGCCGGTGGCGATGACCTCCGAAGACACGCTGGACCGCGGCTGCTCACGCCCCACGCCGGCGAGATGCTGCGGCTCATGGGAAAGGATCCCACCGGCCGCGAGGCCAACGACCGTCCGATGCTCGAAGCTGCCGCGCGGGCAATGGCGGCGGACATCGGCGCGGTGGTGCTGCTGAAGGGCGAGGGCACGCTCATCACCGACGGCCATGGCGAGGCCCGGAACCCCACCGGGAATCCCGGCATGGCGACGGCAGGCACTGGTGACGTGCTCACGGGAGTCGCGGTGGCCCTCATGGCTCAGGGGATGCCGCCGTTCGATGCCGCGCGGCTGGCCGCCTGGGTGCACGGTCGAGCAGGTGATGCCGCGGCAGCCGACCTCGGCGTCGTGTCGATGACGGCTCGTGACGTGCTCGATCGCCTCTTCGTCGCGTTTCGCGACCTCGGCTGATCCCGGCCGCTAACGCCTTTTGGTGGTGAGTTCGGCGAGGCGTGTCACTTCCACCACCCCGTCGTCGCGGGCCATCCACACCCGCAGCCCGTCGGTGTTCTCCACGCGATGCCCGCCAGTAAACGAGCCAAACGCGGGCAGCACGAGCGTGTCGTCTCCGGCCACGAAGCATCGCTCGGTGATCCGATCGCCACCGGGCGAAGCCAGCGAGATCGTGGGGTGAAGGTGTCCGGAGATCGTGAAGCAGGTGCGGTCTGGCTCGGGCAGAGGCGTTTCGGGTTCATGCACGAAGTGAAAGGGGGGCTCGTCGTGCGTCCGCAGGCAGGAGTCGATGCCAAGCGACGGCGGGAGCTTTCCGATCGAGCGATCGTGGTTGCCGGGGATGAGGATCACCTCCGTGGCGGGAAAGCGTGCTCGTGTTTCGGTGAACTCGTCGAACACCCGTTCGGTGCATCCGCTTTTGGCGTGAAAGAGGTCGCCGAGGATGAGCAGGCGTTTGGCCTGCGTGCCGAACACGAGCCACTCCAGTCGGGCAAGGTCGGTCAGCGACGTTCCCTCCGGCACGGGAATCCCCGCCTGCCGAAACGTGGCGGCCTTGCCGAGATGGACATCGGCCACGAGGAGCGTCGCGCAGCCCGGAAGAAACGCGGCCCGTCCGGGGAGAAGCACGATGTCGGCTGACGTCGCGGTGAGGGGTAGGGATGGGGCAACGTCGATGAGCACGGCACGTCTCCGGGGAAGTCCCTACCTTAGCTTCACGGATCCGTTGACGCGATTGGGGCCTTCTGAATGAAGGACTCTCAGCGACGCGGGACGGACCATTCCGTCGAGGGGAGGCGAACGCCACGAAACGCTGGGGACGGGCTTGGGGTGGCCTGACCGACTTCCGCCCCCTTATGACCTCGGGCTTCGACGGCAGCGAAAGGCGGCGGCGATGGCACAACCTGCCGCGACCATGGTCAAGCCGGCAGGCTCGGGGACCGGCACCGGGGTGAGCGATCCGGGATTGGTCGTGATCCCAGCACCGCCACCGGAGCCGTTAAGGTAACCCGGGGTCGACGACGACAGGATTCCGCTCACGCCCGGGATGGACACCTGCAATTGGTTGCCGCCCTTCCACTGATAGTTCTGCGTCGACTCCGTCCAGATCACGAGGCTGTATTCGCCGTTGGCGTTGCCGGTGGTGCCATTGAACGGGTTTTGCGTGGTGGGGATCGTAAAGTCGTGCGAGCCATAGGGCTGGTTCACGCCGGGGGTGAGCGTGCCCATATTGAGTTGGTTGATGGTGTCGGCGATTTGAACCGTGTCGGTGCCGGTTGGAGGAGTCGTGCCGGAGCTGACCGGTGTCGCATAGGAGTTGCCGATCGGCTTGAAGAGATTGTTGCCCTGTGTTGTGCTGTATTTTCCAGGCACGAAAAAGCCGCTGTAGATCGCGATGTTTTCGGGCACGACGCCGGAGCCGCTCTGGGGCGTGTTTTGATAGAGCCGAAACGTCATCTCCGTGACGGTGTTGGCCGTGCCGGAACCGGTGAATGTGGCGGGGAGCACGAAGTTCCAGAAGACGACGTTGTAGCCCTTGTTGTTGGTGTGGGTGATGACCGTGGCCTGCGTCGTGACTTCATCAGCGATCAGTGTGATCGGGACGGCATGGGCAAGTGATGCCATGACACAGAAGGCGGAAAGGGCGGCGACTGCGCGACCGAAGAGATGCGTGGTGATCATGAGCTTGCGATGGATGACGGCCGGAAGAATTCAGATCTCATCGCCCCGGTCATCGTGGGGGTGAAACCGATTTCTCGCCTTTTCTCAAAACAGTTTCGATCGAGCAATGGCCTGGTGATCGAAAGTGACGAATCGGGCGCACGGTGGGACGAATCGGGCGCACGGTGGGACGAATCGGGCGCACGGTGGGTGGCCGGCGGTCACGCCGTGAAGGCCTCGGCGTGAGCCGTCGCTTCGGCCTCGAGTTCGCGGGCCATGTCGGCAATCCGCGTGAGCCAGTCCTTCGTCGAGAGTCGCGACTGCACGAACTCGGCCCAGAGCGGGAACGCCAGCGGTGAAATCCGCGCGGTCTTCACGAGACGGATCTCCTTGCCGGCCACGGCATCGAGCGTTTCGGCGAGTCGGCGAAACTCGAACTGCCGCTCGAGCACCTCCCGTCGGGCCTGCGCAAGCAGCATGTTGCCGCGGTCGTATTCCGCGAGCACGTCGAAGATCAGACCGGCGGAGGCCTGCGTCTGACGGTCGCTCCGTCGCCCGCCCGAGATGAGGCCGGCCACGCGAGCGATTTCACGGAAGTGTCGGCGGGCCATCTCGGTCGTGTTGAGGCACTCGAGCAGATCCTCGAGCAGATGGGCTGGGGACAAAAGCCTCCGCCACACGCTGGCATCGTCGATCGCCGACTCAGGACCGGCGAGTTCGAAGCCCCAGTCGTTGCAGCCGAGCGTCAGCGTGCTGGGCTTGTGGCGGGCGATTCGCCAGGCGACCAGGGCCGAGAGGCCGTCGTGAACGAGCCGGCCGGCGAACGGAAACACGAAGGCGTGGCTGCCGTCTCGCCCGTGCCACACTTCGATGAGGAGCGTGTCGCGATCGGGCAGGCGGCTCCACCGGGATTGGATCTCCAAGAGTGGTCGCACCGCCTCCACTTCACGGGCCACCGATCGAGTCGTGATGGTCCGCGGCGCGGTGCCCACGAGGTCGAGCACTGCGGAGGAGAGGAGGGTGGAGAGGGGCATCTTCCCGCCGTTCCACCTGGGAACCTGGATCGTGGCCGAACGTCGGCTGCGGCGCACCCATGCCGTGAGCCCGTCGAACCTCGCGAGCACGAGCGGCCTTCCGGCGAAGAGAAAGCGGTCGCCCACGTCGAGTCGCGACACGAACGACTCCTCGACGGTGCCGAGCCGACCACCACGGAGCCACTTCACCTCCACCGTCGCATCGCCCGCGATCGTGCCGATGCTCATGCGATGACGGCGGGCCATCGCCTTGCTGGCGACATACCAGCGGCCAAACCGTTCCACGATCCGCGCGTAATCGGGATAGGCGGCCAACGCAGGGCCACCACGGGCGGCGAAGTCGATCGCCCATTGCCACGAGGCGTCGTCGAGGTCCGCGAAGGCATGGGTTCGGCGCACCTCGGCACGGAGTTCATCCTCTCGGAAGCCGCCGCTGCAGGCGACCGTGACGAGATGCTGCGCGAGGCAGTCGAGTGATCCCGTGAGCGGCCGTCGCGCCTCCACCACGCCAGCCTCCACGGCACCTCGGGCCGCGGCGCACTCGATCAGTTCGAGGGCGTGGGTCGGCACGCAGACGAGCCGTCCCGTGGCGCCCGGCGCATGGCCGCTGCGTCCGGCCCGCTGAAGCAGCCGGGCGATCCCCTTGGGGCTGCCCACCTGGAGCACCTGCTCCACCGGACCGAAATCGACCCCAAGATCGAGGCTCGACGTCGCCACGACACACTTCATCGTGCCGCGACGGAGCCCCGCCTCAGCCATGGTGCGAAGGTCGCGATCGATCGACCCGTGGTGGAGCGCCATCGCCTTGTTCCAGTCGGGTCGCGCCGCGGTGATCGCCTCGAACCATCGTTCCGCCTGCGAGCGGGTGTTGGTGAACACCAGCGTGGTCGAAGCCTTGTCGATCGCGTCGACCACCTGTGGCAGGAGCCGGATGCCCATGTGGCCAGCCCATGGAAACCGCTCCATCGGTTCGGGAATCAGCGTCGTGATCTCGAGCTGCCGCGGAATCGCCGCCGACACGAGCTGCGCGGCCCCGGCCCGCGACGGGCCGACGATCGCAGCGACCGCGTCGTCGAGGTTGGCGAGCGTGGCCGACAGGCCCCAGGCGACCAGATCGGGGCGGATTGACCGCAGTCGCTCGAGAGCCAGTTCCGTCTGCACGCCCCGCTTGGTCGAGAGGAGCTCGTGCCATTCGTCAACGATCACGGTTTCCAGCGATCCGAAGATCTCATGCGCATCGTCGAGCGAGAGCAGAATGGAGAGCGACTCGGGCGTGGTGACGAGCGCCTGCGGCCAGTTGGATCGAAGCCGACGTCGATCGGCGGCCGACGAATCCCCCGTGCGCACACCAACCCGCCATTCATGGATCACCGGCGACGGCTTCGCTAGCGGCTCTTCGAGCGCCCGCACGGTGTCGGCCGCGAGGGCCCTCAGGGGTGTTACCCACAGCACGCGAAGGCCCGTCGCGGGTTTTTCCGCCGCGTCGTCGATCGCAGCCACTCGAGCCACCGCGCCGAGCCACGCCGCCAGCGTCTTCCCGGTGCCTGTCGGCGCATGGAGCACACCGCTCGTGCCCGCCGCGACGGCCCGCCACACCTCTTCCTGAAAAGGAAACGGCGTCCAGCCCTTGCCGGCGAACCAACGGCGAAACGTGTCGTGCAGGCCGCCAGCGTTGCGGAGTCGCTGGGAGCGTTGTGTCCGGCCGGTCGAGGTGGCCATGCCAAAGGCTGTCCTGCTGCCTGGGGATCGAGCGCATCAGTGTAGGCGTCTGCCGCCGTCCCGGCGTCGTCTCCGGCTTGGGGGCGCTTGTGGGCGCTTGAGTGGTGGCGCGCTTCGGGGTTGCCCACACGCTGACGTTCGCGCCGTCGCCGCCGTCCTGGCGTCGGCTCCGGCTTGGGGGCGCTGTGAGGCAACGCTTCGGGGTTGCCCACACCCCGTCGCCGGACGCTCGCGTCGGGCATCCTGCCCTTTGGCTCGCTCGGCATTGGCTTCGCTCCGCCATCCTGGCTCCGCTCGCCACTGACGCCGTCTCCCGGGGTATGGGCAACCCCTCGCTCGTCAAACGGCGAGGCGCTTTTGCTGCCCCGTGGAAGCCCAACGGCGTGAGCCGTGGGACCGGCGCGGTGAAACGCGCGGCG
>JAFMIU010000007.1 GCA_017853835.1 Pirellulales bacterium | reverse complement strand
TGGAGGGCAGGATGCCCGCAGCGAGCGTCCGGCGTCGGGGTGTGGGCAACCCCGAAGCGTGCCCCGGACATCGGCGTATCAATCGCGGAGCCGAAAGCCGGAGCCGACGCCGGGACGGCGGCGATGGCGCGACAGTCAGCGTGCGGGCAATCCCGAAGCGTGCGGCACGTCGCCGCGTGTTCAATGACTCGCGGAGGGCATCAGCCATTTGATGGCCAGGAAGCCCGCCACGACAGCCGCGCCCATCACGATCGTTGCCGGCTCCAGCCAGCGATCAAGAAACTTCTTCGCCGCATCGCCGAAGAAATAGGTGATCGATGCCACGATGAAGAACCTCGCGGTGCGCCCAAGCGCCGAGGCGGCGACGAGCGTCGGGAGCGACACCTCAAACACACCGGCCGCGATCGTGAACACCTTGTAGGGAATCGGTGTGAAGGCGGCCGTGAAGATGGCCATGAAGGCGTTGGCCTGGTAGAGATGCTCGACGTATTCGAACTTCTCGCGGCTGAAGCCCGGGACGTAGGTAAAGAACGCGTCGCCGATCACATGCCAGAGTCCCGAGCCGATCGCCCATCCGAGCACGCCGCCGGCGACGCTCGCCGCCGCCGAGACGGCCGCATAGAAATAACTCCGCGAGGGCTTGGCCACCGACAGGGCGATTTGAAGCACATCGGGCGGGATCGGGAAGAACGAACTCTCTGCAAACGAGATGGCCGCCAGGGCACTGGTGCCGTGGGGCGAGTCGGCCCAGGAGAGCACCCAGTCATAGAGCCGACGGATCACACCACGGCGGGGAGTCGGCGGCGTTGTGGGGGGGGTGTTCATGATGGCCACGTGCGGAGAGAGGAGCAGTCTGCTCGGGCGATCATACGGGTGCGGGCGACCGCGGCAACCGACGCCTGCTGAAGCCCCACGCCAACCCGGCTGGCACGGCCAGCGATGCGATCGACACCCACTGGAGCGAATCGGCGTCGCGGCCCAGCGCCCCGGCCAGGCTCCAGGCAAACGCGATGGCAAGGTTGCCCGACGCCGCCGCGATCAGGAATGTTTTCCAGGGCATGCCGGCGGCCCCCGCCATCAGCGCGGCAGCCTCCGCCAGGATCGGGAGCGGACGCGTCAGCACGATCACCAGCGGACCGAATCGGCGTTCCCGGCGCGCGATCGCCTCGCGGTCGTCGGCATCGAGGTCGGCCACGCGTCGGGCGCCGGCGACTCGGCCCAGCAGCCAGCCGGCGAGCGAACCGATCGTCATGCCGATCCAGGCACAGGCCGTGCCCGCCACCACACCGAGCGTGGCGCCCCCGAGCGTGACCACGAGGCTCGACGGCACCGGCAAGAGGATGTCGGCCGCAAGCACCCCAACTTCCATGGCCGCCAGCAGCGTTGGCGGCGGCGGCGGATCAAGCCAGTCGGCCACGGCATGATCGAGCCGCGCTCCCCAGATGAGCCAGGGCACGAGCGGCACCGCGATGGCCGCGGCCACGAGCACGACGAGCAGGCGAGAGGAACGAGACATCACGACACCTCCTCAGGGTGACGGAGGAACAACGACGCCGCCTCGGGCCTGGGCCGCGATGTCGAGCCCGACCTCACGGCTCCAGGCATCGAGAATGGACCGATACACGCCCCCCGGCATCCCCGACCCCACCGGAGCGCCGTCGAATCGCGTGGCGGGCAGGATGCAGCTGGGCGTGCTTGTCAGCAGGATCTCGTCGGCGTCGGCACACTCCGCGGCCGTCAGCGACTGTTCGTGCCACGCATAGCCGAGCTCGGTCGCGAGCTGCTTGGTATGCGCGAGGCTCACACCTCCGAGGGCGTCGCCTCGCGGCGGTGTGAGGATCGTGTCGCCGCGCACGATCGCGACATTCGCCGTCGACGTTTCGCTGATCCGTCCATCGGCGTGCCGCAGCACGGCGCGGGCCCCAGGCTCACGAGCGTGGGCGGCACGGTCGGCGAGATGGTAGTGCAGGCGGCTCCGCACCTTGGCGTCGAGCGACCAGCAGGTTTCGGGCACCTGCGTCACGGCCACCGTCCGCAGGGCAACCCCCGTGTCGTAGGCTGCCGCCCACATCGAATACGCGAGCGGAAACGTATGGATCGCCACCCGGGGGCTACCCGCCTGCCCGCCGTGCTGGGCGGCAAGATCGCCGGGTGTGGCGAAGATCACGAGCCCGAGGTCGGTGGTGGCGGGGTCCTGGCCGTGGGTGGCGAGGCGGTGATTGTGGGCGGCCACCTCCGCGGCGGCCGCAAGGAGTTCCTCGACACACCAGGGGGAGTCGATGCCCACGAGTGCGAGCGAGCCGGCAAGCCGCCGACCGTGGTCCTCGGGAAGAAAGAGCTTGCCGCGAAACGTGCGGAACTGCTCCGTGACCGTGACGCCCGACACGAATCCGGCGTCACCAACGGGGATCGCCAACGAGGCCTGGGGGATGAAAATGCCTTCGAGCCAAGCCAGCTCGTCCCGGGTCGCCTCGGCCGCAGACATTGATTCGATCGGAGTGGAGGATAGGGGATTCGAACCCCTGACCTTCTGGCTGCCAGCCAGACGCTCTCCCAATTGAGCTAATCCCCCGTGGTGGTCGTGCCGGAGGGCCGGTGGGGCCCAGGCGGGTTGATCGACGGGAGCCTGCGTGCCGAGGCGGAAGCCTCGCAAACAACCGTATCGGGTGCCGGGGGGCATGTCAACGCACGCAGCCTCCGCGGCCCTGGAAATCCCGGCGAGACGCTCTGGCGTCGGCTCCGCGGCCGGATCACACTCGGCGGCGTGACACCCGCAGAACCACGCTCCGACGACGCCCCTCGGGCAGACCGTCCATCCGAGGCGGTCTGTGCCGCGGTGACGATCGCGCTGGCCGCCTATCTCATCGGACTCGTGCTCGCCGTGGCCACCAACTCACTCGGTGGGTCGTCGCCGCTGCTCGGCACGATCAAGTCGCGGGTGTTTTCGCCGGTGCTCGTGCCGGCCTGGCTCGATCTCGGCTACGACTACCGGCTCACCTACGGCGGTCTCGAAGACGCCGATCACGACCTCACGATCGCCGCCCACGACGACGCTTCCGCCGCGGTCGAGCGGCCCGGCGATCGGCGCGGCGAACGCGCCGCCCGGTGGCGAAGGCTTGCTCGAACGATCGCATCGGGCAACTTCGACGAGGACGGCAGCGTGGTGGCAGCCGGCGCGGCCCGTGGAGGATTTCGCCTCTTGCAGGTCGGCGATGTCGAGATCACGGTCGACCGCCTGCAACCTCCGGAGCGAAACGCCTCCACGCTCGACGCAACGCGCCAGGAAGCCTCCACGGCACGCATTCGCCGCGTTGAAGGGGACGTGCAACTGATCCGAAAGGAACCTCCGAGCGAGCTGGCACCCCGCCTGCGGCCCGCCGCCCCGCCACGCTCGTCGCCGGAGGCGACCCCATGACCGACGCCTCCGTTCCCCGCGCCGTCACGCCGTCGGTCGGCGACACATGGCTCACGTTCTGGTTCACGCCGGCACCGGTGCAGCCGCTCGCCGTGGCCCGCATCCTCACCGGGCTGCTCGGCCTCCTGCTTGCCTGGAGCTACGCGTCCGATCTGTTGGAGTGGTTTGGACCCGACGGCTGGGTGCCGGTCGACGTGGCCAAATCCTGGCGTCCACGATGGGGCATGTCGCTCTACGATGCGGCCGTCACTCCAGGCCAGGTGCAGGCGATGTTCGGCGGCACGGTGGCGGCGCTCGTGGCGGTGACGATCGGACTGGGGTCGCGGCTGGCCTCGGTGGTGGCGGCGGTGCTCTGGGCGTCACTGCTGCACCGTGGACCGATGCTCGTCGGGCCGGCGGACGACTGTCTCTCGGTGCTGCTCTGGTGCCTTGCCGTGGGGCCGTGCGGCAACGCGTGGTCTGTGGACGCCTGGCTCGCCGACCGGGCTGGCCGTCGGCTCGTCGACCGCTCGTCGTGGGCTCGCGTGTCGTGGGGCCTCCTCCTCGTGCATGCGTCGGTGATCACGCTGGCGGCCCTGCTGGCCCAGGTGCGGGGCGACGTGTGGTGGGACGGCACCGCGGCGTGGTGGCTGGCCTCTCGGGCCGGCGCGATCGACCTGCGTGCCTGGTATCTCACATCGGAATACCTTCTGAACCTCGTCACGCATGCCATCGTTGCGTTTGAGATCGCCTTCGCCGTCAGCCTCTGGTTCGAGCCCACGCGACAAGCGGTGGCATGGGTCGCCCTGGTCGCCTGGCCGCTCGTCGGCATGCTCGCGGGCGAACCACTGTGGGGCGCGGCCATGGCGATCTTCGCCGTGCCGTGTGCCATGGACGACATCAGCCGTCGGTGAGAAGCTTCCTGAACGCGGCCTCGTCGAGAACCGTCACGCCGAGTTTCTGCGCCGTGGCGAGTTTGCTGCCCGCCTCATCGCCCGCCACGAGGTAGTCGGTCTTCTTCGATACGCTCGACGAGGCGCGGCCACCCGCCTGCCGAATCGCCGCCTCGGCCTCCTGACGCGTGAACCCCGCGAGCGTGCCGGTCACCACGAGCGTCTTGCCGGTCAGTGGTCCGCCCGACACCCGCTCCGTTTCGGGCACGTCGAGTCTCAGGCCGGCGGCCCGCAGGCCCGCGATCGTCCGCCGTCCATACTCGCTCGCGAGCCACTCATGCACGCTGGCCGCGATGGTCGGACCGATCTCCGGCACGTTGGCAAGGTCGTCGACGGCCGCCGCCTGCAGCCCGTCGATCGTCGGAAATCGCTCGGTGAGCAGCGTCGCCACCCGCGGTCCCACATGACGGATGCCGAGCGCGTTGAGCACACGAACCAGCCCGCGCGACCGGCTCGCGGCGATCTGCTCCACGAGCGCCGCCGCCGACTTCTTCCCCATGCGTTCGAGCGGCTCGAGCTGGCCGGGCGTGAGGGCATAGAGGTCGGCGTAGTCCTTCACGAGACCGGTCTCGACGAGCTGCTCCACGAGCTTGTCGCCGAGTCCCTCGATGTCCATCGCCCCACGCGAGGCAAAAAACCGCAGCCGCTCGCGAGACCGTGCCGGGCAGTCGACGTTGGGGCAGCGGATGTAGACGCCCTCGTCGTCCTTGACGAGCGTCGTGCCGCATTCGGGGCACGCCGTCGGAAAGTGCCACGCCGTCAGATGCCCCTCGCGGAGATGCTTCTCCACCCGCACGACGTGGGGAATCACCTTGCCGGCCTTCTCGACCACCAGCACGTCGCCGATGCGAATGTCCTTGCGCACGATCTCGTCGGCGTTGTGGAGGCTCGCCCGTCGCACGACCGTTCCCGCCAGTTCCACCGGCTCGAGATCGGCGACCGGCGTCACGGTGCCGCCACGCCCCACCTGCACGCGGATGCCCGCGAGCCTCGTTGTGGCTTCGAACTTTTCGAACTTCCAGGCGATCGCCCAGCGAGGGCTCTTGGCGGTCGCGCCCAGCAGCCGCTGCTGGTCAAACCGGTTGACCTTCACCACGAATCCGTCCACCTCGAAATCGAGCGTGTGGAGTTCTTCGATGAGTTCCGTGCCGCGTTCGATGAGGGCCTCCAGCGACGCAAACACCTGCGTGCCGGGCGCCACCGGGAGCCCCGCCTGCACCGACCATGCGAGAAGGTCGGTCTGCGACGCGGCGCCGAGCCCCGTTGAATCGCCCACGCCGTGGCAGAGAAACCGCAGCGGTCGTCGGGCGCATTCCCTCGGATCGAGCAGCCGGATGCTGCCGGCCGCGACGTTCCGCGTGTTGGCAAACGGGGGCAGCCCCTCGCGGGCCTGCGCCTCGTTGAGCGCCACGAGATCGGAGTTGGTCATGTAGACCTCGCCGCGCACCTCGATCGATGCCGGCGGGGCGGCGAGGTCGAGCACAAGCGGCACGCCGTGGATCGTTCGAACGTTGTGCGTGACGTCGTCGCCGGTGACGCCGTTGCCTCGTGTCGCCCCGATCGCGAGGCGGCCTCCCTCGTAGGTGAGCGACATGGCCACGCCGTCGATCTTCAGCTCGAGCACCCATTCGATCGGCCCTGACTCGCCGGCTTCGGCGAGCAGTTTCTCCACCCGCTTTCCCCAGGCCGAGAGATCGGCGGTGCTGTAGGTGTTGTCGATCGACATCATTGGCACGCGGTGCCGCACCGAGTGCAGATCCGACACCGGCTCGTCGCCCACCCGCTGGGTCGGACTATCGGCCGTGACGAGGTCGGGGTGCCTGGCCTCGAGGTCGCGAAGTTCGTCCACGAGCCGGTCGTAGGCGAGGTCGCTGATCTCGGGCGCCGCCTCGACGTAATACTTCCGGTCGTGGCGCCGGATCTCCTCGCGGAGCGTCGCAATCCTCGTGGCGGCCGAGGCGGTCACGACACATCCGCCCTGGCGTCGGCGTTGCGTGAAGCGGCCTCACGCTCGGCCGTGCGGGCCGCCCGAATTCGCTCGCCTTCGATGTGGTCGAGGCCGACGGCGCCCACCGTCGCCACCGCGAGCACCACCAGTTCGCCGACGAGAATGGCCGTGCCGTGGCGATCCATCAGCGTCTGGAGGGCATGCGGCTGGCTTTCCGTGGCGGTCTCGGGGCGGATGCCGCGAAGAACGGAAAGGCAGTAGCTCGTGGCCGTGATCGTGAAGATGAATCCCACGATGCCCAGCACCGGATAGAACGGATTTCGGCGCGGACGGGGCATGGTGACGGCGGCTCCAACGAAAACCGCCGGAGTATAGCGTCAGGCGGCCTGCGAGCGGGCCAGCAGCGTGAGCGTGCCGGCAAGCACTGCATCCACCTCGATGCCGAGCATCGAGAGCATGTCGGTCTTGCGATCGTCCCACGCGGGCCGCAACGCCGCCGACGGCTCCACGCAGACATGCTGGCGGCCATAGGGGCCGTTGCGAGAACCGGGCACGGGCCCGAAGAGGCCCACACAGGGCGTGCCCACGGCCGCGGCAAGATGCAGCGGGCCGGTGTCGCCCGAGAGAAACACCCGCGCGAGGCGGGCGAGTTCGCCGAGATCCTGAAGCGTCGTCTGCGGAGCGAGGATGGCAGCCCCCGGCGCCTCGGCGACGATCTGCTGCGCGACGGCCTTCTCGGCTTCGCCACCCCACACCACCACCGATGACACGCCGTCGCGGCGGGCGAGCCCGCGGGCCACGGCCGCGAACCGATCGGCCGGCCACTGCTTCGACCGCCAGCCGGCGCCCGGATTGATGATGGCGGGAGCACCGCTGAGCCGCTGGGACTGGAGCCACTGCCGCATCCGCAAACGGCTCACGGGCCACTGCGGCATGTCGAACTCGGGCATCGTCGCCACCACACCGAGCGGCGTGAGCAGGTCGCAGTTGCGTTCCACGACGTGCGGCATCGTGGCCGCCACGGGATGGGTGTAGGCCAGCCATGCCCCTTCGCGGGAAGCCGGCTTGGCGTGGCCGATGCGCACCGGCGCACCCGACAGCCACGTGGCAACGCCGCTCTTGAGGAGGCCCTGCATGTCGATGGCGACGCTGGCACCAAAGCCGCGCAGCTGGCGACGGAGCGATCGCACCTGGGATGGCGACTTCAGCCAGCCTCGCGGCAGTCGAAAGAGGTGGTCGACGGCCGGGTGTCCGGCGAGCACGTCGGCCGACCGTCCCTCCACGACCCATCCGATGCGGGCGTCGGGAAAGGCCCGGCGGGCGGCGACGGCCGCGGGCACTCCATGCAGCACATCGCCGATGGCCGAAAGCTTGACGAAAACGATCGAACTGGGTGCGTTCATGGCCGAGTCCTTGGCCGGGTGACCACGGAGGATCGTCCGCACGGCCCGCACGACGCAAGGCCAGTTTTTGTCGCCTCGCGGCGAGTCGCACCACCCGACGAACGCCCCGCCCCACGCGCCGCTACGCGCCCGACGGTGGGCGTTGGGCCGTGAGGTCGCAGAGGAAGGCGTCGGCCACCGCCTGAGGGCAGCTCCAGACGAGAAAAAACATCGCCTCCCGCACGAGCCGCTCCACGGGATGGCCCGCCACGAAGCCGGCGCCTTTCGTGGCGGTCAGGGCCGCCTGCGCGACACGCACGACGAGCCCGTTGGCATCGGCCCGGAGTCGGTCGCGATCGGCGGGATCGATGCCGTCGCGGGCCGCTCCCATGAGCCGCGCGGCAAGGGCATCGATCTCCCCCATGAGGTCGTCGGCCACCGTCTCGAGCGTTGGTCGGGCCATCGCCTCCCAGGCGATCACGGCGGCGCTGGCCCGGGCCGCGCCGATCGCCAAGGCCGTGGTGGCGAGCCCTCCCGTGCGAGCGCCCCCGGCCGGCGGAAGCATCACGTGCGTCGGCTGAACACCCTCAAACCGCACGACGGACGTTCGGCTCCCGGTCAGCGCCAGCATGGTCATCGGCGGATCGATCGTGAGGCCTTCGGCCCCGGTGGCCACCACGAAGAACCGCTGGCTTCCATCGTCGGTGATGCCGCCGGTCACGATCGTGGCCGACGCATCCGCACCCGTCACCCATGGGCAGAGCCCGTCGAGTCGCCAGCCTGCGTCGGTGCGTGTGGCCGCGAGCACGGGCCGACCCACGTGGCGGCGGCTCGTCGTGAGGTGAGAGATGCCGACGGTCGTGGGCGTCTCACCGCGGGCGAGTGCGGGGAGCATGGCGGCTCGCACGCCATCATCGCCGCCGGAGATGATCCGCACGGCCGCCGCCCACTGCGTGAGGGCGAGGGCCGTCGTCAGGCATCGCTCGGCGATCGCCATGAGCGCCCACGTGATCGGCTGCTCGCCCAGCCCCGTGCCGCCCCAGGCTGGGGCCACGAAGGCCGCCAACATGCCGCTGTCGGCGAGCGCCGCGAAGGCGCCGCTCCGCCAAGGCCCCTCCCTGGCGGTACGCTCGGCCACGGCAGCGAGCGCCGCCTCCAGCGAGGCCATGTGGATCGATTCGATGCTCGGAGGCTGGCACGGCATGACTCCAGTATGACCGATGCCGGGCACTCGCTGGCGACGGCGAGCCGATCGGCACGCGCGCCGTGCGCCGGGTATACTCCCCTCACCTTCTGGATCGGCGTCCCACCCCTTCTCCCTCCCTCCTTCCGGATTCACTGCCATGAGCCACCTTGAAGGCACCAGCCAGCATGCCGCCTCGTCCACCCAGTCCCCTGCCGACTCCCCGGCGACACCCCCGCCGCTTCGGCTTGACGAGCTCTCGCCGCAAAACCTCTACGACAAGTGCATGGTGCTGGCCCGGAACCTGTGGTGGAGCTGGCAGCCCGAGGTGACGAACCTCTTCCGCGACCTCGACCCGATCCGGTGGCGGCAGCTCGACCACAATCCGATCGCCCTGCTGGCGGAGTTCACACCCGAACGGCTCGAAGCCCGGTCGGCCGAACTCGTCCTCTACAGCCGCATCAACCAGGCCCACCGCCGCCTCAAGGAGTATCTCGGGCAGGCATCCACCTGGAGCACCGTCAACGCCGGCGTGCTCGGTTCCAAGCCGGTCGTCTATTTCTCGGCGGAGTTCGGCATCCACGAATCCGTGCCGATTTACTCCGGCGGCCTCGGCGTGCTGGCGGGCGACCACATCAAGAGCGCCAGCGGCCTGGGTGTGCCGCTGATCGCGGTGGGGCTCTTCTACAACCAGGGCTACTTCCGCCAGCAGCTCGACCTCGACGGCTACCAGCACGAGGAATATCTGGTCACCCGCGTCGATGCCCTGCCGATCGAGCCGGCCCACGCCGCCGATGGCAGCCCCTTGATGGTGCACGTCGACACCCGAAGCGGCCCGATCCACGCCAAGGTGTGGAAGATGGCGGTGGGACGCGTGACGCTCTACCTGCTCGACTCCGACGTCGATGGCAACTCGCCCGAAGACCGCGCCCTCACCAGTCGGCTCTACGGCGGCGACAACCGCATCCGCATCCGCCAGGAGCTGATCCTCGGCGTCGGCGGCGTGAAGGCGATCCGGGCGATGGGCATCGTGCCTGGCGTCTATCACCTCAACGAGGGCCATTCGAGCTTCGCCACCCTCGAGGCCGTGCGGGGTCGCATGGAACGCGACGGCTATCCGTTTGACGAGGCCGTTCGACGGGTGGCGCGGCAGACGGTGTTTACCACCCACACCCCCGTGCCCGCCGGCCACGACCGCTTCGATGGGGGCCTCATGGAGGAGCATCTCGGCCCCACGCGCGACGGCCTCGGCATTTCCCACGAGCAGCTGATGGGCCTCGGCCGCGTGGAGCCGCACAACCACGACGAGCTCTTCTGCATGACGGTGCTCGGCCTGAAGATGTCGCGCCGGGCGAATGCCGTCAGCGCCCTCCATGGCCATGTCAGCCGGAGGATGTGGGCCAACCTCTGGCCCTGGCGGATCGAGGAAGAGGTCCCGATCGGCCACATCACCAACGGCGTGCACGTGCCGAGCTGGCTGTCGTGGCAGATGCTGCAGCTCTACGACCGCATCTTCCCCCACAACTGGTTCCGCCGCATGGGCGAGCCCGACGTGTGGCAGAAGATCCACGAGTGCGACCCCGGCGAGCTTTGGGAAACGCACTACGCGCTCAAGAACCTGCTGCTGCAGTTTGTTCGTCGCCGTCTGTCGCGGCAGTGCCGTCGTCGTGGCGAGTGCGACGAGGCCGTCGATCTCGCGCAGTCGGTGCTCGACCCCAACGTCCTCACGATCGGCTTTGCCAGGAGATTTGCCACCTACAAGCGGGCCGACCTGGTGCTTCAGGATCTCGAACGGCTCCACACGCTGATCTCGAATCCCGACCGTCCGATTCAGATCATCTTCGCGGGCAAGTCGCATCCGGCCGACGAGCCCGGCAAGGCGCTCATCCGCAAGATCTCCAATCTGCGGCACGACCCCCGTTTTGCGGGCCGGGTGGTGTTTGTGGAAGACTACGACATCAACGTGTGCCGTCACCTCATCCAGGGCGTGGACGTGTGGCTCAACAACCCGCGTCGTCCGCTGGAGGCTTCGGGCACGAGCGGCCAGAAGGTGGTGCTCAACGGCGGCCTCAACTGCTCGATTCTCGACGGCTGGTGGGCGGAGGCGTTTGACGGGCGCAATGGCTTCGCCATCGGCCGCGGCGAAACCCACTTCAACGACGAGATCACCGACGCCCGCGATGCCGAGGCGCTGTTCAAGGTGCTCGAAAACGAAGTGGTGCCGCTGTTCTACGACCGCGACGCCGACGGCCTGCCTCGCACGTGGATCAAGATGATGATGAACTCCATCAGTTCGCTGGCGTGGCGTTTCAGCGCCCACCGCATGGTGATGGACTACGCCCGCGCCTGCTACGTGCCCGCCGCCGGCGGCGTGTCGTGCGACATGACCAACCGGTAGACCGCCCCCGGCACGCCACGAGCACCGCGGGGATCACCGCACCGGTCCCACGGCTCACGCCGTTGGGCTTGGACGGACGCAGCCCGTCCCCGTCCCCGTCCAAGCCCAAGGCCGTCAGGCCTGGGACACGCCACGTCCCACCCCACGACACCGTTGGGCCCGGCCGACGTTCTATCGCTTCATCCGCAACTCGGCGGCGAGGAGCGTGTTGGCAATCAACATCGCCACGGTCATCGGCCCCACGCCGCCGGGCACGGGCGAAATCCATGCGGCCTTCTCGGCCACGGGGCCGTAATCGACGTCGCCGATCAGCTTGCCATCGACGCGGTTGATGCCCACGTCGATCACGGTGGCTCCGGGCCGCACCATGTCGGCCGTGATGAGCCGTGGCCGGCCGACTGCCGCCACCACGATGTCGGCCTGACGCGTGAAATGGCCGATGTCGCCGGAGCGGCTGTGGCAGATGGTCACCGTGGCGTCGCAGCCGCCGTCCGTCGGGCAGCCCGCCGGGGGCCGCTGCGCGAGGAGCAGGGCCAACGGCTTGCCCACGATGTCGCTCCGCCCCACGATCACCACATGCTTGCCGGCGGTCGGGATCGCCGCGTCGATGAGCATGCGCTGCACGCCCGCGGCGGTGCACGGAATGAACCGCGGACGCCCCTGGGAGAGCAGGCCTGCATTTTCCGGATGAAACCCGTCGACATCACGATCGGGCGGCACGGCGTCGAGCACGGCCACCGCATCGACGTGCCGAGGCAAAGGCAGTTGCACGAGGATGCCGTCGGCAGGGCCATGCTGATCGGCCGCGATGGCCTGCACGAGCGCCACGAGCTCGGCGGTGGTGGCCGTCTCGGGCACGGCTATCACATCCGAGTCGATGCCCACCCGCGTTGCCGCCGCCGCCTTGCTCTTCACGTAGGAGGCGCTCGCCGCCATGTCGCCCACGAGCACGACCACCAGCCGCGGCCGCCGGCCAAACATCCCGGCAAACGTCTCCACCTCATCCCGCAGCGAATGCTCGATTCGGCCGGCGAGGCCCTTGCCGTCGAGGACCTGGGCAGTCATCGAGCCGCCTTCCCGGCAGCGTCGGCCGCGGTCCAGCCCCGCCAGATCGACTCCACATCGGCGGCCTCGGCATCACCCTCGAAAAACACCATCCGATAGTGGAGGGGAAGCGTCCCGCCTGCGGGAATCGTGTGGTCGCCGCTGCCCTGCTTCGCGCCGGTGAAGTCGTGAAGACCGAAGGGATTGGCTGCGAGCAGGCCGTAGTCGCGGGCATGCCAGTGGGTTGGGTGCCTGAGGTTGCTCGGGTGGTCGAGCATCGCGAGGCCCACGGTGGTGCCGTTGATCGGTCCCCAATACGACACCCAACGGGCGGGCTTGCCCCAGGCGTCGGCGTCGCGAAGGCCTTCCGAGTTCACGCAGTGACCAGCAGCCCCCTTCGAGCCTTCGAGGTTCTTGATCTGCAGCTGCACCGGCACCCGCAGGCCCATGGCCCCTTCCTTGGTGTCGCCGAAGGTCACAGGGCCGTGGTCTGCGTGAATGGTGATGAAGTAGTCGATCCAGCGGGTCTTCTCGTCGCCGCCAAACATCACTCGCAGCGTGTCGGAGCACACGTGCGCATCGTCAGCCGTGAGCCAGCGGTTGCTGGTTTCGATCACGCCTTCGCGTCCCCCCTCGGCCGTGACCACCTCCGCGTGCTGGATGCGGTTGTTGGCCTTCCGGTCGGCCTTCGGTGACGTCGGATGCGATGCCCAAAAGTCGACGCCGTTGACGATGCCGTGGGTAAACCAGATCGATTCGTGGTGCGGATGGTCGTGGGGCTCGCCCGTCACGCCGTCCACCATGGGCCACGACCGCGTCATCGCGATGCCGCCGGGGCCGAGCACGGGAAACAGGATCGGCTTCCGGTAGCCCTCGTAGATGTACGACGTGAAGGGCTTGCCGTCGATCGCCACGTCGATGTGACCGTCGTGCCGCTCCACCGTGACGTCCGCCTGGGCCACCGAAGCCACGAGCACGAGCAGGAACAATCGCGTCACTTTTGCTCCTCCAGGTAGAGCGTGCGGAGCTGGTGCTGCACCTCGTCGAGCAGCCGCTGCTCGTCACTCGACAGGTTGCCCCTCGTCTTGTCGGCCAGCATCGAAAGCGTGTCGATGAAATGCCGGGCCGTCGCCACGTTCTTGATCGCCTTGTTGGTGATCGGGTTGGGAATCCGGCCAAACGCCATCAGTGCCTGCGTGAAGAGCGTGTGCACCAGAAACTCAAACGTCGCCGGCGGCATCTTTCCCGCGGCCGGCCCGCCATCCTCGGCGGTCATCTGCTGCTCGTCGCCCATCGCATCTCCTTGTCGTGAGGTCAGACTTCCGCCACCCACGCGCTGCCCGCATGACGCTCCACCGCCGCGGCCACGAGGCCGGCAAAAAGCGGATGAGCCGCCGTGGGCTTGCTCTTGAACTCGGGGTGGAACTGCACGGCCACGAACCACGGGTGATCCGCCATCTCAACGATTTCCACGAGCGACCCATCGGGGCTCGTGCCGGCGATCACCAGTCCGGCCTGCTCCAGCTGCTCGCGATACTTGCCGTTGAACTCATAGCGGTGCCGATGCCGTTCGGAAATCTCCGTGGTGCCGTAGGCCGCCGCCGACCGGGATCCCTCGGCGAGCACGGCCGGCCTGGCGCCAAGCCGCATCGTGCCCCCCTTTTCCACGACCGTGTATTGCTCGTCCATCAGGCAGATCACCGGATGGGGCGTGTTGCGAGCAAACTCCGTGGAGTGGGCCCCTTCGAGACCGGCGCAGTGGCGGGCCACGTCGATCACCGCACACTGCATGCCGAGGCAGATGCCGAGAAACGGCAGCTTGCGTTCGCGGGCAAACCGAATGGCCTCCACCTTGCCCTCGACGCCCCGTTCACCGAATCCGCCCGGCACGATCAGGCCGTCAAACCCGGCAAGGAGCCGCTCGGCCCCCTCGCGCTCGATGTCTTCGCTCTTGATCGGCTGCACCCGCACCTGCGTCCGCCGGGCGATGCCGCCGTGGTCGAGAGCCTCGTAGATGCTCTTGTAGGCGTCGCGGTGCTCGGCGTATTTGCCGACCAGGGCGATCGACACCTCGTGCTCCGGGTTTCGAAGCCGATGCAGGATGTCGTGCCATTCCTCGAGGTTGGCCGGCCCGGCCTGCACGCCAAACCGCCTGAGGATGATCTCGTCGATCTTGTTCGACTGGAGCGACAGCGGCACCTCGTAGATCGAGAAGTCCTTGTCGCGCTCCTCGATCACGCATTCGAGCGGCACGTTGCAAAACAGCGCGATCTTCTCACGATCCGACACGTCGATCGGCCGCTCGGTGCGGCAGACGAGGATGTCGGGCTGGATGCCGATCTGCCGCAGCAGACCGACGGAATGCTGCGTGGGCTTCGTCTTCAACTCACCGGCCGCCTTGAGGTAGGGCACGAGCGTGAGGTGGATGAACACGCAGTTTTCGCGTCCCACCTCGAGCGGAATCTGGCGGATGGCCTCGAGAAACGGGAGGCTCTCGATGTCGCCGACGGTGCCGCCGATCTCGGTGATCGCCACGTCGATGTCGGGCGCCGCAAGGTTCTTCACCACCTCCTTGATCTCGTTGGTGATGTGGGGGATCACCTGCACGGTCTTGCCGAGAAACTCGCCCCGCCGCTCCTTGTTGATCACGGAGAGGTAGATCTGGCCGGTCGTGTAGTTGCTCTCACGGGTGAGGTGCGTGGAGGTGAACCGCTCGTAGTGGCCGAGATCGAGATCGGTCTCGCTGCCATCATCGAGCACATACACCTCGCCGTGCTGATACGGGCTCATCGTGCCCGGATCGACGTTGATGTAGGGATCGAGTTTCTGCATCCTCACCCGCAGGCCGCGGGATTCGAGGAGCATGGCGATCGACGCGCTCGTGAGTCCCTTCCCGAGGGAACTCACCACACCACCGGTCACGAAAATATGCTTGGTCACGCCGCGAGTTCCTTCCCGTCCGCCGGAGCCGTTCATCCTGAGGCCGCCGTCGCAGCCGTTCCGGAACCGGATTGAACCAGCGGTGAATCGGCCGGTCAAACCCCGCCGTGATTCGTCGTGTATGGTTGTGGGATGCCCACGCCAAACCCCACCGAAGCCACCTCCAACGTCCGCATTCGGAGCCTGGAGCCGCTGGTTCCGCCGGCCCGGCTCTGCGCACTCCTCCCGCTCGATGAGGCCGCCAGGCAGACGGTCGTCGCGGGCCGGCACGCCGTCGAGGCGGTCCTCGCCGGGGCCGATCCGCGGCTGATGGTGGTGGTCGGCCCCTGTTCGATCCACGACCCCGACGCGGCCCGCGACTACGCCACCCGCCTCCACGGGCTGGCCCAGCGAGTGGGCGACCGCCTGCTCGTGATCATGCGGGTCTATTTTGAGAAGCCGCGAACCACCGTCGGCTGGAAGGGGCTGATCAATGATCCCCACCTCGACGACTCGTTCGACGTCGCGACCGGGCTTCGCATGGCCCGCTCGCTGCTCATCGAGATCGACGGCATGGGGCTTCCAACGGCCACCGAGTTTCTGGAGCCGATCACACCGCAATACATCGCCGACACGATCGTGCTCGGGGCGATTGGCGCCCGCACCACCGAGAGCCCCACACATCGCCAGATGGCGAGCGGGCTTTCGATGCCGGTGGGCTTCAAGAACTCGACCGACGGGTCGCTCCAGGCGGCGATCGACGCGATGATCGCCGCGAGAACACCGCACAGCTTTCTCGGCATCGATGACTCCGGGGGGATCGCGGTGGTGTCGACGGCAGGCAATCCCTGGGGGATGCTGATGCTGCGGGGCGGCCGCTCGGGGTCGAACTACTCGCCCCAGGTTATGTCGGAGGCCCGGGCGTTGATGGAGAAGGCGGGCCTGCCGCCGCGGATCGTGGTGGACTGCAGCCACGCCAACTCGGGCAAGGATCCCACCCGCCAGTCACTCGTGTGGCGTGATGTTCTCGAGCAGCGTGCCGCGGGCGATCGGTCGATCGTGGGGCTCATGCTCGAGAGCAACATCCATTCCGGCAGCCAGCCCGTGCAGGCCGACCGCTCGAAGCTCGCCTACGGCGTGTCGGTGACCGACGCGTGTATCGGTTGGGAGGAAACGGAGCGGTTGATCGTCGAGGCCCATGCCCGCCTCGCATGAGGCAGCTGCCCAACGGCGTCATGCGGCGTAGCCTGGCGGCTCCCAGGCCTCACGGCCTTGGGCTTCGACGATCGATGCCTTGCTCCCGTCCTCGATCCGTCCTCGCTCCGTCCTCGCCCAACGGCGTCATGCGGCGTAGCCTGGCGGCTCCCAGGCCTCACGGCCTTGGGCTTCGACGATCGGTGCCTTGCTCCCGTCCAAGCCCAACGGCGTGAGCCGTGGGACACGCTGGCCATTCCGCCGGGGATCGTTGGGTCATGTGCCACCAGCGTGCGCGCCCCGTCCACGGTCGACCGTGTGAGCCGTGAAACTTCCCGGCCCCTACTTCACCGGCACAAGCGGCGGGTCGCCAGGCTCCGCGCCGTACGGAGTGTTCGTGGCACCGGTCACGGGTGACACGGGGCCCTGCGGTGCGGCCGGCTGCGGCAGCGTGGGAAATCCTCCCACCGGTGTCACTGCCGGCTGCGACACGGGTGCCACGGCAGGCATCGGCTGCGGCACCGCCACGGGCGCGGTGGCCATCTGGCTACGTGCATTGAGATCGTCGATGAGCAGTTTTACTTCGTTGTGGAAGGCGAGGCCGCGGGCCGCGAAGACATCGGCCGGCGTCACGCCAAATCGTCCGTAGAGCATGGCGTCGGCGTTGTTGTCGACCGAAAGATCGGCACCATTGATCGACACGCCCAGAAAGAGCCCGCGGCTTCTCGCATAGGAATAGATCTCGGCGCCGAGCTTGGCATCGGTGCCGGCATTGGCCTGGCGGCCGATCGGGCCAAGGGCGACCGAGGCATCGGCGCCGAGCGTCACCTTCTGCCCGTTGAGAATGCCATTGAGGCTGCGGGGTGTTGCGAAGATCAGCACGATGTCGGCCGACTGCACACCCGCCTGAAAGCCAAGGCTACCTCCGCCCATCGTCACCATCACCGGCGGGCTCCACGATCGGTCGGGGCGGCGAACGAGGAGCACACCCTTGCCGTAGTTGACGCCAAGGATGAATCCTCCCTTGATCATGTCGGGGAAGATGGCCACGCCTTCGGCCTTGCCAAACATCGCCGGCGGGATCGATTCGATCGCGAGACTGCTAAACTCGTCGAGCGTCTCACGGGCCGAGTTCACGGTTTGCAGTTCGGCCTGGCCGCCACTCATCTGCATCTGGGCGAGCGCGGGGCGAGCGGCCGCGGCAAGGGCCACAAGAGCAAGCACGGATCGAATGGCGGGGTGGCAACGCATGGCGAATCCTTTCGCGGAGGTCGTGGGCCCGAGGGGCATAGCGTATCCCGACCGGGTTTTTCCGGAAAAGCCCAAACGCGTGCGGCATCGCTCGGCGTGGATCTGATGTGCCCGTCCAAGCCCAACGGCGTGAGCCGTGGGCCACGCTGGCCATCACGTTTAGAGCGCATCTCCGCTACGTGTAGCGACGAGTTGATAATCCTGAGCGGGTAGGCGAGGGGGTCGGCGAACGCTCGAGGAGCCTTGGGCGTATCCTCGCCCCGGCGACGAGACTTTTGCCGCCCCCGAGCCGGCGATACACGTATCTCAGACGCGCTCTAGGGTCGTTGGGTCAGGTGACACGGGCAATCAGGCATTTCGACACAACAATCCTGGCCGTCGTAGCGTGGCGTTTCCCAGGCCTTACGGCCTTGGGCTTGGACCGGATCGGCATGCGAGCGAGCCGTGGGCCACCACTTACCGCCGGGGAAGCGACGCGATGATGTCGGGGGGCAGGCCGGCTGCCGTGCCATCCACCATCCAGGTCGACCCGCTCGAGATGTCATACAGCATGCCCACGATGCCAACATTGCCCGCGGCCACGAGGTCGCGGATCACGCGGCTGGTGTCGAGCACCCTGCCCACGGTCAGCGCCACATTCCGACGAGACACCTCATCCGCCATCGCCTCCTGCTGAGTTGCCGTGGCATGGGCCCACGGCCGGCAGGTTTCGTCGTCGACCGCTCGGCTGATCGCCTCCACGATCGGCACGAGATGGCCGCAGCCTGGTGCCACGTCGAGCCCGGGATTGCAGGCCGCCTTCACGGCCGCATTCACCGCCCCGCATCGGGTGTGGCCGAGCACCACGACGAGCTTCGCCCCTGCCACGGCACAGGCAAACTCCATGCTTCCGAGCACCTCCGGTGTGCAGATGTTGCCCGCCACGCGCACGCTGAAAACATCCCCCAGGCCGAGATCGAAGAGCAGCTCCGCCGGCGACCGTGAATCGATGCAGCTGAGCACCACGGCGATCGGATGCTGTCCCACCGCGGTCGCCACCATCTGCCGATTCAGATCTCGCTTCAGCTGCTTGCCGGTTCGAAATCTCTCGTTGCCCTCGCGCAGGAAGCCCAACGCTCCCGCAGGCGTGAGGTCTCGCTGCAGTTCGCGGGTCGAGAAGTCGACAAACTGGATCCGATCCTCGATCGCATACTTCGGCTTGAAGCCTCGGGTGCTCACCTCCACGCCGCGAGCGGGGCCGATCGTGTCGCGATACTCCCGGATCAGCTCCAGGATGTCGGGGTCGATAAAGACCGAGTGCCTCGCGTCGATCAGCACGTGCCGGCCCGGCGGCACGGCGTCGAGCGTTCGCTTCATGGCGGCTCGGTTGAGAAAGCTCACCTGATTCGCCAGCTCGATCCGCGTCACGTCCCCACCGAGATGGTGCTCCACGACGAGTCGCATCGGCCGGCGCAGATTGCTCCACAGGATGAATCCCGTGCTCACCAGAAGGCCGACGAGGATGCCCCGGAGCGGATCAGAAAACACGATCCCCACGAGCGTGGCCGCATACGGCACAAACTGATACACGCCTGCCCGCCACATCGAGCCGACCACCGCCGGACTCGCGAGGCGAAGTCCCGTCACGATCAGGATGGCGGCGAGGCAGGAGAGTGGCACGAGGTTGATGAGCTGGGGAAACACCATGATCGCCGCGGCGAGGAGCACCCCGTGCACGATCGTGGCCCGTTTGGTCTGCGCCCCGGCTTCCACGTTCACGCTCGACCGCACGATCTCACACGTGATCGGCAGGCCACCCAAAAGACCCGATACGCAGTTGCCCACTCCCTGGGCGATCAGCTCACGATTCGGTGGCGTGCTGCGACGCCTGCGATCGAGCCGATCGACGGCCTCGTGCGTGAGGAGCGCTTGGAGGGAGGCGACCACGGCGATGGTCAATCCGGCCGTGTAGATCGCAGGGTTTCCGATGTGCGCGAAGTCGGGTGTGTGCAGGAGCGCAAAAAACTCCTTGGTGGACCCGGCAACGGGCACCTGCACGCGGTGCGACGCCTCGATCGCCCAGGGAGCGCCGAACGTGTTCAGCACAAACGACACCGCCACGCCCAGAAGCACCACGATCAACGGCGCGGGCACGTGCGTAGCCGTCGCGACGCGGCTTCGGCCCCAGAGCGCCAGCACCACCAGCGACACGGCCCCGACCGCCGTGGCGCCGGGATGAAACTGGAGAAGCGCCTCGCCGAGCTCGCTGAACGTATTGAATCGGTCAGGCTGAAAAAACGACATCTCGCCTTCAGGATCGATATCGCGGCCGAGCAAGTGGGGAACCTGCTTGAGGATCAGAATGACGCCAATCGCTGACAGCAAGCCGCGCACAACGCTCGTGGGCACGAACGACTTGATGAACCCTGCCTGGGCGATGCCCAGCAGAATCTGAAACAGCCCGGCCACGATCACGGCCACGAGCAGCGCTTCGAACGACCCGAGCGTCGCGATCTCGATCGCCACGACCGCCGTCAGGCCCGCCGCCGGTCCCGACACGGCCACCTGCGAGCCGCCCAGCCAGCCGACGAGCACGCCGGCCACCGCCCCGGCGATGACGCCAGCGAGCGGCGGGGCATTCGAGGCCATGGCGATGCCAAGGCATAGGGGAAACGCCACGAAAAACACCACGAGTCCTGCCAGGAGGTCCTGGGCGACGTGGTTCGACGAAAACAGGCTCCGCGGCGAAGGATCAGAGGTGGTCATACATGGCCTCGAGGTGAAAGAACGGCCATCCGGCGAAACGCCAGAAGGCATTCACGCCCGCCCGGCGATGGGAGGGGCGCGGTGTCGCTTGGGCCGAAAGCCCCGGGCGACACTCAACACCGCAACGGAGCCAAAAGACCGTTGGAGAGGCGGTGGCCTGACACAACCGCGACCAATGCCGACCGAAGCTCTCCGTGCCGAGCTCCTGCAGCGACAGCAGGACACCTCTGGCTGAGATGATGGTGGAAAACCCGAGCGCACCGTGGACGACTCGACACCATGACGACCGCGATGTCGGAATCGACTCCCTCATGCTCGATGGGGTCGGCCTCGAGGGTTTCGACGGCGTCCGCCGGAATCACAGACAGGCAAGTGGCCACGGCACCGGGCACCAGTGCGGCGACCATCAGGAGGCCAGAGCAGACACGGGTCCTCACGGCGACAGTTCGGCCCAGAAATCGAAAGCACTTCACCATCGTCCGCCTCGCACTCCCCTCGGTCCTTACTTATAGACCCGTGGCTGGTGGGGGGCAAGGTGGGCCGCGGCCGGATACCATGCCGGCGTGAATGCCCTCACCTCCTCACCGCGTCCACCCCTCCGCCTTGGGTTCACGGGCTTCTGGGACTCGTTCAATCCCAGCGACAACTACTTCACGCGGTTGCTCGCGCGGCGCTATGACGTGGTGGTCTGCGCTCGACCCGACATTCTGATCCATTCATGCATCGGCAAGGGGCGGCACGACCACCGGCGGCATGAGTGCGTGCGGATCTTCTACACGGGCGAAAACGTCCCGGCCGACTGGCTGGCCACCGACTGGGCCTTCACCTTTGAACACGACCCCCACCCGCGGCACTACCGGCTGCCGCACTGGCCCTTCTACGTCGATCCATCGCGGCTGGTGAAGCCTGCCGACTATGACATCGATCGGGTTCTTGCCTCCAAAACACGATTCTGCGGCTTCGTCGTCTCAAACCCCCTCTGCCGCATTCGCAACGAGTTTTTTCGGCGGCTCTCGAAATACAAGCCGGTCGATTCGGGTGGCAAGGTCATGAACACCCTGGGCTACCGCGTGCCCGACAAGCAGGCATTTCTGCGAGAGTGCCGGTTTACCATCGCCTTCGAGAACGAATCACATCCGGGCTACACGACGGAAAAGATCGCGGAGCCGATGCTCGTCGATTCGATTCCGATTTATTGGGGCGATCCACTTGTCGGACGCGACTTCGACACGCGAAGTTTTGTGTCGGCACACGACTGCGGCGCTCGCCGCACCTCGGCGATGCTCGACGAACTCGTGGAGCGGGTGGTGGCGATCGACCGCGATCCCGACCTCCTTCGGCAGATGCTTGGGCAACCGTGGCTCCGAAACAACCGCATCCCGCCGTGCGTGAGCGACGACGTGGTGCTCGCCCGGCTCGTGGAGATCATCGAAACGCCGATCGAACCGGTGGGCCGGCGGCAAAGCCTTGCCCGATCGCTCGCGCTTGACCGCGTGCCCGACGCCCTCGGCAGCATCCGCCGCCGCCTGAAGCGCAAATGGCGGCAGTGGACCAGCACCGTGTAGTGCCGACCATCGTCAAATCAACTCGATCAGGTCGCCAATGGTGCGGTGCGCCTCGATCGGATGTCGTAAGGATTGGCCGACGCGGATTCGGTAGGAGTTTTGACGCCCGATCTTTTCACGCTGCAGAAACCCGTCGCGTTCCAGGTCGGCGATGATCCGCTGGACGGCTCGTTCCGTGATGCCCACAAGCGTCGCCACCTCGCGCAACACAATCGAGGGGTTTTTCGAGAGCAGGATCATCACGTGGGCATGGTTGGTCAAAAACGTCCACCGGGGTGGCGGCTCGGCGGCAGCAACAAGTGACTTGCGTCGCGGCGACGGCCGGGGGCGGCCGGCACGGCCAGCTGGGATGGGACGGGGGCGGCTCATAGCGCGGGTGACATCAGGAGAGAAACGCCGGCTCCTGCCGACGGCGGTGGCAGCATAACAAATCCCCCAACTGTCCAGGGTTGACTGAAGGCCCCGAATTCGCCTCGCCAAATCGTCGGATTTTTCAAGTTTTACGACCTGTTATTGACGACATTGGTGTCGCGGTTTATATTTCGCTGCACCGATTTCGCGTCTTTGGAAGCGCTTTTTGGAGCCTGCCGGTCATGACCACCCCAATCCTGCCTATCATCGCGGCGATCCCGGCCGCCCTGCTCCTGGCCGCTGGAATCGTGCCGGCGGCCGTTGCCGAACGTCACCCGGCCGTTGTCCGGGCCGCCGTCACCAGGCTTTCGGCGCTCGCGCTGGCTGCGGCCGGCGGCGTGGCCGTGCTGCTCTGGCTCAGCGGCCCAGCCGATCACGTGTTCTGGGCCGCCCCGGGGCCGTTCCCGCTCAACGTCGGCGTTTTTGTCGACGCGGTCACCGGCGTCATGCTGCTCCTCACCTCCTTGATCGGCCTGGTGATTGCCCGATTCGCCGCCCGTGCCTTGGCGGGCGAACCCGGCCAAGGTCGGTTTTTCAAGTGGCTCGCAGTCACGTTGGGAGCGGTCTTCCTGCTCATCGTATCCCGGAACCTCGTCATGTTGACGGCGGCATGGATGCTCACCAGCTACGGCCTTCATCACCTGCTGCAGCACTACCCCGACCGTCCCTGGGCCATCTGGGCGGCTCGCAAGAAGTTCCTGATCAGCCGGCTCGGCGACGGCGTGCTCGTCGCGGCGCTCGCGCTGACGATCTGGCATTTTGGCAGCAGCGACTATTCGGCCATCTTCCACGAGGCTGATGCCATTCGCGCCAGTGGAGGTTCACCCTCGCCCGTGCTGTCAGCAATCGGCATTCTCTTCGTGCTCGGCGCGATGACGAAATCCGCCCAGTTTCCCTTCCACAGCTGGCTTCCAGACACGATGGAGGCCCCAACTCCGGTCTCGGCGCTGATGCATGCCGGCATCATCAACGCCGGCGGCTTCCTGGTGATCCGTCTCAGCCCCCTCGTGTCGCTCTCGCACGTGGCGCTCGACATGTTGGCGCTGATGGGTGCGATCACGGCGTTGTTCGGCGGCATCGTGATGCTCACGCAAACGAGCATCAAGCGATCACTGGCCTTCTCCACGATCGCCCAAATGGGATTCATGATGCTCCAGTGCGGCCTGGGGGCGTTTTCGACGGCGCTGCTTCACATCGTCGCCCATTCGCTCTACAAGGCGCATGCGTTTCTGTCGTCTGGCAGCGTGCTCGATTCGGCCGCCACGATGAAATCGCCCGCGAAGCCTGTCGTCGGAGGAGTCTGGCGGTTTGCCCTTCTTCCGGTCTCCCTCGCCCTGGCGATCACCATCACCGTCGGCTCATTCGCCGCCTTGGGGATCGACCCGAGCGTGAAGCCCGGCGGTCTGGTCCTCCTGGCGGTCGTGGCCCTCGCTCTGACGACACTCGTCTGGCAAGGCCTGCTTGCTGGATCGTGGCAACTCGCCCTCGGTGGCGTCGCTTCGGCCGCAGGCGTCAGCCTGGCGTATGCCACGGCTTCCTCTGGCATGGATCGGCTTCTCGCTTCAGCCGCCATCGCCCATGGAGCCGGTCCAGTGTCGACCCTGGATCTCGTCGTCGTTGGCATCGTGATCTCGGGCTTTCTCGGAGTGTTCGCCCTTCAGGCGGCAACCGCGACGCTGACGAGGCTGCCGCTCGTGCGGAGCCTCTATGTACACGCCGCCAACGGACTGTACTGCGACGTGCCGGCCCGTCGGCTCACCGCCTGGGTCTGGGGCCTGTCGGCCCCCGTTCCCTGACGTCGAGCCCCGTGCGTCTCCGAGCCGTTCACACCCAACCTTCACCACCTTCCCCCTTCTCTGAGGAGAATTGACCATGGCCTCCACCTCCTTCGCGGCTTCATCTCCCCTGCTGGCCCCTCGGCCGACAGCCCTCCCATCCCACATCGACCGGGTGATGGAGGCCATCGCCGATATTCGTGGCCTCGTCGCCCCCGTGTGGCCGCTGCAAGACTACGTTGCCGTCAACCCCTTCCAAGGCCTCGCGGATCGGCGGTTTCTCGACGCCCGGGCGCTGCTGCGCGACGTGCGGGAGTGTGACACCCTCCCACCGGCGAGCCGGCTCATCGATCTCTTCGTGCGCGGGGATATCACAACGGCCGATGTGGAGAAATCGCTTGACCAGTGTCGGGAGGAGTATCCCGAGCACTACGCCGATCGTTCACCGCATGATCTCAACCGATCTCTGCACGACGCGGCCACCACCCCACCGCAGGCTGAGCGCCGCTACCACACCGTCGCTGAAGCGGTCGATCGAAGGCTCGCCAGCAGCTGGACGAGCCACATCGTGACCGACATCTCCCGGCATTGCGCCGCCCACTACGACCGCGGTCAGGCCGCCTGGCCGAGCCCCTGGAAGCACCTGCCGCTGTTCGAGGCATGGCGGGAGTCGGCTCGCATCAGTCGGCGAATGGACCTCCTCGGCATCAAGGGCTTTCGTTCGTTCGTGGGAAGCCTGCCGGCCGACCCCGAACAGGCCGTGGCGTCCCTCCTACTGCAACTGGCAATCCCCGAGGAACACTGGCGGAAGTTCATGCTCTGTGAACTGCTGTCGATGGCGGGCTGGGCCTCGTTCCTACGGTATCGCCTCTGGATGGCTGAAACAGCTGATGGCGGCACGCTCGATGAGCATCTCGTTGGCCTGTTGGCGATTCGGCTGGCCTACGACGCCGCACTCGCTGAAACCTGCCCTGACGTGATCGCCGAGGCCGACGCCATCTGCCCGTTGTCGGAGTCGGCCGCGGAAACGGCCCCCAGTTCCGGCGTGCTCGCGCGGTATCTGTTTCAGGTGGCCGCCGAGATCGCCTACCGGCGGCGGCTGTGCGAGGCGATGGCTGGGCGATCGACCTCGACTGGCACGATCGCGTCGTCGCGGAAAACCCTTCAGATGGTGTTTTGTATCGACGTTCGCTCGGAGGTTTTTCGTCGGCATCTCGAGTCGGCAAGTCCGGCCCTGGAAACCTTTGGCTTCGCAGGCTTTTTTGGCATGCCTTTGGAATACGTGCCGTTTGGAGACCAGCGTGGCAGCGACCAGTGTCCGGTGCTGCTCAAGCCCGCCATTCGCGTTCACGAGCGGCCGGTGTCTCTGAATGCCGCTGGTGTTCGACGGGCCATCTCACAACGGGGCCTAATCCGAGCAGCCCGCAAAGCGTGGAAGGCTTTTCAAACCTCGGCCACGTCCTGTTTCTCATTCGTGGAGTCGCTCGGGCTGGGCTATCTGCCCAAGCTCATCGGCGATTCCTGGGGTCTGACGAAGCCTGTGATGTCGTCAGCCGGCGACGGCGTGCCGGGCGGGAAATCGGGTTCGCTCATTCCGGTCGTCGAGATGGCTGGCCCCGATGCCGTGTCATTTGAGCGACAGGTCGATCTCGCCGCAGGGATGCTCAAAAACCTTGGCCTTCGGCATGGCTTCGCCCGCATCGTGGTGTTCTGCGGTCATGGTGCCCACGTGGTGAACAATCCGTATCGGGCTGGCCTCGATTGCGGTGCGTGCGGCGGGCACTCCGGGGAGCCCAACGCGCGGGTCGCCGCGGCGTTGCTGAACGACCCGAAGGTGCGGTCCGGTCTTGCCTCTCGCGGCATCGTGATCCCCGACGACACCTGGTTCATGGCGGCGGTGCATGTCACCACCACCGATGAGATTGAGTTTCCGGAGGCCGCCTCGGTTCCCGGGACCCATGCGGCGGAGTTTGCGACGGTTCGCGGCTGGCTCGAGCAGGCTGGCCAGGCCACGCGGCTGGAGCGGGCTCCGCTGCTCGTTGCCGGCCCGGAGTCGCCGGACGACTCGGCAGCCGTCAAGGCCGACGTCCTCCGACGAAGCCGCGACTGGTCGGAGGTTCGGCCGGAGTGGGGATTGGCCAACAATGCGGCCTTCATCATTGCTCCTCGGTCGCGCACCATCGGAATGCGACTCGACGGCCGTACGTTTCTCCACAGCTACGAGCATGCAAGCGATCCTGACGGGTCGGTGCTGGAGCTGATCCTCACCGCTCCCATGGTGGTCACGAGCTGGATCAACCTGCAGTATTACGCCTCATCCGTCGACAACCGTGCTTTTGGCAGTGGCAACAAGCTGATCCACAATGTCACGGGACAGGTGGGTGTGCTGCTTGGCAACGGTGGTGATCTGATGACCGGCCTCCCTTGGCAGTCGGTGTCAGACGGCGAGCAGCTGCGGCATGAGCCACTTCGGCTGTGTGTTGTGGTGGAAGCCCCACGAGCGAGCGTGCAGGCCGTCCTCGACCGTCATGTCGGCGTGAGGAATCTGGTGTCGCATGGCTGGCTCACCCTGATCGTGCGCGAGGGCGACACCTATCACCGCTGGACAGCCGAGTCTCGGTGGCGGTGGGAATGCCCGTGGTCGCCGGTGTGACCGTGCAGAGAAGCGAACGGTTGCGACACGTGGACGACCATGGCACCAACTGATGTCCTCGTTGATTCGAGAAGGACCTAGTTACGCTGCCGAGATGTCGACGTGCGCCGTGTAGCCCAGCTGTGCGAGCAGGTTCTCGCAATCGTCCCACGTAAGTCCAAACTCGCGGATATCGGCCGTTCCGAGACGAGCCACCACAACCGGCAACACGGCGTCGCCTTCGGGAAACTCTTCGTCCATCAGGGCCCGCTCAGCCCAATCGACGAGTTCATCAAGCGTGATGACATGCCGCAGCCACGCTTCGATCCTTCGTGCCACCGTCTCTCGTTCAATCATGCGTCACCCTCGACCGCCTGATGGCCACCATCCTCAGGGTATTTGTGATGCACTTCCACGAACTGCCCACGCTCGTTGTAAATCTCCTGCCAGAACCGAAGCGTCACCTCAAAACCGTCAACTTCCTTGACATACCGGGCTCTCCATCCGGATCGTCCAGCGACTTCAAGCCAGTATAACCGCCCACCGTTCGGCAGGTCCCTCCATGCTGAAAACTTGCTTTCGTTTGCTGCTCGTGACGACATCGCGTGCAGACCTCAGATCGCCAACACGCAGGCACCTACCTCGGAACGTGGACGCGTGTACACATTACCCTTCGCACACCATATGGGCAAGCTTTTCCCACAGAGTCCAGAGGCCCACGGTGACGAGTGCCGCCACCGAGGCGGCGAGCAGCACGTCCCAGGCCCGCGAGGGGGCCAGCCGCGGATCGGTCTCGCGCCACCGAAACCACACCACCGCCACGCCGATCGCTGCGAGCATCACCGACTGGGCGATGCCGCTGGCGAGCACCATCGCCACCGGCGCCCGGATCAACACAGCCAACAACCCCGCCACGATCACCCAGGCGGGGGCGAGGCGGGCCGTCCAGCGTCGGCGGGTGTCGGCGTCGCCTGGTATCCAGCCGGCGAGCACGAGCGCATCGACCACCATCCGGGCGTTACCGGCGGCGGCCACGAAGAGCGTCGAATAGAGCACGGCAAACGCGCCCACCAGAAACACATCGGCGGCCCACTCGCCAAAGACGGGCCGATACATCGCTGAGAGCGTCCGCACCATTTCGCTTCCGGCGGGCACGAGCCCCAGCCGACCGAGCGTCGCGGCCCCGAGGAGGTAGAAGCAGCTCGTCACGAGCGTGTAGACGAGCATCGAGGTCCAGGCGTCGAGTTGCATCACTCGCAGCCAGCCGCGTGCCCGGGCCACCCATGCTGGCGAGTCGTCGCGCGGCCCCACGGCGGCGGCATAGCCCTTTTCGAGGCACCAGTAGGGATAGATCATGAGTTCGCTCGCCCCCACGCCGATGATTCCAAACGTTTGCCAGGGCGGTCACGATCGGCGATCGGCCCTTGATGGCCGGTGGGAGAGAAGGAATGAGGCCGCTGGCGAGGTCACTTCCCGCAATGGCCCATGCGGGATCTCGCTGCAGCATCACGAGTGCCGCAAGCGTGACGATGGTGAACGTGCCAACAAGCACGATCGACATCCGTTCGATGAGGCGGTAGCGTCCGATGGCGAGCAGCACGGCCGTTCCGAGAGCCACGATCACACTCCATGCGGTCTCGTCGGCGGCCATCGGGAGAGCCCCGGCGGCCTGTTCGGCGTCGCTGAGTTGCGCGGCCCATGAAGCGGCGCTCGCAGCATCGCCGGAGCGGCGGGCCGTCGCTTCGGCCACCCGACGCTGCGCCAGCTCGTCGTGGGCCTCATTCCAGGCGCGGCCAGCGGCGGAGAGCGGCACTCCCGCCGCGAGCGTCTGTGCGACACCAGCCACGATCCCTCCCTGCTGCACGAGAATCAGCATGGTCATGACCACCCACGCCCAGGTGATCCACCCGCGACTGGCGAGCCTGGGCCCGGACACGCGATCAAATGCATCGAGCGGCGTGCGGCCCCAGGTAAGGGTGGTGCGGCCGATCTCCACCTGGGCGGCCACCTTCACCACGCAGCCGAGGAGGATCAGCCAGAGGAGCGTAAAGCCCGCCTCGGCGCCGGCGGTGGTGGTCGCGATGAGTTCGCCGCTGCCGACGATGGAACTGGCGAGGATGATGCCCGGCCCAAGGTGGGCCAGCGACGCCACGAGCGATCGTGGCGGTTCAACGGTGGATCGCGGCTCGGTCATAGCCCCCTCCGTCCAAGCCCAACGCCGTGAGGCGTGGGACCCGCCGGACTACGCCGCCCCGGGTCATTGGCCCCCCTTATCCACCATCACCGCCCATCGCCCTCTGCTTGGTTACAAACAACTCCCGCCACCGGGAAGCCGCCGACGCAGAAAGTTCATCCGCTGCTCAATCGGCATGGCAAGCCGTCGGCGAATCAACTCGACCAACTGGCGATCGCTTTCGGCCGCGAGTGCGTCGAGGGCCTTCTGGCGTTTTTTCAACGTCGCTCGTTTGACAGCGTTCCGTGCCGTGCCGGCTTTTTTGGCCATGAATCACTTCTTCTTTCGGCGTTGCGGCGAACGTGCCGAAGTCTTCCCGTGAGTCGCGGCCGCCGCATCTCTGGTGCGTTCCAGGATTGGCAACACCGCCAGGTCCCGGTCGCGTCCAGCCGCCTTTTTGCTTGCGATGATGTCGTCGAGCGATGCCACAAGCAGCGAAACGCCCCCCACAGCACGTTCTTCGGCACGTGACCGGAGGCTCGCGAAGGATCGCACGCCGTGGATCACTGGCATGAAATCAGCCTGCAGCCCCGTGCTGTCATCGACCATGCGATACAACTTTGAAACCGGATAAAACGGCCGAAGAATCACGGCCTCGAGACTGGCTGCCACCCGTTTCAGTTTCGCCATGGTCACGGGCGTCTCGCGAAACATGAAATCAAAGTCGAGGGTCGTGATCGGGGCTCCGTGAATCGCCGCCGCCGCATTGCCGATGAGCACCACATCCAGCCGTTCCCGGCGGATGGCATGCATGAGCGTGGTAAGAAAGGGAACGGCGTTCATTCCGCTAGTGTATCGACGCGCTATTGGCCCCGTCGCGTCCTCCGTCCAAGCCCAACGGCGTGAGCCGTGGGACCGGCGTTGAGAAACGCGTGGCGTATTTGGCGATCGGGGATCATGTGGCCCAATGGCGTCTGGGGGAGTAGCCCGGCGTGTCCCAGGCCTGAAGGCCTTGGGCTTGGACGAAACGGTGCCACGCTTTTCCGATCGAAGCCCAACGGCGTGAGCCGTGAGACCCGCCGGGCTACACCGCCCCAGGTCATGGGGCTCCTTTTTCCACCCCCCAGCCCCCATCACCACCGACAGCACCACTCCGTGTCACCAAGAATCGCACGCTTGTCACACGCTGTTCGTGGCATTCAGTCGACCGGCTGGCCGCACCTTCACGGCCCCGGCGTTATCCGCATACGTCCGCGATTGCCGATCGACGTAACTCCCAAGCGCCACCAGAAGCATCGGCCTCGTCCAATGGGTGTGGTGCCGCTCCACCTCAAACCGCTTCCAAAGCCGCTTCACAGCGTCCGTATCTAGGCAGGGCACCTTCTGCAGGGCCTCAACAGCCGACTCGCATGCATCCCTCATCACGCCATTCATCCAGTCGCCTACAGGAAGCGAAAAACCCGTCTTGGGCCGATTCATCACCTCCGCAGGCAGGTAATCAGTGGCAACTTTACGTAACAGCGCCTTCGGAACACCGCCCTGAAGATGCATCGATCCTGGCGAACGGGCCGCCTCGTCCATCAGAAACCGCGACACAAACGGCACTCGAAGCTCGATGGAGTGTGCCATGCTGTTGATGTCAGAGTCTCGCAGGAGCGTATTGCTCATGTAGGACATCGTCTCGACCTGCCGCACTGTCGAAAACAGGTCATCCGCGCCGCTGGCAAACTCGTCGTAGAGAGCTGTTGGGAGATAGTCTTCGCGCAACCCCAGATCACCAGCCACAAGTCCGAGCCGACGCAACGACTCCTCGTCGAGCATGCGTCGCGTTTCGATCGCCAGGTCGATGGGCCGGCCGCTGCTCGATGCCAGCCGGAGCAGTCGCGAATGCCAACGCCTAGGAAACGCGGGCAGCGCCATCGTCATCAGCGAAGACCGCACGCGAGTCGGCGCCATCGCGAATGGCCGCAGGAAGCGTGCCAAACGGGGAATACGCCCAAAACTCGGATATCCGCCAAAGACTTCGTCTGCCCCCAGACCCGAAAACGCCACCTTCGCGTTCCCACGCTTGACGGCCCCCGTCACCAAAAACGTATTCAGGCCGTCGATGCTGGGACGATCCGAGGCATTCATCCAGCCTTCCCATATCAATGGGATGTCTGTGTCAGCAATAAAAACCTCATGGTGGTCCGTCCCCAGCAGCCTCGCCGTTGCCGCCGCAACGGGAAGTTCCGACACCGCAGCCGTGCTCTCAAAACCAACTGAATACGTACTCACGCTGCCGAGTTCACGGGTTGCAATCGCGGTGAGAAGACCACTGTCGATGCCGCCCGAGAGAAAAAATGCGATCGGCACATCCGCGGCCAGGTGTTCACGGACCGTCGCGGTGAGCGTGCGCTTCAGGCTCTCGTGTGCCTGCTCCTCGGATCGAGCCGGCTGGCTCGCAGGAAACCGCCAGTATCGCCTTGCATTCTCCCGTCGAGGCCGTCCGTCATCGCCAAGGCACACCCATTGCGATGCCCCACACGGAAACGACGAAATCGCCCGATGGATCGTCAAGGGATCCTGTGGCGCCCCATACGCAAAATAACTCGCGAGGCCTGCCGGATCATACTCGTCTGAAACACACCCCGAAGCCAGGATCGTTCGCACCTCACTGGCAAAGAACAGCCCATATGGCGATTCGGCAACATACAGCGGCTTGATTCCAAGGGCATCTCGTGCGAGAAGCACTCGACGGCTCCGGGCCTCGTAAAACGCCAGAGCAAACATGCCGTCGAGCATGTCGATGGCCGCCTCACCCCACATCGACAGGGCCTTCAGCAACACCTCACTGTCGCCAGTGCTCGTAAACACGACTCCCTCGGTCTGGAGCCGTGCACGAAGCCATCGAAAGTTGAAGATCTCTCCGTTAAAGACCAGGCAGTTGCCCGTCCTCCCATCAACCATCGGCTGGTGACCCGCCTCTGTAAGATCAAGAATGGCCAGTCGCCGGAAGCCGAAAGCAGCCACACCCGCTGCTTCATGGCTGCCCATCGGCAGCGATTCAAATCCTTCATCGTCAGGGCCTCGATGGGCCATGACTCGCATCATGCGATGAACCGCCGACCCGAGAAGATCGGCGTTCGTTCCGATGGCTCCGCTGATGCCGCACATGCTGCTTCACTGACTCCACGCGGCATGCTCTTGTCGCGGATCACGATGGTTCGGATACGCAACCGCCGCACTCAGTAGCATACTCGCCGACAAGAGGCTGTCCTAAAAGCAAGAACAACACTCCAGCTGATTTCGTCGGCCTACGATGACGTTTGACTTACGAACCCGTCACCGTCTCCAGCCAATCGGCAAACTGCGGGTATGTCCGTTCCCGGTCAAACTCCGCCGCTGCGAGTTGGCGGGCTCCTTGCCGGTACGCAAGCAGGCTCCGGCGGTCATTTGCAAGCCCAGCGAGAGCCCGCGCAAGTGACGCAGCATCACCTGCCGTGTAAGCCACCCCAGCGTGGTAGCGTTCGATGAGCGATTGGAGTTCTCCTGGGAGTGCATTCACGAGGGCCAATCCCGCGGCGGCATAATCACAGGCCTTGTAGGGAATCGCAACAAGGGATTCAGGCTTCACGCACACAAGTCCCACGTCAGAGCGACTCAAAAGGCTCACATACTCTTGGCGAGGCAAAAGCCCATGCACCACCATTCGACAAGAACCAGCCGTGTTTTCGGCAGCCCGACGCAGATTCGCTTCGTTGGAGCCGGTCCCGGCAACGTGAATCGTCGCCTTTACACCGCTGCCAGAAAGCTGACGGACGGCCCCGACGAGCACATCCAGATCTTGCCCTGCCTCCAGCGTGCCTGCATACACGCACTCCAGCGCCGCTGGCTCTCCATCCGGGGCGATTGACTCGTCTGCGCCGGGCACGTGATTGATGAATCGCGGCGGTGACGAAAACTCTTGCGGATAAGCGCCGACATAACACACGTGTCGCGACGGCGAGCCTTCTCCAGTGTCAAGAACAACGTCCGCATATGTGCAGGTCGCAGCCGAAACGGCATCGGCCCCCGCAACGAGCGATTGCCGCCGTTTGAGCATTCCGCCGAGAACAAGCGGCGAGATCAGACGCGAGAGAAATCGCGGGCCCGGAATCAGTCGATCAAACGTCTCCGGCCAGACATCCATGATGTCGAGCACAAACGTCGCATCAAGCCGCTTCGCGAGCCGCGACGCGGCCTCGGGCCCTTCCAGCGGCGGCAGACTCGCCAAAATAATGTCCGGCCGTTCCAACTGGCCCGCCGAGATCGATTCCAGAGCCAGCCGCTCAAACGTCCGTCCGAAATCGCGGTGACTACCGATCCGGGAAAACGAAACGTTCTTTTCGTATGGCCGCACGGCCACCAGCCGCACGGCAAATCCCTCATCCTCCCGAATGCCCAGCGGCGCGGTTCGCATCGCCTTCCTGCGGTGGCTCCAGGTTGCCGTCCACCAGGTCACATCATGGCCGCGGGACGCGAGCACCCGGGCGAGCGTCCAATACCGCAGCGGCGGCAGCCCTTCCCCCGGAATGTCGTCAAACGGATTGACGAGCCAGATCGAAAGCGGCCTGGGGGCAAGGGGTTCGGGGGCTGGGCTCGGCATGCCGCGAGCCTAACACAGCCTCTGCACCGGAAAACCCCGCCTGCTCAACCCTCGGGACTGCGCGTGGTAATCTCGCGGCATGCGTTCCGCCGGGCTTTTTCATCGTGTCGTATGGCTCTGCGTCGCGATCCTCGCGACTGCCATGCCGCATGCCCTGAGCAGCGATCCGCCTGCCACGCCACCGCTCCGCCTGTCAAAAGCCGGCGTGGTTATGCTCCCACACACCACCATCGACGACGATGGTCGCGAAGCGATGATCACCGGCCTCAGCGGCATCACCTGGCTCGGCGACGACCGCTACGCCGCCATCATGGACAACAGCGATCGAGTGCTCTTGTTTTCCCTTCCGATCGCCCCTGACGGCATCCCTGGCGAGCCGGCCGATCTTGAACTGATCACGCTCTCCGAGAAGCACGACTACGAAGACATCGCCCCATGCCCAGAAGCCCTTGAAAAACGAATCGCGGGCAAACGGATTCGCCAGGGATTTGTGGATCCTGGCCGATGCGCCCTGGTGTGCGAGGAAGACACGCCTGCGATCCGAGCGATCTCGTTGATCGACGGATCGCTGCTTGGAGTCATTCCCACACCAAAGATCTTTGCCACGCGCCGCCCGAATCGTGGCTTTGAATCGATCGATGTCGAGCCCGACGGCCGCCACATCTGGTCGGCCAACGAAGAGGCTCTTCCTGCCGATGGTCCAGCCGCTTCCGCCAGTGCGGGCACCGTCGTTCGGCTCACACGAATCGCCATCCCCGAACAAACCCCGCAGGTAACACCCCAGCAGCCGATCCAACTCGCCTACGCAGTCGATCCGCCGCACGAATTCGTTCGGGTCTTTAGCGGCGAACCGCTCTCGGGCGTCTCCGCCCTCATGGGTCTCGGCGACGGAACACTTCTTGTGCTTGAGCGATCGGGCTGCCCCGGGCTGCCGCCGTTTGAAAACCGCATCTACCTCGTCGACCCACGCTCAGCAACCGACGTCACCGATGTCGAGAAAGATCTTGCCATGCAACCAGACCGTTTCATGAAAAAAACCCTCCTCTGGAAGGAACAACTTGGATGCAACGTTGAGGGCCTCTGTCTCGGACCTTCCACAACGCCGCAGAGCCGATTGCTCCTCGGCATCGCCGATAACGGCGGCATTGGCACTCCCAATCAGATCGTGACGTTCCTGCTCGAAGAACCCGCCAACGAATCGAGTCTTGTGCCGTTTGTGATTGGCGGCTGCGCGATCGCCATGGCTGTGCTAGGGCTGCTCCTCTATCGGCTCACCCGCTAAGCCGACGCAAACACGCTCACGAAGACCCTACGGCTCAGCCGAGATCCGGGGCACCACTCGCCCAGGAACACCATACACAAGCGAGTCGGCCGGCACGTTGGCCAAAGCACACGAGTTGGCCGCAATACTCGAGCGGGCACCCACCTTCACTCTCGGCCCCACGGTGGCATGAAGCGCCAGGAACACGTCTTCGTCCACCGAAGCCGCCCCCCCGAGGGTCGCGTAGGGCGACAGCACCGAGAACGCACCGACTGCGGCATCATGCCCGAGGCTCGCGCAGTAGTTCAGGAGTGAAAACCGCCCGAGCGTCGTGTCGGCGCTCACGATGACCTGCGGGCAGACCACCGAGCCGATTCCGACCACGGCCGACGGCACCACGATCGCGCTTGGATGAATCAGCGTGAGAAACCGTGCCCCGCGCGCGAGCAAGCGTTCTGTCACCGCGCGGCGAATCCGAGGAATGCCGATTCCGAGCACAAAAAAGTCGCCAGCCTGTGGCTCAAAATCAGATGGCCGCCCGATGATCGGCAGGTGACATTGTTTGCCTCGAAGGGCGTCGGGATCTTCCGACACCATGCCGGCAAGGCGATCGGCATGGTCGGGCCAGGCCTGGCGGGCCCACTCAGCCACCTCTCTTCCAAACCCTCCGGCGCCAACCACGATGATGCGCCGACAATCATCCGGAGGCAGGTTCTGCTCGATCATCGCCCCCCCTCCACGCCAAACGTCTGACCCGTCATAAAACCAGCGTGCTCACTCATCAAAAACTCAATCGAGCCCACAACGTCCTCGGGTGTACCGAGGCGGCCAAGCGCCGAACGACTGGCGATCCGGGCACGGTTGGAGTCCGAAAGCGAGGCTGACAGATCGGTCTCCAGAAACCCAGGAGCGATCGCGTTCACGCGAATCTGCCGTGGTCCCAGTTCCCGCGCGAGACTTCTCGCAAACCCCTCCATAGCGGCCTTGGTGGCGGCATACACCGTGAGCCCGGGAGAACCACTTTCCGCCACGATCGACGACACAACCGTGATCGATCGATTCCCCTTCACCGCCCCGGAGGCAAGCATTGTCCGCACACATTCCCTGACAAACACAATCCCACCGCGGACATTCACCGCCAGCATCGAGTCGATTTCGTCGTCGCGGGTTGTCGCCAAAACCCCTTCGTGTGCGATCGCCGCATTGGCCACCGCGTGATCGATCCCCCCAAACCGCGACGCCGTCGTAGCGACAAAGCTTCGAATCGCATCGGAATCGGCTGCGTCAAGCTGCCCAGCAAAGAGGTTTTCCGCGTGTATCGCGGCGAGTGCGTCCAGGTCTTTTGAGCCCGATCTTGAGAACGTGGCAACTCGATCACCGCGAGCAAGCAGGCGTCGCACGAGCGAAAGCCCCAACCCGCGGGAGCCTCCCGACACGATGACCACGGGTGAATCAGGCATGAGAAAGGTGGTTCAAAAAAGTGTCAGGCACGATCAGGGGCGGCGTGGGGTTTTTCCAGCCGTGGTTGTTGCAATCGTATCCACAATCTCGAGCATCCGCGGCACGCTCTGCGCCTCCAAAACCTGCCGGCAATAGGAGAGGACCGTGCTTTTCATGGCTGCCTTGACCGCATCTGAGTCCGCTGGGGGGGCCAACGTGATCTCAGCCGCCACCAGTTCCCCCGTCACACTGCTCGGCACGCCAAACACGCGAGCCTCCGCCACGCCGGGCACTTCTCGGATCACTTCTTCCACTCGCTTCGGAAACACCTTCGCCCCGCCGACGATGATCGCATCGGTGCGTCGGCCGGTAAAAACATAGCGATCGTCCTGCCGCTCCACGAGATCGCCTGTGCCCGCATCCACGGCATCCCGCGAAACGCGAACAAAGAGTTCTCCATCACGTCGCACCATGAGGGTGGCACCGCTCTGGAGCCGAGTACCAATCCACGCCGCTGGAAACCCAGGCTTTCCATCGGCCACACGATACACCTCCCCAAGTTCGGTCGTGGCATACACCTGCGTGATCGTGGCCCTAGGAAAAACCTCGTGGGCGCGTTCAAGGAGTGCCGCATCGGCGGCTTCCCCACCGAGCGTGATCCGCGTGAGGGCATTTCGCTCAAGGAGAGCAGGGTCGGCGGATGTAAGAAGCCGCCGCAAGAGCGTCGGCGTCGCCGGCAACATCGACACGCCCTCCTCTACGAGGGCCTTGGCTACGGTATCGGGATCACGGCTGGCCGGGATCACGAGCGTGCCGCCGGTCAGCAGCGCCTGGGCCCACACCTGAATCCCCGCCCATCGCGTGGCGTCATACACCATGAGCCACGAGAGCCCATGCCACTGCGACGCCAGTCGTGCGGCGGCAAGCACCGACTCCCACGAATGCCGAATGAGTTTGGGAGGTCCGGCTGTGCCCGAAGTGGCAACCGTCACGTGCGGCACGGCCACCTCCATGCCTTCGGGCCATCGGGCTGCAGGCGGCACACTCGGCACAGCCAGCGCGTCGTCCACCTCCACCCACTCGCGAAGATCGTGAGTGAGGGCAAGAGAGTCGTCGGCCAAGAAAGCGACCGGCGTGCCCTGGCGGCCGCAGGCTGCCGCGATCACCACGAGCGACTCTGGTCGTCGCACGCGAGCAATCACGCCACGTGGATGCTCTTCATTGAGCCTCTGCTCAAGTCGGGCGATCGACCCGACGAGGTCTGCATAGGAAATGCTACGTCGGTGAGGAGCCCCGGCATCAGCCAAGATCGCTGGTTTGCCGGGATTCCCGGCGGCCACGCCGCTGATCACATAGGCCAGTCGCTCATCCGCCGGCGTATCCAGTGGGGCAGTAAAACGATCGGCAGCATCCATTCAGGCTGGCTCACGGTGTGATGAAGGGTGGAAGGCACCGCATCAGTTCGCCACGCCGCCCGAGGAAGCAAGTGCTTGTTTGTAGACAGCGGCGAGGTCCCCCACCGTCCGTACGGTCCGTGAGGCTGAAGCCTCTCGAAAGGGATCCTTTCCGAGGGCACGCTCGAGGAGCACGACGGTCTGGGCGAGATCGAGCGAATCGAGGCCGAGATCGGCTGCGAGAAGCATCTCCGTACCGACCTGTTTCACTTCACGACCCGTGTCGTGGAGAACAGCCTGGATGGCTTCGGCAACAGCTTTTTCAACGTCTTGCGGCATGGGAAATTCCTGATCGTGGGACGAGGCTACGGCATCTCACTCAGACAAAGCAGTCGCGGTCTCGAAACCTCTGACAGTCTATGCGATCAGCACGCCGTTCGCACCATCACGCCCAGTCGCAGAGTTGTTCCACATAGGCCGCCGAACCGTCGCGGAGCCAGCCGTCGAGTTGAGCGACGTCTTTGAGCTGTTGACCGCGCACGCGAGGCACGACCACGAACTGGCTTCTCACCTCCGGGATCGCGGTCATGTCGCCCCAGAGTTTTTCAAACTGCGTGACCGGGAAAACATCCTCTTGGCCGTGACCCCACCTCTTTTTGACATCCTTCAGCGTCACATAGGTGGGCACTTTGGCCGCCGCCGTCCGAATGGCCTCAGTCATGCGATCACCATCCCCTAGATCTGCCCGAGCCACGCCAAAAAACGTGAGCAACTGATCGATGTCGATCCATGTCGACAGCGTGTTGTAGTACCGCAACTTGAACTCGTCCTCTTCCCGAGGCATGGCCAGCCCTTCGACAAGCCGTGGCCGTCCATTCACACGTGCAAGTCCGCCCCCCCGGTCCTCGATGCGTCGAGCAATCACCTCGAAGGTCAGGCATGCGCCATCGGCCATGTGGCGACCGAGGATCGCGGCATTGAGATCAGCACCAACCGTGTCGATATTGTGGAGAAACAGCCATCGCAGCCCAGGGCGTTCTGCCAGCAACTGGGCGAGCACGCCGTTGAGCAGCAGGTTTGGAATCTCATACCAGTGTCCAACAGGGTGCAGGCACTGCTGGGCGACGTTGTCGGTGTAGTCGCTGCCTTCGCCCGTGTGTTCCGCCCATCCGATAATGGCGGCCCGCAGACTGTCACGAACCTTCTGCTTCTGCTCGTCAAGCGCCTGGTGCGCCATCTCTTCCCATGTAAACCGAAGGTCTCGTGTCATGGGCACGAGCCGCAGTCCGATCGATCGGCCCGGCGACAATCGGACATCCACGAACCGCCCTGGGGAGATCCTGCCGAGCGTTTCTTCGATCTGATCGTGCGTGAGATGGCTCGTGGTGACGATGTGAGGGATCGACTGGTTCACATGCCTGCCCGTTCGACGGGTTTTGGCCAGATGCACTTCCAGGAAGGATCGGTGTCGTCCGCCGAGGCGGCAGAACGGGTTCAGGGCTTTGACGACCCCTGCCCCCTGCGTCCAGCGGCTTCCCACACCCGCCGCCAGCGTTACGACGGCCACATGCCCCTGACGCAACGCGTCAAGCCCCCGCTCCCGATCCACCGAAGCGGCGGTATCGTGCGAAAACGTCATGGCGACATCCCCGTCATCCACGTCGTCGATGCGAGTCGACGAAGGGAGGCGATTTTGAGACACACCGATGCGGCCGTGCTGGAGTTCGGTACGAATCAACTCGTGCTGAACAGCATCAAAGCCGAGGTCCGAAAGGATGGTCTTGAGATTCCGATTCGTCGCCTCCGTTGCCGGCTTCGGAAACAGCCGGTCGAAAAGGGAATCGACCATCCCCGACAGTTCCGGCTTCGATCGGCAGGCTGCCGCAAAGGCATCGAGTTCAGCTCGTCGTGATCGGCTCAGTCGTTGCCGGTCTGCCCCAAGGAGTTTTGGGATCGTGAGGGTGTAGTAACCCGCCGGCATGAGCGCGTCGTGGCCGTGCAGAGCCTCGGCCCACGTACCCCGATCGTTGACGGCAAAGTCATACACAACCGGCTCCATCGCAAATGGGAGAGCGTGTTCCAACTCTCGCTTGGCGTCACGCATAATCGCGTTAAGGGCCTCCATCGCCGCGGACTTGGCTTCGGGCGAAAAAATAAAGCCCATGCCCCCGCCAGACATTCCTCCGAGCATCCAAAACCCGCGAAATCGATCGCCAAACTGCTCCCGAACCCTCGCAATGATAGTTTCCGTGTATTGGTTCGTGGCCCAGGGGATGATCGTCTGGATGGGCCCGTAGAAGTTTCGCGTGGTGGCCGCCGCAATCCGATTGGCATCGCCCGCTTCCACCGCCGCGATGATCTCGTCGAGTACTTCGCCAGCCTCCTGCCGCGCGGCCCATTCAGCCTCGCTCCGCAAGAGATACTTTTCGGTCACCATCTCGAGAATCGGTCCAACGTTCTGGGCCATGCCTCCATGCACGAGCACGAGCGATTCCTGAAGACTTCCCCCCAGCGGCACCGCATGGTGCATCGGCAAGAGCCTTCCGCGGCTGATGCCGTGCTCTGGATCTCCCTCCATTGCCGGTACGCCGCGAATAAGTTTGGCAGCAGGCCACACGCCTCCCGAATCCTGCCATCCCCCTCCGCTTCCGCCGAGCCACTCGCCAAGAATTGCCCTCGCCGCGACGAGTCGCCGCTCTGATTCCGTGAGTTGGCCTGTGAGCGTGGCCGCCTGGCTGGTTGCGCGCATGCATACGGCAATGAGTGCCGCGAGGAGGTTTGTGGATACGGCAAGCCGTGATCCCTTTGGAATCGAGTTGACGCTGCTGACAAGTTCGATGCCGAGGCCTGGCCCGACAAGCCGCTCGAGCAACGCAGCTAGGCTCGCACCCGATCCCTCGACGCCCGGGGGCACCATGCCCGATGCGATCACAGCAGCCTTCAAAAGCCCAAGGTAGTCGCGGGCAAAGTCAAACACCTCGGCGAGATCCGTGATGTCTGCTGTAGCACCAAGATCAACACTTGTAAGCCGAAGCACTGGCTCATCGATGACGCGAAGATACGCTTCGACAGGAGGCTTGGGTGCGGCATCTCTTCCATGCACGGCTAGGTCGATCGACACATTGAGCACCCTCGCCCCCTCGGGATAATCCATCCCAAGAAAAAAGATGTCGCTCCATCCTGCGTGCGAGAGATCCATCCGCACCGGCGTGAGTTCCCTGAGGATTGGAAACACGCCGTCTTTGTTGGTCGCGAGGAGTTCGGGCCGCATCCGCAGCGAGTGGTCTGCCGGATGCCCCATGCGAAACATCCACTGATTCCCTCGCAGGCTCCGAACACTTCGTCGCACCTGGTTTGCGAGCGTCTGCAGGCCGAGGCTGTGGTAACTGGCCGCCAAGGCACTCGACACGGCGTCGGATGGGCCATGCGAGCGCTGCGCTTCCAAAAAGATCTCGATCGCTTCCTCAAATCGGCGTTCGAGCAGGTATTGGTAGCCCTCGTACGGCAGTTTTGCCGCCGACTCTTCGAGCCGACCTGGCAGATGAAATCGATGGATCGCATAGAGGAAAAAAAGCGCCCGCACGCGTTCGTACAGGTTGCCACTCTGCCGCCGAAAGGCCTCGAGGGCATCGCATTCCTCGAGCAGTTCACCTACTGCCAGGTCCCGACAGATTGCGTCCACGCTTCGATTGCGCGTGACGGCATCAGTTGCCGTAATGATGCCCACGAGTGAGGGGCGAACGATCGAGGACATGATTAGCCCTGCCTCACTGGCTGCTTCGCAAGGAGGTCCACGATCTGTGCCAGAATCTCGCTTCGATTATCCCCGGCAAGGCCAAGGGCCAGCTGGGAGACGAGAAGCCCATAGGTCTGGCCGAGGTTGTAACGCCTCCCGGTCACTTCAAACGCAAGGTAGCGTTCGCGCACTGCGAGTTCCGCCAGCGCTGGGGTGAGTTGCCGTGCCCCGCCTTCCCTCAGTCGTTCAAGAAGATCAAACACCGTTGGAGTGAGGACATGGACTCCGAAGAAGCAGAGGTAGTGACCTGCACGAAGGCCGGGCACCACGAGTTCTTGCTCCGCAAGGGTCGGCGTCGGCTTCTCGAGAACGGTATCGATCTCGTACAGCCCGGTGCAGTTGGACAGTCGCTTCCCTCCAACGGCTCCAAAGTAAGGGAGAAGGTTTTCCCTGGTGGCCTGAACGGCCGACACGCTGCATTCTTCCGCCTTCGCAACGGCAACAAGCTGCTCCGCACACCGTCGCGGGGCATCGCTCACATACAAGTGATCACCCACAAAGTGGAGAAACGGTTCGTCACCGACGAACTCGCGTGCCCGAGCGACAGCATCTCCGTACCCACGAGGATGATCCTGGGAAATGATCTTCAGCCGTGAAGGGGACGTCCCGGCAGCCTCGCGAAACACGTGTTCGGCCCCAGGGCGAACAACGATCGCCACATCTTCCGCCCCAGCCGCCACCGCCTCTTCAACAACAATCTGAATCGCGGTTTTCGGACGACCGTCGCAATCAATAAGCCGCTGGAGCGGCAGTTGGTGGTCATCGAGGCCAGCGGCGGTAATAACGGCTCTGCGAACGTGCATACGACTCGATTCACCCGTTGTTCTGATTGAGTTCTTCCTGCCTGAAAACTTGGCTGATCGCCCCCACGCCCCCGCCGCTTTAAACAACGGCTTTCCCAGAAACCTCTATACGACTCGCTGCATTGTGGACACGACCGCCCTTTCAAGCTCGCCACTCAAAAAATCGGCGATCCGCAAGCGGCGAGGCCCCGGCTGAGTGTGACGGCAGCCACGGTAAATCGTGAACTCGTTCACAATCATCGCCAACCGGGTGCCGGAACAAAGAATCGATCGAATCTGTCTGCAAAGAATCGAGGGATCCCAGAGCCGACAGGTTCAAGTTCGACGTTCTTCGTAAGACCCTGAACGCAACACCAGATCTTACCATGGTCACCGGAAGCAAGTTTTGCAACGACTTTCAATCGATTCGAAGAGGGTCCCGGCTGCCATTGACCAACACGTCGCACGTTATCGGCTCCGTCGAGAATGGCGATTGTTTGGGGCGCCGCATAGTGTGTGGCCGACGCATTGATAGCGATTTGATCCCCACGCGACGGCGTGCAAAAGTAAATGGCAGACCCCCGACCAAACCGCATGCCCGGCAACCACTCATAAACCAAGTTCACTTGCGGCTGCACCTGAATAGGGGCCTGGATTCCCACTTCGCGACCTGCCTCAGCACGTGCCAGAACAATCGCTACCGTAGAACCTGCCATACTTTTCGGAACTACCACTCGGGCACACTCATTGTGAGTTCGGCTAGGGGGCTCTTTCTGTCCTTGGGAGTCCTCCCGCACCATTGCCAAAGGCTCAGGCCCTCTCACGAGCCCTCGATCCGACATGATCTTTACAAACACAGGAGCCTCTGCGGCACCAGCTGCCAGGTTTTCTGGGAGCACCCTCAACTTCAGTTCAAGCTCCGAATCGTCCGGCGTGTCAATGAAGAGTTGGATTCGCCTCGCATGCAACGTCCATGGCGGAAACACTGCTTTGTCATGCCCTCGCGCCCTGAGCACCGGCATCATCGACGGAAAGGTCTGAGCATAGTAACCGCCCTGGGAACCCAACGCACCCGGATCGAATCCGTGAAACGGGGTACCTGGAGCGTTAATTGTGCTGATCGCAGGTAGCAGACCACACCCGTACGAAAAATCGAGAATTCGGCGGTCCGCCGTCGCATCGAACGCGATACGGAAGATGTCGTGCATCGGATATCCCATCGCTGGCTTGAAACTGGTGTCGTCTCCAAATGATCCATCGTCAAGCCAACATTCGCTCATGACGCGACGGCTCCATCGAACCGCAACATCAGCTGCCCGTTCACTTCCCGTGAATCGATGATAATGCGACAACCATGGCGCGTAGTCGTACCAGACGCCGTGACGAAAATGGCCAGATGGTTCGAATTCCGAATCGACGACGGCCTGGAACTGCTTCTCTGCAAGTTCCCGATAATCCATGTCCCACGTCGTCTCGTAGAGCGTCAGCAGCGTGTCGATCGTCCCCGCAGCATTACGGCCAACGGTCTTTGAGAACCTGCGCTTTACACAACCGCCCCACTCATCGGCCACCTCGAGTGGCCAACGGTCGCCGCTGAAACACGTCATCCATAAAAGAAAGTCGGCCATGGAGTTGTAATCCATGACCCTGCCGCCCCTCGACCAGGGAACGATCCCCTTGTAGTCGCACTGCCCACCCCTCACTTTGCCATCGATGCCCTCACGCTCCAGAGCGGGATGCGAGTAATGACAGTACCCAAGATCGGCGCACCACCCTCCGTTCCGGAGCGCGTATTCCGCGTGCTTCCGGAGTCCGCTTCGTGCGAAAAGCAACCACGGCGCGCGGGGGGCCCCGTGATGCGTAAGCCGCCAGGGCCGATCAAGTTGGTCATAAGAGCCGAACTCCGGCTTGAAGTACGAAGTCGATCCTCCGAAATTGAACATTCCGCTCGAGAACTTTTCGATGGCCCTCTCGCTGTCAAACCGTGCATCGATGGCCTGCTCCACCACGGCAAAAGTTTTGTGATCGACCGGTTCGATCGGCCCAAAAACACCTGTCCCGCACATCCACTGAGGACTGGCGGCCGCAAAAGCCGGTGAATTCACGAAGGTCCACACGGATCGCACAGTATCTCGTTCGGGCACACGGAAGTTGATAAAGAGTTCATGGGTACGTGCTACGCCCATACCATTTGTGTTCGCCGAGGCCCGAACGTAGCGATGCCGTGACGCCTCGTGCTCCTCGTTCGTGAATGGACCCGCGGACTGAAAGTCCGAGAACCATTTTGGCACTTGGAAATCTAACAGTCTTCGATGATGAAGGAACCACAACTCCGACAGGTTCTCATCGGTTGGCGGCTTGATGACCTTGTCGATGCCGTGCTTCGGCCATATGTGAAGGGTCAGCGTGTCGCTGCTAGCCTCCAACTCCTTCGGATACAGGTCGGCGAAGTGCCTAAGACCAATAGAGATCGCGCTACGTCCACCTCTCAACTCCGCCCAGCCGCCAGCCGTGCGATTCTCCGACATCTTCTTGACGAAATGCGGGGAATTTTCGCGGAATCGATTGATTTGATATGAGTCCCGTTCATGTTGAAGCAACGACAAAACCATGCCGTGTTCAAGAGCAGTCTCATAAGGCCGAGACTCACCACCGAATCGTGCCGAACTCACTGCCTCACGGACCTTCATCGGCCAGGCAATGTCGGAGATCGCGGTTTCCCTCGAGTCAGCACAAAACACAACTGTGTGAAAAACCTTCAGCCAAGAAAGGCCGGCGTGCGCGACGATCCTGGTGACGTGGCGACAGACGCGTCCGCCGTCCTCGGCGACATACCATCCTGCACACCGGATGACGACACACATCGGCCCCGCGTCCTCGACGGTAATCTCAGGGTCGCGATCATTTCGGGCGTAGTAAACCGTGCCGTTCTCATCGCAAACGAACGGACCCACGGGTGCGTCGGCAAGCAGCTGCTCGTCGTCGCTCACAACGCCATCCTCATTGCAATCAAGCCACACTCGATGTAAGCCATCGAATGCATTCTCGCTCACTTCAAAACGCAAAGGCCCGGTGTCTACGACAACACATCCTTCCACTCGGCGAACAAGAGCCGACTGCTCCGGCGAGGTCGCCTTGTGCCCTTCAGAATAGACGAGCGTACAATTGTCTGCGTCTAAAGAGTCGGCCATGAACCTCACGCCGAGCCACTGCGTACTTCCACGGGGAGCCCAGCGTGTGAGTGCCTCGACCTGACAGGGCAACTCCCGCCCCGCCGCATCAAACACCTGATACGACGTCGCCTCGTCGGCCGCCCCACGAGGCATGGGAATCCCCGCATACACTGGCAGCGGTGTTTCTTTGCAGATCATCGCTGCCGAGGCCTGTGGCAGGTCGATGCTCATCGGGATACTGCCGGACCGAGGGACACGCTCGTCTTGAAGCCGAACGAAGTCTTGGCTTGCTTGATGAAGCACTGTGCCATCCTGATTCACAACATCGACGACAACCCGATACCTGCCCGACGGTAGCGGCATCGTGTCGATGTCGAAGTCGATTACCGAAGTATCGAGTTGTTCCGTCGTGGCGAAGGGGATGACAGCCCTACCTTCCGCGTCAATGACGCTCATTCGCACCCGCACCTCGCTCGTTGCTTTTTCGACCGTTGCACTTGCCTCCAGCATCCTCACTCGTCCACGTGCGCAACCATCTAATGCATCGTATCGGCACTTGTCGAGCAAGAGCGAGACTCCGCTGACGTGAATGCCCGAGCGGCTTCTCCCCCTAGCCTCCCACTGTTCACGTGACCCGACGACTAGCACTCCCATGCGCTTCGGATCGTCATACCCGGGATAAAGCGAGCTCGTGATGCGAACCGGACTCGTTGCACGGCCTATATTCATTCGAAGCGACGATCCTGGATCGGCCGGGTTCGGGGGGCGTCGTCCCTGCAGTGCTGCAAAGGGGATCGAGCATTCCACGACCCATTCTGTCTCGAGAGCCGTGACGGCCACACTCCACTCCGGATTCCAGGACGAATCACCGTCCAGAGCGTCAGCTCTCGCACCCCCGGCAGTCACAATAAACCGCATCGTCGTCCCATTCACATGAAGATGAATATCAAGGCAGTCGTCAATAAAAACATCGCCATCACGATCGCCAGGCGGTAGCTCCCGTCGCACAATCCCCGGTGCCGTCATCTGGCACCTCGCTGCGAAGAAAAGCCGATCGACGCTGTGGGTGCATTGAACCGAGGTCTGGCCGGGCTGAACTGCCCTGTCACCGGCCATCTGGTGCTCGACGAAGCCCGTCAACGGGACCGCCGTCTCCCAGGCCGCGTCATCCAGCCTCCCATCAACGACCGGCTCGATGGTCGCGGCGGCGGCAAAGACCAACGGTGTGCCGTCGAGGGTGAACTTTTCCCGGAAGGCGGTCCATCGAATCGCGTCGTTGCCCTCCGCGGCGCTGACAGGCAGAAGCGGTCCCAAGACACCGAGAAGCAACGGAACGGCACAGATCAGCCAATGCAGGGCCGCTCTTCTGCTCGTTTTCCAGTGTCCCATGAATGGTATCGCGCGGCTTTTCATTCGATTCGCCACCATCCCTTACATGGACGAGTACAGCTCACGGACGACTCGATCGGCGATTCGCGACCAATTAAACTCCTCTTCGATCCATCGCCGCCCATTCGTCCCCATCGAAGCGAGCGTCGATGAAGGCTGAGATGTCGCGTTTCGCAAACCCTCGACCAGCGAAGCCAACGCAGGAGCAACGCACCACCCGCAGCCGACACGTTCCACCTCCGTCCACGCTGTGGCGGTGGTCGTCACCACAGGCACCGCCGCGGCCAAGGCCTCGCCAGCAACCAAACCAAAGTTCTCCGAACGCGATGGAAGCACCAAAAGGTCGGATTGGTTCCAGAAACTACGCCGCTCGGCTCGCAGAATCGGGGGTAATAGGCGGATTCGATCCTCCATGCCGTGACTTCGAATCCGCCTCATGAGTCCCTGCCTTGTTCGTGGATCGCAAGGGCCAACGAGATTCAGCTCCCATCCGCCAGGGTCAAGTATGGCCCATGCATCGATCAGCAAATCAATGCCTTTCAATGGGATCATGCGACCCAAGAATGATGCTATTCTCTTGCTCTTTTGATCGGACCGCCTCTTGGGCAGGCTTGCCGGCGTAATGCCCCAGGGTATGCGGGTGCTTTGAACCCGTGGAAGAAGAGTTGCCACATCAGCGCCTTCTTGACGTGAAGTAACGTGGATGGCGTCGGCCATGCATACCTGGCGACGTACACAGCCACTCCACGCGAGCTTTTTCAAAGTCGCACTCTTTCTCATTGCCTCGCGCATCAACATGCCGTGCGGAGAGATCACTACCCGCGAACGGGATGACAATGCCGCCTCCATTGCTGCCATAATCCCGGGAGACCACACGCCGTGAAGGTGAACGATCGGTTCCGAACCGTCACGACTGCAAAGTCTCCATTCCTTGACAAGGCAAAACAGGTCGTTCGCAGCCTGTGCCTGACCAGCCAAGGACCAGGGCCGTCGCACGTGGTGAAGTTGCAATCGGGAATGCCGCGGCAGAGCTGCCGGATTTCGCTCTACGGAGGACCCTGTTTGCCCCGCAAGTGTCACGAAATGCCCGGCGTCGGCCAAGGCTACACCCAGATGCTCAACAGCTTCGGGCAAGCCACCAAACTCCGGATCAAGGGCACTGGCGACCAAGAGGACTCGCATGGGCCTGCTGTCATTCGTCTCCGCGAATGACTCGTTGGCCGATGACGTGGGCTGGATTACCTCCGACCACATCGAAGCGAGCCACATCCTTGACGACCACGGCCCGGGCCGCGACCACAGCCCCCTCGCCGACAGTCACGTTCATGCCGATGAACGTGTCGGCGAACACGTAGGCACCCCGTTCGAGCCTGACTGGGCCTGAGATCAGTGGCCGCTCAGGGTGGCGGATATCGTGGCTGGCGGTGCAAAGAAACGAACGGAAGCTCGCGGTCGAATCGACGCCGAGGTACACCGGAGCCACGTTGTAGCAATAGACCTCCGGCCCGAGGCAGGAGCCGTGCTCCATCACGAGGTTCCAAGGCGCCCAGATGCGGGTCGACGGGTAGACCTTCGCCGACGAGGCGACGGCCGAGCCGAACAGCCGAAGCAGGACACGCCGCCAGGCGAAGAACGGTATCGGTGACAGCCGAAAGAGCGTCGCAGCTACGACGCCCCATACCGCTCGCGCGAACCGATTGGCGAGCGGCAGTGCCGTGCGATATTCGCCGGCATAGAAGCGTTCGGCAGCGGGGTCGGAAAGACTCATGAACAGTTGGCTCAGGATCACCCGGCTGTGCCGGCGCCGGGGGATGACATGTGATTGGCGATCCACTTGCGAAACTCGGGCACGCGACCGAGCATGACCGGATCGTACGCGGCCTGCACAAGTGTTTCCAGATGGCGAACACTGGTTGTCGAAAACACGACCGGATCGCGGTTCGGTTCCGTGCAGGAATCCGTCAGGAGCAACTCCGCCACGGAGGCCTTGGCGGCGGGGAGATCGAGGCGGCGCTGCCAGTCATGCATGGCCGAGGATGAGCGCGCCAGCGTGGCCAGAATCGGTTCCAGGGCGTTGGCGAACGGCGAATACGTTACTCGGGGACAATTGGGTGGTACTGGCCCTGCTACCCGGGACACGGCGTCGCTCGCGTACTGCATCACGGCGCCGAGCGCCGGCGATTGCTCCCGGACCGCCAGAATCGATGTCAGCGGCCCCGACAGGCCCCACGTGCGAATGAGGCCTTCGTCGCGTGCCGTCGCCAGCCAGTTGGCGAGTTCAGGGTCGATCTCGGTGCCTTGGTCGGGTTCGTGAAGAAACAGCACGTCGATCCGCTCGACGGCCAGCTCCCGGAGACTGGTTTGAAGGCTGTCCTTTGCGCTTGCCAGGTCGAACGCTCTCGGAGCGATGATCGGCAGTTGCCGTTTGCGGAGCTGCTTCCGCAGTCCGGGAAACATGCCGACGACGCGCCGTGCCGCCGTCTGCAACGGCTTGAGCAGGCTGCCTGTCCGCGATACCCGCATACCGAACTTCGTCGCGACCGTGACACTCCCACGGTGCCGCGCCACGAACCGGCCCACCTCGCGTTCCGCGTCACCGAGTCCATACGATCGCGCGGTGTCGAAATGCCGGATGCCGAGGGCGTAGGCTGCGTCAAGGAGTCGCTGCCGCTGGCGGCTGGAGTGGAGCCGGAACAGCGTGCCTGTCCCGAAGCAAAGCCGGGTGACTCGAAGGTCGGCCACTCCGAGCGGCACAAGTTCGATCGAGGGAGCATCCATGGGCGAGGGCGGGCTCATGCCTGCAGGGTCTCGTGGAGCCGATCGGCCAGCCGGAGGGCGAATGCCACGATCATGAAGGTCGTGTTTGCTTGGCCGCTGGTGACGAACGTGGAGCTGCTGGCGAGGTGCAGGTTGCCGATGCCGTGGACGCGCAGGTGCTCGTCCACGACGCCGTGAGCCGGGTCGCGGCTCATGCGGGTGGTGCCGGCCTGATGGTAGCCATCGGCGGCTTGCGTCTCGATCATTGCCCGTAAATCTCCGGCATGGTACTCGATGCGTCCGCAGCGGTGGCGACGGAGGTGGGCGTCCCAGAGTTCATGGGCCCGCAGCACGCCGTCCACGTCCTGCCGGCAGTATCGGAGGTCGATTCGCAGCCGCGGCATGCCAAGCTCATCGCACTCGTCGGACAACGTGACGCGACTCTCGGGAGACGGCACTTGCTCCCCGTGGTACTGGAGTGGATACCGATTGGCGGCGCTGCGGACGAAGAACCCGGGCACTTTTCGGCGGACGAGAAAGCGGCGATAGGCGAACGTGGGCACGAACACCGCCGTGGCGGGAAGGTCCCGAAGCATGTTGGCGAGGTGGGGCCATATCACACGGGGCCCATTGCCGATCGCGGCCTGCCGGATGCCCTCGGCGATGAACCGCTTGCCGAAGAATGGCGAGGAGAGCGCGAGATAGGCGAACGAGAGCACACCGCTGCCGTGCTCCGGCTTCGCGATCTCCGGGTTCACGAGCCAGCCGACGATGTTCGGGAGTCGCTCCCGCAGGATCGCCTCGCGACTGAAGGACAGGCGATGGCGGACGTAGACGCCGTCGGCATCGCGATCGTAGGCGTAGGCCGTCTCCTTTGGGGGCGTGTCGAAGACGACGTCGGCAATCTTGCCGGAGATGTGCCCCATGTAGTATCGCCCGAGAAGATCGGAGTGGTTGCCGATCCCGCGGGGCATCACCGATCGTGAAGCGAGCAGCAACCGCGTCGTCTCCAGGCCGCCACAGGCGACGATGTAGTGCCGTGCCTGGATGCGCACCTCGCTGCCGTCGAGACGGCGGCAGCGCAGGCCCGTGACGGCGCCGGCGGCGGAGTCCGTCTCGATTTCGACGCAGGTCAGACCCTCCGCGATCCGCAGTCCCGGGGTCGTCGCCAGTTCGCGGGCATAGTGTCGCCCGAAGTTGGTGGGCAGGCTCCACCGCTCCAGCGAGGACGAGAGCACGTCGCCGTCGGGAAGGCCCGGAATGATCGTCCGATGACGGATCTCGGGGATCTCATGGGCATTGAACGCTGACCGGCCCGTGAAGAACCAGTCGCTCGCCCGCTGAAAATACGGGGCGATGGCCTCGTATGCGATCGGCCACTCGGAATCCTGGATGAACGGCCGCCGGTCGAAATCGATCGGATCGTAGGGCACGCACCTGCCGCCCCAGATGTTCGATGCTCCGCCGATCTGCCGGCGGGTGGCGAGCCCCATCGCCACGTGCTTTGCGGGGTCGGCGATGGCAGCGTCGCCGAGTGCCTGCGTCCGCTCGTCGGGCAGCCTGCCGCCGCTCTCGATGAGGAGCACCGCATGGCCCTTGCGGGCCAATTCAAGCGCGACGACGATGCCAGCCGGACCGGCACCGACGACGGCGATCGCCGTCGTCATGGACTCCTGTTGATTGCGTGTCACTCGAATCGTCTGCAGTCAAACGCGTACGTGGTACCGCTGGCGAGATGTCCCGAAAGCCATCTCGTGCTGCGGCGAGATGAAACGTCAGGCGCTATGGGTAAGCGTGCCGTTCGCGAGCGAGTAGCGGCCGCGAATCGGAGCGATCGACAAAACCTCCCGGACCGTGCCGAAGCGGAACGTGCGGAGCATTGCGGCGAGCTTGCGCCGGGTAGTGCCGAGGTTGATGTAGTACTTGAGATACTTGACCGATTCTTTCGCGTTCCAGAGGGGCGGCCGCTCCAGTCGGGGCTGGTCCGGGTTGATCTCCCGCGGATGGATGTACGACATCCCTGGCCTGCCCTGGGCGTGGTTTTCCCGGAAGCCGCGGTGGATGAGTGACTGCGGAAAGAGCCGCATGTAGCCGCCGCCTGAAAACGGGATGCGGCGGCCGAGGATCGTCATCACCGAAACCGGAAAGCAGCGGATGTCGCCTTCTGAAGTCTCCAGCACGAACGGATCGCGAGGGAAATTGGCGATCCCGCCGTGGTCGCGCTGGGCGGGCACGACGGAGATGTCGGTCGTGATGCCGTGCCGCCGCATGATCGGGTAGCACCAAAACGCCTCGGTCTTCACGGAGAAACCGGGCGCGCGGTAGGTATCGACCGGCTGGCCGGTCAGGTCCCGCAGCACGGCGAGGCAGTCCGCGAGATCGCGATCGAACTCCTCCGGTGTCATCTCGAACACGAGCCGGTGCCAGTAGCTGTGACACCCGACCTCGTGCCCCTCGCGGGCGAGTCGGCGGATGAGATCGGGATGTTTCTTCGCCACCCAGCCGACCGTGAGGAACGTCCCGCGGGCGCCAGCGTCGTCGAGCAGTCGCATGAGCACTTCGGTATCGGCCACGACGCAGGAAGGAGCGTCGTCCCATGTCTGCGGGTCGTTGTACCGGCTGCGGATGCCGAAGGAATGAAACCATTCCTCCAGATCGACGCAGAAAGCGTTGAGTGGTCCGCGCTCGGGCGTGACTGGCTGGCTTTCAGCCTGGGAAACGGCTTGGATCATCGCGTGGGCAATCCTTTCCTACCGTGCGGTTTTGTCGCGCTGCGCGGCCCGCATCCGGGAATGGTTCCGCAGCATCCGTAGAAACTGCCAGAACGACGGCGTGGTATACGACCTGCCGCCGGTCTGCTTGACGGCGTGCCGCTTGAGCGTGGCGTAATCGGTGCAGACCTTCACCATGGCGGCCGGGGAACGCTCCCGCCCGGGCACCAGGTTCGCCGCGACGGTTTTCCGCAGACTGTCGCGGAAGATGATCGGCCACTTCTCTTGAAGGAGGATGTCGCCGTCGTCGATCTTGCGGTTGACCTGGTGAATCGTGAACCCCGTCTCGGCAACGTTTTCGTAGATCGGCCAGATGACCGCCGACGCCCCTTGAAAGGCAGGCAGCACCTCGGAGTGCAGGTTGACCATGCCGTGCCGGGGAATCGAAAACACCCGCTCGCCGATGTAGCCGTTGCCGAGCGATAGGCCGAGATCGGCGTCGGCCTCGCGAAACAGGCGGATTGTCTCGTCGCAGTTGATGAAGGGTGTCTCGGAAAACGGGACTCCGTGCGTGCGACAGAGTTCCTCCACGTCCGGGGTCGAGGGGTCACGATACCACGCCCGCATCCGAATTCCGTTGAGCGCACCGAGGGGGCCAATCCGCAGGATCTTGAGGAGGCGGCGCCAGCGATGCTTACGTGCGTTCGGCGAGACACCGTGGGCGAGCACCACCCGCACGACCACCAGTTGCGGGCACGCGGATAGCGCGGGCAGCATGCGCGAGGCCGTGCCCCGCCGCGAGCAGGTGAGCACGATGATCCTCATCCCGCCCGCTCCATGTTGCCACGGGCGAAGTACTCGACGTGGGCCGGCACCCACTGGGGCTCGAAGTGATGCCGCGGGATGCGGTAGCGGTCCGTCGCCCCGGGGACGACCGTGCCACGAAAGGCGCCGAAGCAGGCGTCATAGCCGGCCGTCTTCGTGAATCCCACCGACGATGCATCGGCGTCGGTGGTCTTGCCGTACGGCCAGGAGATGTAGCGGCAGCGATACCCCAGACCCTTCTCCAGATCCTCCTTGGACCCGAGGATCTCGTCCTTCAGGCGGTCGTGCTCCGCCGACATCGCCGAGAAGCGGGCGTGGGTTCTGGTGTGCGACCCGATCTCGAAGCCGGCGTCCAGCATCGCCTTGAGATCGTCCCAGCGGAGCGTCTCGATGACGGTGCGATAATGCGTGACGTCGAGGCAGTAGGAGCGGGTACGCTCCCAGTCGGCACCGATCAGGCCCGAAGGCACGAAGAAGATGGCGGGCACGCCGTGCCGACGCAGGATCGGCATCGCATTGGTGAAGTTGTTGCGAAAGCCGTCGTCGAACGACAAGTGGAAGTATCTCCCATCCACCGGCCGGCGGCCCGTGAGCATGTCGAGCAGGGCGTCGGTGGTGACGAAGGTGCCCAGCGACTTGAGCCGCGTGATCAGGTTCTCGAAATCGGCGGCCTGGTCGTCGAACACGTAATGGCAATACAGGCACCGGACGAACCGGTCGGCGAGCCGGCGATCGAAGGCCGCGGCGAGTGACAGGGCGTTGCGGCGGGCGAAGCCCCGCAGCCTGTCGGAGAGCCGTGCCGGCCCGTGGACGGCCGACCGCCACGATGTAGCGAATGCCGGGGACGATGCCGAGGCGGCCGTGTCGGTCATTCCTGCCATCTTCAATTCCGCGCCGGCGGTTCGCCGAATCGCTTGACCACCTTGGCAGGATTGCCGGCCACCATCGTGAACGGGGGCACGTCGGCCGTGACGACGGCTCCGCTGGCGACGACGGCGGCCTTGCCGACCGTCACGCCGGGGAGGACGACCGCGTTGACGCCGATGAACGAGTGGTCGTCGAGCCGCACCGGCTGGAGGACCACCGGCACGAAGCCCTTGTCACGCAGGTAGTGGGGCGCCTTGATGTGGGTCATGACGATCGCCCCGGCCGTCACCCGCACGTCGTCGCCGAGCGAGATGTTCTCGGGATAGGCCGTTTCCAGTATGGCGTTTGGGTCGATGTAGCAGTCGCGGCCCATCTGCACGCCCCGCCAGCGGTGCAGCACGTTGATGACGCCGCGCGGAGCCACCCGCACGAGATTGCCGAGCAGCCAGTTTCGCCAGAAGTAGTTCCAGAAGAGCCAGACCACGCCTCGGCCCCGCTCGTCGGCCGAGCGGGCCGCGTCGCCGAGCAGGCCGCGGGGCCGCCACGTGTCGGGTGTGGCGGTCGCGTCCGGTCGCGGAGCCTCCGCAGGCGCGGGAACGGCAGTCGCCGTCGGACCGCGGCCGGCCACCATCGCGAGCACGTCGGCCTCGCGAACGAGCGGCAGATGCCCGAAAGCAGATTCGTCGAGTCCGTGCGCCACGATGAGTTCGCGGGCCTTCTTCGAGATGCGGGAGGCGGCTCCGGCCGCCGGCGCCGCCTGCGGCGCGGCTGCGACCGGCGCGGGCTGGGCTGCGGGGGCCGCCTCGCCAACCAGGCCGAGGAGCTCGCCGATCCCCACCATGTCGCCCGCCTGCCGCACGATTCTCAGCCGGCCGGCCTCGGGCGCTTCGACCTCGAGGACCGACTTGGAGGTTTCGATCTCCACGACCGGAGCGGCGGCCCGCACCGGTTCGCCGTCGGCGGCAAGCCAGCGGACGATCCGCACGCTGTCGTCGTTGACGGTTTCGCGGGGAACGCGGATTTCAGCCATGGGATGTGCCGTGCAGAAGGCCGCGGGCGGCGGCCAGGATGTGTGCCACGCCCGGCAGGCAGGCCGCTTCCAAGGGCCGCGCCGCCGGGATCGGCGATTCTACCGCCGCGACGCGGGCCACCGAGAGGCCCGCCGCGCCGTATCGCTCGGCTGCCTGGGCTGCGATCTCGGCCCCCACCGACCCGAAACCCTGCCCCTCCTCCACCACCAGCAGGCGGCGGGTCGTCCGCAGGCTGTCCGCCAGCACCGAGACGTCGAACGGGTAGAGACGCGTCGGCAGAAAGAGGTCGGCGGTCACCTCGTCGGCCTCGAAGAGATCCGCCAACGCCTCCTCGGCGTCCAGCCCCATGCCTCCGAGGGCGACGATCGTGAGAGCCGGAGTGTCGCCCGGCGAGAGCCGCACCGTGGGGTAGCGTTCATCGGTCGCCGCGAGCGAATAGCCCGGCGGCGGCTCCGCGGAAACCCGCTTGCCATACAGGATCTTGTTTTCGACCACGAGAGTCGGTCGGTCGAGCGTGGCGAACAGCCGTCGGTAGAGGTCGGCGGCGGGGAAGCGGTGGTGGAGGCAGAGCACGTCGGTGCCGGGCACGCCGACGACGTGCCGCTCCAGCGACTGGCTGTGGGTGGCTCCGTACCCGCGCTTGCCACCCATCGGTGTCCGCACCACGAGCGGCACGGTTACCTTGTCGGCGAACATGAAGGCGAACTTGGCTGCGTGGTTGATCCACTGGTCCATCGCCAGGGTCACGAAGTCGCCGAACATGATCTCCACGACCGGCCGCATGCCGCCGAGCGCGAGGCCGTTGCCGATGCCGACGATCGCCAGTTCGGAGATCGGCGTATTCCGCACGCGGCCGGGGTAGGTCGCCGACAGATCCTTCGTGCACTTGAAGGCGCCGCCATAGGGGCTCTCGATGTCCTCCCCGATCAGAATCACCCGTTCGTCCGCCGCCAGGGCCGTGCCAAGCCCGCGCTGCACCGAGTCGACGATCCGCTCCTCCTCGAAGCGGACCGGCTGCCAGTTGGCGGCGCCGCCCGCCGGCGGCGGATCGATGCAGCCGAAGGCGGCGGCGTCGGCCTCCGCGGCCGCCGCTTCGATTTCGGCATCGACCGCGGCGGTCAGCCGCTGCCACCGCGGGTCGGCCGCCAGTTGCCGCTCGATCACGGCCAGCGGGTCGCGATCCCAGTGGGCCTGAACGTAGTCGGCCGGCCGGTTGTCGTCTCCCTTCGAGTGGGCCATGAGGCGGAAGGTGTCGATCCGGAAGAACAGCGGCCGCGAGGCGTGCCGCACCTCGGCCACCGCCGCCTCCATGGCGGCGAGCAGTTCGGGCCAGTCGTAGGTGTCGCCCGACCGGGCCTCGATGCCGAATGCCCGCGCGCGGCCGCAGATGTCGCCGGCGGTCGTCTCGGTCTGGCAGGTGGACTGGGCGTAGAGGTTGTTCTCGCACACGATGAGGAGCGGGAGATCCCACCGCGATGCGATGTTCATGGTCTCGTAGAGAGCGCCTTCGCCCAGCGTTCCATCACCGATGAACACCACTCCAATGGCGCCGGTGCCGCGAAGCTTCTGGGCCATCGCCAGCCCGGCCGTCACCGGCACGATCCCGCCCTGGATGCCGTTGGAGAAATAGCGGCCGAACTGCAGGTGCTGGGAGCCGCCGCGGCCGCGGCAGACACCGGTGTCTTTCCCCATCACTTCGGCGATCAGGCCGGCGACGCCACCGCCCGTGGCGAGGAAATGGCCGTGGCCGCGGTGGTTGGAAAACACGATGTCGTGCGGCGCGATCGCCCGGCCGACCGCGACGGCGCTGAACTCCTGCCCGATGCACGTGTGGACCGTGCCGAAGAGCTTGCCTTCCGCATACAGTGCGAGGAGCTTTTGCTCGGTGCGGCGGATGCGGAGTGCCTGCCGCAGTTCGGCTTCGTGGCGGTCGAGCAGGTCGGCCGCCGATGCGGCGGCCGGACGGCCGGGGGCGACGGGCGGGGGGGCGATGCTCATGCGCGGTGCTCCATGCGACCGACCGCCACGCCCTCGACCACGTCGCAGACGGCACCGAGCAGGCGATCGTGCGAAAACCGGGTGTTCACGGCGTTCCTCGCGGCCCTCCCCATGGCTTCGAGCTGCTCCCGGGGCATGACGAGGATACCACGCAGAATCGCCGTCAGCGCCTCGACGTCGCCGTGCCGCACGGCCCAGCCGCAGCCGTGGTCGCGGACGATGTCGGCCGCATGGGATCGGGGTGGAGCGAGCGCGAGGATCGGCTTTCCCAGGGCCATCGCCCCGTAGATCTTGCAGGGATGGACCACGCCCACGCCCTCGTCGGCGATGGAGACCACGTGCACGTCGCCGGCCGAGAGCGAATACCGAATCGAGTCGAGCGGCTGGTAAGGGAGCGTGAGGATGTTCGGCGGGTGATCACGGGCCACCATGTCGTCGATCTCGCGCTTCACAACGCCGCCGCCGATGAACACGAACCGCAAGGCTGCGACGTCCTCGACCTGCTTCGCGGCTTCGAGGAGCGTCGTCAGCGGCGTGGAGTAGCCCGCGTTGCCCGAATACATGACGACGCACTTTCCATCGATGCCGTGCCGATGGCGAAAGGGATTCGACGCGCGCGGGATCGCCTGGAGGTGCGTCTCCAGGGGCCACGGGGGAATCACGTGCAGTCGGTCCGCGACATCCGCCTTCCGTAGCATCCGCTCCTTCATGTAGTCGTCGAGCACGATCACGGCGCCGGCCCGGGCGAGCGTGCGGCGGTTCATCCAGTCGAAGACGCGGGCCACGAGCGATCGCTCACCGATCCGCCCCGACGTGACCATTTGATCGGGATTGATGTCCATCGCCCACCAGACGAGCGGCACGCGCCGAATCCAGGAGACGATCGTGCCTCCGAAGCCGGCGAACGGCGGGCTGGTGCTGACCAAGACGCCCGCGAGCCGGCCGAGGAACAGCCCGCGGACGACCGCCTGCGCCATGAACAAAGCCTGGGCGACGAGGCGGATCGCGATCGACGACTTGCCAAAACTGGACAGCGGCAGCCGGCGGACCTCGACGCCGGCCCGGGTTTCACGGGCCGGATAGCGGACGGAGGGGTCGTCGTAACCGCGGCCTGCCGTGTAGACGACGACCCGCCAGCCGCGGCGGTGCAGCGATTCGGCCGCATCGGCCAGATGCTGGCCCACGGCCGCCGGATCCGGCGGGTAAACCTGGCTGATGACGAGCAGGGTGCCCTGTGCCGCCGGATCGCTCATGCCGCTCGTCGCTCACCGGGGATGAAGCGGTCGAGAGCCATCGCGATTGCGCATCCGATTGCGGCTCCAGCCATGTCGTAGACCCAGTCGAGCGGTTCGGCGGCGCGGTAGAAGGGGGGTTGAGTCACCTCGTCCACGGCGGCCCACGCGGCGACCACGACGATCACGGCAAGCGTCGCTCGCGGCGCCGCCATGCCACGGAGGCGGGCGCACGCCCAGAACAGGCCGGCCAGGATCGCGTAGGCGACGAAGTGGAGCGTTTTGTCCGACGGCGGCCGCTCGGTGCGCAGCATGATCCGGAGGTAGGCAGCCGGGTCATAGGGCCAATGCGTCGCCACCTCGAGGATGAAGGCGTAGCCAAGAGTGATCGCCTCCACGAGCCTGCGCATCGGATTGGCGGTGAAAACCCTCGGACTCATCACACTCCGTGATACCGCCGATACCATTCGACGAAGTTCTTCACGCCGGTCTCGATCGGCGTGCTGGGCTTGAAGTCAACGGCTTGAGTGAGGGCCTCGACGTCTGCGAACGTCGCTGGAACGTCGCCCGGTTGCATGCCGACGAGGCGGATCTCCGTCTTCCGGCCGACCAGTTTCTCCAGGAGTTCGAGCACGTAGCGGACCTCGACCGGCGTGTGGTTGCCGATGTTGTAGACCCGCCAGGGTGCCTTGCTCGTGGCCGGGTTCGGGGCGTCGCCGGACCAGTCCGGATCGGGCGTCGCCGGCCGCTCCACGAGGCGGGTGATCGACTCCACCACGTCGTCCACGTAGGTGAAGTCGCGTTTCATCTGGCCGTGGTTGTACAACTCGATCGGCGTGCCCGCGATCATGGCCGCCGTGAACTTCCACATCGCCATGTCGGGCCGGCCCCACGGGCCATAGACCGTGAAGAAGCGGAGGCCGGTTGTGGGGAGTCCGTAGAGATGGCTGTAGGTATGGGCCATCAGTTCGTTGGCCTTCTTCGTGGCCGCGTAGAGGCTGATCGGATGGTCGACGGTGTCGCCCACGGCGAAGGGCAGCTTCGTGTTGGCCCCGTACACGCTGCTGCTGGAGGCGTAGACGAGATGGCCGCGGCCCTGATGGCGGCAGGCCTCGAGGATCGACAGGAAGCCCGTGAGGTTCGCGTCGAGGTAGGCCCACGGGTTTTCGATCGACCAGCGGACGCCCGCCTGGGCCGCCAGGTGCACGACGCAATGCGGGTCAGTGACGCGGACGAGCTCGGCGATCCGCTCGCGGTCGGTGAGGTCGGTTTCGTGAAACGTCCAGCCAGGCATGCCGGCCAGGTGCGCGAGCCGGTCGCGCTTGAGCTTCTGGGAGTAGTAGGCGTTGACGTTGTCGATGCCGATGACGGCGTAGCCCTCGCGGAGCAGCCGCATGGCGGTGTGGAAGCCGATGAACCCGGCGCTGCCGGTGACGATGACGTTTTTCTGGTTGCGGGACACGGTCATGTGGATTCCTGCCTCGGGACCTGCCCGGCTTGGTCGCCGGACGTGCGGAAACGGATCACCTTCGCGGGCACGCCGCCCACGATGGCGTAATCGGGAACGTCCTTGGTGACTACGGCCCCGGCGGCGATGATCGCGTGGTCTCCGATCCGCACGCCCGGCATAACCATGACCCGGCGGCCGATCCACACATCGTTACCGATCGTCAGCCGTTGGTAGGGCGTCGGGCCCTGGAGCCGCATGGGAAGGTCGGTGCGATCGAACACATGGCCCACGGGAATATAGACGAACTCGGGCCCCATCATCACGTCGTTGCCAATGTCGGCATGAGTCACGACGGATCGCACGCCGATGCCCGAGTTGTCGCCGATCCGCACCGTCGGACGAAATCCGATGTCGGCGAGCCGCTCGATGTTGACGTTGCGGCCGCACGAGATCAGCAACGGTCGGCAGGAGATCCCGCGCAGTACCTTGCCAAGGCCGAGGAGACGGGGTGGCTGCGGCAGAAACTGGGCGATGCACTTGTAGAACGCGTAGGCCGCGATACGAATGATCAACATGGTGGAGGACGGGCTCAGGCCGCGGATTCGGTCCGGCCCGAGCGGTCGATGTAACGCAGCACGTAGGGGCGGCCGACGAGGATCCGTTCCTTCGCCGCGAGGATCATCCGCAGCAGCGGCAGCATCGGCAACATCGTCGCCAGGACGACCGCCCTCAGTGAGCGGCTGGACGTATGCGCGAGGTAGTTGCGGAAGTGGCGTGCAGCGAGCGGATACTGTCCCGCTTGAAGAAGACGGGCGGCGAGAATGTATTCACCATGAACCTCCGCACTCGTCGCCTGCGGCGGTGGTGCGATCGAGAGATAGCGCTCCTCCTCCGCCCGCCAATCGGTGAGTTCCTGGCCGTTGGCGCGGCGCTCGGCGTGGAGTTTCTCCGCGAGTTTTCCCGCGGCCGCCTGGCGAAAGGATTGCCGGGCGCTGGCGGATGAAGCGGAGACCGTGTAGCGGTAGAGCAGCGAGGGAATCAAGGCGAAATCGCCGACGGCGAGCAGCCGAAGCCAGAGATCGATGTCCTGGCTGCAGCCGCGGAACCTGTAGAGGTTCCCTTCGCGCTCCAACGCGGATCGCCGCATGACGACGCTCCCGTGCACGATCGGACGATCGCCGCGATCCAGCCACGCCCGCACGTCCGCGGGCGCGGCAGGCGGCGTGAAGGCGAATGGATAACCCCAGGGCTCGTGCACGAACTCGGCCCAGGTGCCGCAGACGATCACCGCCGGGTTGGCCTCCATGAATCGCACCTGCGCCTCGAAACGCCCCGGCAGGCTCTCGTCGTCGGCGTCCTGGCGGGCGATGAGTGGGGCGGTGGTCGAGCGGATGGCCGTGTTGAGCGACGGACCGAGGCCCTGGTTGGCCTGGTGAATGACCCGCATGCGGCGATCGGCGGCGGCGTAGCGATCCAGAATCGCTGCCGTGTCGTCCGTCGAGCCGTCGTCGACGACCACGAACTCGAAGTCGCGAAACGACTGCGAGAGCACGCTCTCGACGGCCTTGGCGACGCAGTCGGAGCCATTCTTCACGGCCATGACCACGGCAAGAGCGGGCGTCGCGGTCATCGACTCGGGCATTGGCTTCCCGACGGTCACGAGCCGCATCCCATTTCCTGCTGGCGATGCTCGATCACCTTCAGCCGGATCAGGTAGTCGTAGAACGCCATCAGCATGCAATAGTCGAATCCACCGCGACCGTCGAGGAATCCCCACTTCCACACGTAGAGATACAGGAACCGCACGAGGGGTCGGAACGGCAGGTGGTCGGCCAACCGCTTGCGGGCCTGCTGCTTCTCGCCCGCGTCGCGGGCGAAGATCGCCGCGGGCAGCGACGCGAAAAATGCCCGGTCGTCGCGGGTGATGCGGCGGGCCTCGTCGTCGGAATAGCGATTGTGGCGGGCCACCCAGTCGGCGATGCCCTTGGAGAAGTTGTAGTGGGTGTAGGGCTCGAGCGCGATGCCGGTGCCGCGGGTCGCGTGGTCGAGATGCTGTCCATGCCCCACCTGCTTGAACCGCGACTCACCAAGCCTGAGGAAGCGGGCCTGGTAGTAGGGATACATGGTGCACCGGCGGATCCAGCGGCCCATGAAGATCACGCGGTTGGCGAGCATGTAGGCGCTTTTCTCGTCGGCGTTGGCCAGCCGTGAGAGTTCGGCGTGGAGTTGCGGCGTCAGGCATTCGTCGGCGTCGAGGTGCAGCACCCAGCGGTGCTTGAAGACGACGTTGTCGATGGCCCAGTTGCGCTGCCCCGCGAAAGTATCGAACGCCCGCTGCAGGAACCGGGCGGCGGTGTTCTTCACGATCGTTTCCGTCGCGTCGTCGCTGAAGGAATCGAGCACGACGATGTCGTCGCAGGAGGCGAGCGATTCCAGGCAGCGGCCGATGTTGACGGATTCGTTCTTTGTCAGCACGAGCGTGGAGTAGGACATGTCGAGTCAGACTCCAGACGGCCTGCGGCTGGCCGCGATGGCTGCGAGTTCCGCGTACAGTCCGTCGTATTCCGCCGCCGCCGTCCGCGAGTCGTACTGCGCGGCACACACCCGCGCTTTCTCCGCGAGGTCGCGCCGCAGTGACTCCTTCTCCAACGCTCTTTCGATCTGGCCACACAGCCCGTCGACATCCCTGGGCTCATGGCCGAGGACGGCGCCCGCGGCGGCCAGTTCCCGGGCGTCGGTGCCCCAGAAGCTCGTCACGACCGGCACGCCCATGGCCATCGGCTCCAGGACCGAGTTTGGAAAGCCCTCGTAGTGCGATGGAAACACAAACAGGTCGGCCGCCGTGATCAGGCTGAACGGAGGATTCACCCAACCGGCCAAGCGAACGCGGTCGGTGACCCCGCGGCTTGCCGCGAGGCGTTCCAAGGTGCCGCGGAGCGGGCCGTCGCCGACGATCGTGAGATGGACGTTGCGCCGCGGTGCCAGACGGGCGACCGCCTCGATGAGATCCTCCAGCCCCTTGTCGGGCACGAGCCTGCTGGTAGTCAAGAGTTGGGCCGGGCCCGCGATCCGGTAATCGGTCTTCCCGGGGGGAAACTCGCTGAAGTCGAGCAGGTTGTGCACACGGCGGCTGATCGCCGCCGGGACGTGGTAGTGGGTTCGCAGTTCATCGACACCGTCGGTGCAGTTGGCCGTCACGATGTCGCAACGGGCGAGCGAGCGCCGCATCAGCCAGTCGTTGGCGTAGGTGCGCGGACCCCAGCCGACCGTGTTGAAGGCCTCCCAGGGACGTGTGATCTCGATGTAGCCGAGGCCGCCGCGGTGGCCGACCAGGCCGAAGGCCGCCCAGGTGACGAGCAGCGGCTGGATGCCGAAGGCGAGCGTCGCGGCGGGCCGGGTTTCCCGCACGTGGGCGGCGAGCCGCGAGATGGCCGCCGGGTATCCGGTCCATTTCCGCTTCTCGATGTGCACGACGCGGGCAGCGCGCTCCGCGACGTCGGGCGTCACTGTGCTGCCGAAAGTCGCGAACGTCACATTCGGCGTGCGCGTCCATCGGAAAATCTGCCGCATGTGGTAGGCGGCGCCGCCGGTGCGGGCCAGGTCCGGCCCCACGAAGAGGCACTGCTCCTGCGTGACATGGCGGGCATCGGGACCGTCCGCAGGGCCACCGGTTTGATCCTTCATGGCGCTCACGCGACATCCACGAAGGCGGGGCGGGGGCCGCTGTTCAAAAGCCAGTCGTAGGCTTCCCACAAGCGGCTTGCGATCGTCCGCCAGTCGAACTCCCGGCGGATAAGCTCGCCGGCCCGACGGCCCATCGCGGTGAGGGCATCCGCCGGCATGCTCGTCGCCTCCGCGAGCGCCGCGGCCAACGGTTCGACGCCGACCGGAACCCACCAACCGGCGCGATGCGTCTGGAGAATCTCCCACGGGGCGCCATGCGTGGTGATGACCGGCAGATCGGCGAGCATCGCCTCCGCGATCGCGAGTCCGAAGCTTTCCGAGCGGGTCGGCAGGATCGACAGGTCGGCTGCCGCGTAGTGCCGCCACTTGTCTCCCTCCGCGACCGCGTCGCCGAGTCGCACCATGTCTCCCAGCCGCAGTTCAGCGATCAGTTTCGCCACCTCGGCGCGGTGGCCGCCGTCGTCGTTGCCGACGATCTCGAGATGCCAACCCGCGGGCCGCACCCGGTTCCAGGCTTCCAGGAGCAGGGGCAGGCCCTTGATGGGGTGGATCCGCGAGAGGAAGAGCGCCGTGCGCGTTCCCGATGGCGCGGCAGGCCGGGGGGGCAGTGCCGACGGCGGCGTGACGCCATTCGGCAGGACGACGACGGGCTGGCGGAGGCCGGAGGCGCGAATCGACTGCAGCTCGGCAGCGGATGTGGCGTGGATCGCCGTGGCACGGATGAGATCCTGCCGTTGGTAGGCCAGCCACGCGATTCGCTTCTTTGTGGCCTTGCTGTCGCGGGCGACGGGATCGAGCATGCCACGGGCGGAGATCACGAGCGGCACACCGGCGTCGTTGCTCGCGGCGGCGACGGCGTGACAGGCCGGGGTCCAGATGCCGTGTGAATGCACCAGTGTTGCGCCCGAGACGGCGATGGCGGCAGCCACGTCCCGCCGGGCGCGGTAGCCGGCGTCGAGGCCCAGCGCCGCCCACGGTCCGCCCGCGGAACTGCCGTAAAAGCGTTCGACAGCCGTCGCGACCGGCACCTCGGGCTCGGCGATACGCCTGGAGAACAGGCCGACGCGCCGCCCGCTGCGCGACAGGTTGTCCACGAGCGCGGCGACAGACCTGGGCGGCCCGCCCGCGGAGGCGCGGAGGTTGGCGATGGCATGGAGAATCACGGGGAACGCGGAGGCCGCTCGTCAGGCCTGGTAGTAGCGGGCCGGCTTCTTGCGGGCGTGGTTGCGGGCATCGACGAGCGGTACGCCCAGGGCGGCAAAATCGAAATCGCGATACTCGTCGTGCTGCGTGCAGAGCAGGAGGGCGTCGTACTCGGCCGAGATCGGCCGGGAGTGACGCCCCGCCACTTCGTGGTTGCTGCGGCCCGGCCGGATCTGGGGCACGTAGGGATCGTTGTAGTCGACCTTTGCCCCCTTGGCCTCGAGTTCGTGCATGATCTCGTAGGTGGGAGATTCCCGGTCGTCGTCCACGTTTGGCTTGTAGGCCAAGCCGAGGACGAGAATCCGCGAGCCGCGGATCGACTTGCCGGAGTCGTTGAGGGCGTCGCCCACCCGGCTGACCACGTAGGACGGCATCGCGCCGTTGATCTCGCCGGCCAGTTCGATGAGCCGCGTGTGCTGGCCATACTCCAGCGCCTTCCAGGTGAGGTAGAAGGGATCGATCGGAATGCAGTGGCCGCCGAGCCCGGGCCCCGGATAGAAGGCCATGAATCCGAAGGGCTTCGTCTTGGCGGCTTCGATGACCTCCCAGACGTCGATATCCATCGCCTTGTAAACGACCTTGAGCTCGTTCACGAGCGCGATGTTCACGGCTCGGAAGATGTTTTCCAAGAGCTTGGTCGCCTCGGCCGCGCGGCAGGAACTGACCGGCACGACCCGCTCGACGACGGTCGTGTACATCCTCTCGGCGAGTTCCCGGCACTTGGGCGTGAGGCCGCCGACCACCTTGGGGATGATGCGGAGCTTGGAGTTCGGATTGCCCGGATCCTCCCGCTCGGGCGAGTAGGCGAGGTGGAAATCGACGCCCGCCTTCAGCCCGCTGCCCTTCTCAAGGATCGGCAGCATCACCTCCTCGGTCGTGCCCGGATAGGTCGTTGATTCGAGCACGATGAGTTGGCCGCGGCGCACGTGGGGGGCGATCGCATGGGCGGTCTTCTCCACATACGTGAGGTCGGGCACGCGATTCACGGTGAGCGGCGTGGGCACGCAGATCACGATCGAATCGGGCTCCGACGCTCTGGAGAAATCGCAGGTCGCGGAAAGGCCGCCCGCCTGCACGGCCTCGGCGATGTCGGCGGACGGAATGTGATGAATGTAAGACACACCCTTGCCGAGGGCCTCGATCTTGGCCGGGTCGGTGTCGAATCCGAGCACCGTGTTGCCGGCCTTGGCGAAGGCGAGCCCGAGCGGCAGGCCCACGTAGCCGAGGCCGACGATGCCGATACGCTGTGCCGAGCCGGAATCGACTGTCACGGAGTGGATCCTTTCAGGTGAGGGCAAACGAGTTCGAAGACGCGGCGGTGCTCCCGCAGGAACGCCTGGAGGCTCATGAATTCAACCGCCCGGGCGCGTGCCTGTCGATGGAAGGCCTGCCAATCCCGGAAAACCTGCTCCATCGCCGTCGCGAACGCTTCCGGAGCGGGGTAGTCGATCGTTTCCCAGGAGGTCGCCGATGGCACGGCCACGCCGCCCAGTGGCGTGACCATCTGTGGCGTGCCGCCGTTGTCCTGATGGACGACGGGCACTCCGCACGCCATGGCCTCGACCACCAGGTGGGGGCAGTTGTCGTTGGGCTGGGTGTGCAGCAGCAGGTGGGCCCGCTGGAAGATCCCCGGCGCCTCCTGGCCCGTGTAGCGTGGAAGATAGTGGACGCAGTCGGAGGGTTGGCCGGCGGCGGCCACGAGCTCGTCCATCGCCCGCCGGGCTTCGCGGTGCTGCGGTGAAGGCTCGTGGTATCCGGCGAGAATGAGCCTGGCCTGCGGCAGGCGACGACGTAACTCAAGGAACGACTCCACGGTCACCCGGGTGCGACGGTTGCGGCCTGCAACGCCCCACAGGGCCAGGACCGTCGGCGTCTCCAGACTCGGCGGCGGGTCGGCCGGACGATAGACATCGGTATCGACGGCATTGCAGGCGACCGTGAACGGCGTCGAGACCGGCCCCAGGAACGTGTCACAAGCCAGCTTGCAGAAGTCGGTCTGGTAGATGATGAAATCTGCGCTGCGGCGCAGGGCGTCGAGAGGCCGATTCAACGTTCGCCATCCTCGGCCACCGGTCGCGGGATAATAGACGCCGTTTTGGTTCAAAACCACGGGAATGCCACGTGATCGACCGCAATTCACAACCTTCTGCCGGCCAGGAAACCCGACGCTGGAGACCGCGTAGAGCAAGTCACACATGGGAAACGAATGCGGAAAGGCCTCTGCTAGCCCGGCCATCTTGACCTCACCGCCCATTGCGATGTGGCTGCTGCTCGGTGGGGGGCTCGGAAAAGCCCGAGAAACATAGCAGGGACGTGGTTGCGAAGAATCCGAAGGAGCGAGGACGAGCGGCCGCGCCGAGACCTCATTACGAATTGACTGCGTAGCATCGGCAACGATGCCGCAAATTCTCATCAACACCTTGTCGCAAACGGCTCTCATCGGGCACCGACACCACCATCCAAAGCACGTTGAGATCGACCATCGCTGAGCCGGTAAATGGCGAGGTAACCAAGGAGCGCGGTGAACGCCATACTCACCGGCTCACGAGTCATGACGCTCGCGTTGTGGAACATCGCTTGGATGAACAGCAATCCAAAGGTGCTCGCCGCAAGGACGGCCGCGACGTTCGAAGGAAAGCCGGGGGTATCTGCCGGAAATCGCACAACCCGGAGAATCAAGCGGGCCGCAGAACCGAGAAACGTTAGCACCATTGCTGCTCCAACCCAGCCGTAGTTGAGAAGAACGGAAAGGTAGCCATTGTGTGGCGCGAGTGGCTTCATCCCTCCCAGGTCATATCGTTCAGCCAATGGCTGAAAGCCATCCTCTGCCCAAGTCTTTCCACTAACTCGTAATCCTAACGGGCATTGAGCGGTCAACTTGAGCACTTGAATCTGCATCCCAATTCGAAAACCATAGTCTTCTGCACTGATTGTCTTGGTGACGATGTCGGCTTGAATACGACTCGACTCCGACACGGCAACCGGTAGGATTGTTGCGACAGCGACTGCGATGAGTCCGACGACGAAAGGCAATCTCGTCGCCATCATCGCCTTGAACGGCCCAAGGTAGAGAAGCCCGAGGCCTGCGACGGCGCCAAGCACTGCAGATCGCTGTAACGAGTAGTACAGCGTCGCGAAGGACAGCGCCGCAAGGAAAAGCAGCATTGCGTTCGCCAACCTCTTGCGACCACGATAGCCAAGCAAGAGGGAGAGCGACGCATACGCCAACGCGCCGCAGCTCACATATCCAAGGCCATGCTGCCGAGGCGTGAGACCTGTGCGAAAGCCATTTGCAATGGTCAGCGCCGATAGGGAACGTTCGTACGATTCCTCGATGTAGGTATCGGCATAGAGTTTGGCACGAATCGGAACAAAAAGTTCAGGCATTCTAAGTTCGCCGAAGAACCACATCTGAGAACCAGCAAGCAGAACGAGAAGCACCGTCAAAAACCGACCGGGACGGCACGGGTGGCTGATCATGTAGCCAAGAAACGAAATGATGCTGGACATGCCAATGAACTGTCGCGCGGTCGCAGCTGCCGCGTAGTAGAACGGAAGATTGAGAAATGAATCACTTGCCGCCTGAATTAAATAGGTAGCCATCAAAGCTGCGAGAAATGGTACGCGAACCACCAAAGCCAGCGATTTCAGAAACAACTGAGGCACCAGAATGACGAGCGTGATCGACAGTGCACTCGAAATAGCAATCGGTAGGTATGGTAAGCGGATCAGATTCCACGTCTGAGCGACGATCGTGGCGAGCACGAGCAGGTCGTAGCCCGTGAAGGCCGCGCTGGGCCTAGCCCTCCAGGCATCGGCAGACGGGGCCGGCCACCCGGCCTGCGTTCGGACATCGGGAGGCGGAGCGAGGCCGGTCACAGTGAGCGGGAATCTGGAAGCATGCGATCGGTTCATAACTCTCAGGATACCTTAGAGCATGGCAAAGACGGCGCATCCATCAGCAACCCGTCGATCATATTGAGCCGCTTCGCGAGGTCGAATCGGCTTTCCGCCACGGTACGTGCGTCGTGGGATGCCTGGGAACGGCACTCCCCGACTGATAGTGCGTCGAGAGCCGCCTCGACCCCTTCGAAGTTCCAGTCAGCGATGGCCGTGACGGCTTGGCCATGGAGGAAATCGTCGGTGACTCCCTCCAGCGCCCTGCACACGACCGGCACACCGCTCGCCAGGGCCTCCACGATTGAGATCGGGAGTCCTTCCGCGCGCGCCGCGGAAAGGTAGACGTCCGCAGCCCGCAGATACCGCGCCGTGTCTGGGCAGAATCCGGCAAGGACGACCGTTTGCGACGCCTCAACGCTGGCATCGGCGAGCCGGCGTTCAATCGCGTCGACATAGCCAGCATCGGACGGCGGACCGACGAGAAACAATCGTGAGTCGTGCCGGTTGCCCCGCTCCACCCATCGCAGCCATGCGTCGACGAGCGGGAGTTGCCCTTTTCGCTCGTGCAGCCCCCCAAAACTGACGGCGGCGAGCCCGCCATTCGGCATGCTGATCGAATCGCGAGCGACCCGCCGTTGTTCAGTGCTCGGGGGTGAGTAGGCCCTCAAATCAACGCCGTAAGGAAGGAGGACTGTTGCTGCGTCGGGAAATGCGTTCCGCACACTGTCCCGCAGCCCGGATGAGACTGGGCAAAAGGCTGTTAGGCGAGCGGCGGCCCATCGCGTGAGGGAGGAAAATCGGGCCCGAAGCAGTGCCGTTCCGTCGTCGGCCTGGAAGAGAACATTCTCCACGAGCACCTGCAGGCCTAGCGCTGCGGAGCACATCGCGACCGGCCTCCAACCGATGCTGATCGAGCCGCCGGTGAACAGCACGCCTGATCGGCTCCGGGAAGTAATACCTCTTTCCCTCACAAGTCTGCAGAGAAGACGTACCCCGCTCATGTGCCTACCAAGCCAGCCGCGCCATGGCCGCAGGGTGATCCCTGACACGTTCGCCGGTGCGCCTTCCAGGTCGATCACATCGCTTCGACTCCAGGCGACAATGTGCACCTTTTTTGCGATCCGAGCAATCTGGTTGATATGCCTCTTGTAATACATACCAGGGCCGCCGTACTCCGGCGGCCATTTCGCAGCGATCACGAACAGCGTTTCCATGATCTTGGGGGTGCATGCATTCGTTTATGGTCAACGAATCGGCACAACCCCCATTCCGGCCCAGCTTTGCTCCTGATCGGCGATGATCTCAAGGCAATCCGGATGGCTGCTGTGAATCTCCCGCCACAAGCGGTCGAGTTCGCAAGTAATTACGACTTTCTTGTGCGGCACGACGTCGTGAAAGGCGATGAATCCGCTCTTCTTCACCAAGGGAACCCAGGTTTCGAAATCGCGACGAACGCCGTCGAAGCGATAGTCTCCGTCAATGAGGAGAAAGTCGAGTTGATGGTCGCTCAAAAGAGCTTTCGCATCGTCGAACGTCGATTTAGCGTGACTGTCTTCACGCACCAAGTCGAGGCGCGTAATTGGCGAGATCCGCTGTTGGAGAAGCCGAAAGAGAGCCGCTGTCCGCGGCGGATATCCTCCGCCATGAGTTCCGCCGGGAATGTCGATCGAGATCACTTGCGTCGGATGCATGGTCAGCCAGGCGACCAGTGTTCCGCCTTGAGCTGTACGATTTCGGCGATCCGCTGGAAGCCTTGAGCCTTGGCCCATGCGATCCGGTTGAGATACTCCTGCTTCACCTGGAGTGGGGCCATCTTGCGGTACGGACCGGCTACTTTGTAACTGGAAACAAAATCAAAGTACTTTTTTATGGGTTTCTAAATCCGTGGAGTCGCGGGGACTTGTTGCTTCCCGTTTTGAAGCACTCCGACGTGTTCGAGCAGCGATTTCCCCAGGTTTTTGATCATCTGAATCATGGGCTAGCTCGTGAGCGCTAATGAGCGACAGAAGACGCCTGAATCGGGGAGCAAAGGCCGTGATTGCGGCGGACGATGATTCGATATCGGCCCGCCAAAACGCGAAATACAGCGATGCAATCCGTTGTGAAGTCGATAATGCGGCGTAGTGCGTAGCGAACCCGAATGACATTGCGGCGCGAGGCGTCATACCACGACGGCATCTCCCCGAGTTGCCTTTGCAGCGCCGCCTCGCCTGCGAACGTTCGTGCCCGCGCGTGAACGTCACCATAAGCCGTGAACATATCCCATCCCGCCAGCATCGGACGATTTCGCGTGAACGTATGCCCGTCAAGAAGGATCGAGTGCCACCCGCCTTTGAAATGCAGGATACGCGTCTCCGGATCGATCGGCACCGATCGCATCTCGTTGAGCACGTAGCCATCCACGGCCCGAGCCGTCAGTTCGCTGCAGTCGAGCACGGCGAACTCAGACGTCCCCCGTTCGTAGCCGATCGTCTGGGCAAATGCCATTTGATCGACGTGTCCGTACGGATGTTTGTCGGATCGGGCGATCGCCACGAGGTGCGGATCGCGGGCAATCTCCGCGATCCGGTCGGCCCAGCGATGAAAGAAACGGGAAACGGCGGGTTCGTGCGGATCGCGGATTCCGATGACTCCGCCATTGATCGGCCACACGCCATCCCGGATGGTGAACAGAATCCCGTCATCTGCCCGGAACAGGTCGAAGGGATCACGACGAACAAGCATGTCGCAATCGACGACAAGGGCCGGCCCGGCAAGCGTCGGCGAGGCGAGATAGTCGGCGAGGATCAATGGCTTCAGGGCCGCTGCCATGGCCGGCGGATAGGAATGCCGCTCCACCGGCCGAAGCACCACGTTCGAATAACCGCCCGCCATGCGAAGGACATCGGCGGGCGTGTCGTAATGTAGCAGGACGACCCGTCGGCAGGGCTGCAGATCGGCGATGGATTGCAGCAACACGCCCAGCATCGGCGCATACTTAGCGCCGAAGTAGCAGACGAGATAGTGAGGTTCGGCAATCCGTGTCGGCACCGTGTTCATCCTGCCACCAAAGTTCGACGGGCCAGGGCGAGCCGCTGCCGAAGCCACGAACCGAAAAGCCCGTGCTTCCAGCACAGAATCACGCGCTCCCGAAGGACCGCAAGATCAGACCCCTCCTCCGTGCTGATGCCTCCCCGACGCATCCGGGCGACGAAACGGTCCGGCCAGAAGACCGGCGGCTCGTGCTTCAGGACCCGAAACAGCGCGTCATAGTCGCCGCAGATCCGGTAGCGGGCGTCGAAGCCGCCGAATCGCAGGAGCGAATCGGCGCGTTGAAAAGTCGCCTGGTGCGGCATGCCCGAGAGAAGGCCGGCGAGATGGTTGGTGCGAACGTCGATCCAAGGGACTCCCCTGGTGGCGATTTCGCGTCCATCCTCCTCAACCATCTGCACGCGGCCGTAGTAGATGCTGTGGCCCGGATCGGCTGCGATCCGTCGTCGCGCGTCGGCCAGCACGTGGTCGTCGTAGAGTCGGTCGTCCGAGCCGAGAACGAGCACGTAGTCGCTTGGTTGCACCTGCTGCAGGCCCTTGTTGAGCGCGTCGAAGATGCCTCTATCGGGCTCGCTCACTGTATAGGTCACCAACGAGCCGAACTCCCCGATCACGTCGCACGTGCCGTCGGTTGAGCATCCGTCGATGACGGCCACCCGATCAGGGCGATCTGTCTGCGAGGCGCACGAGGCGAGGCACTCGCGTAGCATGGCCGCACGGTTCATGGTGGCGATCAGGATGGCAATCGAAGGGCGACCCATGCCGATCATGCTGCGAAAGGTCGGCCGATCCATGGGAAGAAGCGGGCCAGGCGAGCGAGCCGGGCCGCGAGATCGTTTTTGACGGCGGCGGGAACACCGATGAACCAGGCGGCCGCTCCGACCGCCGCCATCACCGTCGCACCGATGCAGCCGGTGACGATCCAGCCGTTCGGATCGAGAAGCTGGCCGATGCCCCAGCCTGTGGCGCACGACCCAATCGCCACCGCGAAGGGGACGCGGAGCGCGGTGATATGGTCCCAGGACGAGATCGCGAGCAGGTCGTCGAGTCGCCATGCATTCAACAGGTTCGCGACCACGCGAACCGCCAGAAGGCCACCGACAGCTCCGGGAATGCCTGCGAACCGCCCGCCGACGACGCCAGCGGCAAGACCGAGGATTCCCGCCGCCAATTGCACCTTCGCCATGCGGTTGAAGTCGAGTGCCGCGGACAGGGCGTTGCAGTAGTGACGCGAGGTGATCACGGAGAAGTACCAGCCCACAGCGAGCGCCGTGAGTAAGCCGCCGCCATAGTAGTCCGGTCCGACCCAGAGACTGACGAATCCGCGGTTGACCGCCAACGTCACGGCGCCGACGATCGCAAGGCAGGCGAGTGTGACGATCTCCTGCTGGGTGCGGATGAACTGGAATCGCTGTTTGTCGCCCGATGCATAGAGGCCCACCAACCCAGCGTTTGCACCCGACATGGCTTGGTTGAAGAGCATGAACATGAGTCGAGGGAGAGCGGCTGTAATTGTGTAGACCGGCACGGCCTCGGCACCGACAGCTAGACCAACCACGAGGATGTCGATCGTCTCAACGAGCGTGTGGCCCCATTGTGCGAACAGACAAAACGAGTTTTGCTTCAGCAGCGGCCCCAGTTTCGACCAGTCGAACCGCGTGAAGCCATACCAAGGCACGTACCGTTTTGCGGCCCGTTGAAGGTTTAGTCCAAGGGCTACCTGGGCGAGAAGACGGTTGCAGGCCAACCCCGCCATACCGAAACCGCAGAGCGCTGCAACTATGTCAACAAGACTGTTTACTGTCGTGATCAGCATTCGACCGAAGACGGAGCGGTATTCCATATTCGCGCCGAAGAGGGCGAAGGTCGGCAGCGAGGTGAATCGCATGGCAAGAAATGCGGCAACGAGCAAACCAGCCGCGACAATGATGGAACCGACCGAGACGTTGTTGTCGGCATAGCGATTCGCAAGCCCGGCAGTTATCGCAACGCCCGCGATCGCTACCAGTGGTGTCGTGACCAATGCACCGAGCAGCGTCGTCGTCAAAACCTCCTGTTTAACATCGCGTTCATCTTCGCCGCCGGGAGAGGCCAGTTTCAGTTTCGCGATCGAGGCGTTTCCGAAGTCGACAAGCGATAAATACGAGATCACCTGGCCAAGCAGCAACCAGACTCCATACGTTTCCCGACCGAGTGACTTCACCAGGATCGGCACTGAAACCAGGCCAACGGCAAGAGAAATGAACGTCTGGACGAGCGTAACAACCGCAGTTTTTGCCGCCCGCTCTGTTCGGTCTGGCTCGGGAGCGGTTGTTTCCTGGGTGATAGCTGGCAAGTACGACATGGATGCCTGCGTCGAACTACGCTCCTTTGATGAGCAGCCGGGCTTTCGCGTATGCCTCTGCGTAGTAACGGCTGAACCAGAGTTTCGCTGCAGCAGCGCCAGTCGGCGTGCGTGAATGAAGCAAGTGTGGTCGCGGTATGCACGCAAGCGTTGGGCCGTAGGAGGTGTCTTCATTCATGGTGGCCATCGAGAGATGATACTTTCCATCAAAATCCTCCTGCTGACTCAGTTGCCGATAGGTATCGGAAGACAAGTTGTCGAGGTGGTGGAAACGTTGGCAGTAGGCACGGTCATCCGTGAACCACGAATCGGGGAACTCTTTCTCCACGGCCGCTCGCGCCACACTCCCCCTGTAGGAGTCGTGCAGAAAGGCAAGTTTGAGGTGCGGGCTCAGGCGAAAGCATGTCTTGATCAATTCAACAGCGAGCTGGCCCTTGGGGCCGTCCACAAACAAGGCCGTCGGGCGATCGCGCGTTGCGACGATATGCGGGACCACGGCCAGTGAGTTGCCGTAGTGGAGCCGAACGTTTGGGAATCGCCGTAGGCGTTCCTCAACTTCGCGATAGAAGGGTTCGTAGCGAAGATCGACCGAGATGATATTCAGTTTTTCACCCGGAATCGTCGCAAACATCTCCTTGGAAAATCCGCGCCAGCGGCCACTTTCGACGAGAGTGCGAATGCCATGTTGGCGGCAGAGCTGGATCAGAGCATGGCCTTCGGAAGGCAGTATTCCGCCTTGTTGGTGCCGCAGTTCATAGCCCGGGCAGTCCTCGAAGCGACTCATGTCAACCCAAGAGGCTTCAGTTTTGATTTCATTCATCACAGTCTAAGTGCAGTCCTTGAAGTACTGGGTGAACGTTAGAACTGGAAATAGATGAACTCGACTTCCCGAAACACGCCGAAGCAGAGCAGGGCGTAAACCTGGGCGATGCACAGCGACCAGCGGATCGGCGTGGCCGCCCAGAGACGACTGCACCAGTTCGGAGCGTGCTCGATGAGCGCCTCGACGGCGAGCAGCATCGCGATGGATCCGAGCGCCAGCATCATCTCGAACCGCGGCAGGCCGAGCGACCAGATCTGGCCGGGGCTGAACGACCGCCAATCACCCAGCCCCGCAAAGACGGCCGCGGCGTCGGCCATCGAGCCGGCCCGGAAGAACACCCAGCCGGCACAGGCCATGATGAACACCGTGCCGATCGCCAGCGCCGTCCGCAGCGGGGCGGGAATGACCGCCGACACGGCCGACTGCACGCCCTTCGGCACGAGCAGGCCGAGCCACCGCTGCGCCAGCATGTAGGTGCCATGCAGGGCGCCCCACGCGATGAACGTCCAGGCGGCGCCGTGCCACAAGCCGCTCAGAATGAAGACCGTGTAGATATTGAAAACCCAGCGGAGGGCCGGCACGCGGTTGCCGCCCAGCGGGATGTAGATGTAGTCGCGAAACCAGGTCGAAAGCGAGATGTGCCACCGCTGCCAGAACTCGGCGATCGAGCGGGCCATGTAGGGACGGCGGAAGTTGGTCATCAACTCGACGCCCAGAATGTGGGCGGAGCCGGTGGCGATGTCGGAGTAGCCGGAGAAGTCGCAGTAGATCTGGATGGCGAAGAACACCGTGGCCAGGATCAGGATCTGCGCGGGAAAGCTCTCCGGGACCGAGTAGACGGTCTCGACGACCGGCGCGACCATGTCGGCGATCAGAACCTTCTTCGTCAGGCCCCACAGGCAGATCGCCAGCCCGCGGGGCACGCGGGCGAAGTCGAAGACGTGCGGCTTCGACAGCTGCGGCAACAGATTGTCGGGCCGCTCGATCGGGCCCGCGACGAGCTGGGGGAAGAACGACACGAACAGCATCACCATGAACGGGCTGCGCACCGCGGGCGCGGAGCGGGTGAAGACGTCGATCACGTACGACGCCGACTGGAACGTGAAGAAGGAGATGCCGACGGGCAGAAATGGCGACACCTTCGGGATCTCGGCGCGGATGCCGAGCCAGGCGAGGCCATCCCGCAGGCTGTCGAGGAAGAATCCAGTGTACTTGTAGGAAAACAGCACCCCGAACAGGCAGCACATGCCGAGCGTGAAGATCAGCCGCCGCCGGCCGTCTTGCCGGCCGGCATGGCGGCGGTCGCAGTCTTCCATCAGCACGCCGCACAGCCAGGCCACCAGCGAGCAGCCGGCCAGGAGGATGCCGTGCCGCGGATCCCAGGCCATGTAGAACCAGTAGCTGGCCAGCAGCAACAGCGGCTGCTGCCAGCGTGCCGGCAGCGTGTAGTACGCCGTCACGATGGCGGTGAAGAAGAGCCAGTATTGTGCGGTGTTGAAGAGCACCGAGAGTCGCTATCGAGAGGCTGCGACCGCCGCAGGCTGCAGCCGGTCGCGGAGCAGATTCCAGAGCCGCGTGGTGTATTCCCGGGCCCCGGCGGGGTTGGTGTGAGTGGGATCGGAGAACAGGGCCGGCGGCAGCAACCAGTAGGCGGGGCCGACGACCTCGATTTCGGGATAGGGCTGCATCTGGCGTGTCGCCTCGGTGTCTTCCGCCGGTGGCTCCGCCCCCTCGCCCCGCCGCAGGTATCGCGGCACGATCAACACCTTGATGCCGTGCTCGCGGGCGAGTCGCCGAAGTCGCTCGAACGGGGCGCCCGAGGCGTGGAACGTCCGCCACAGGACCTCGTCGGGCTTGTCACTCGGGAGCCGGAACCCTTCGGGCAGGGCGTCGTTCGGATAATGGCTCTGCGACTTGATGAAGTGGAAGCCCTTGTCCTCGCGGAGCGCGGTGAGGACGTGGCGGGTGTCGTCGTACAAGGCGGCCAGCCCGCCGGCCGTCCGCGACCGGAGGGCGAAGAGCACGAGGTCGCGGGGCGTGTCGTGGAAGGGCACAAGGGCGTCGCGAAGCGCCGCGTCATTCCACACCAAGGCCAGACCACGGGGCGGGTCGTCGCCACCCCACGGGTTCGTCACCACCACGTGCGTTGGCGCCTGCCCGCTCTTCACGAGCGACTCGAGCTGGTCGAAGTAGAGGATCGAACCGGGCAGCCCCATGTTGTAGGCATCGACCGTGCCGCCGGAGAGTTCCTCGAACAGCCGGGGCACGAAGCCGGAGAGCGCGACGCTCGAGCCGAACACCGCGAGCCGCGGCCTGGCGGCGGGCGCCGCGGCGAAGATCCCGCCTTCACGGGCCAAGCGGGACTTCTCCTCCACCACCAGCTCGTACCCCGGACGGATATATGGAAATGAGTTGTGAATCCATGCGAGGAATAATCCGGGGAGTACAAACAACGCCAAGAACTTTACGAAGCGACCCCACGGCTGTGAGGCAGGCACCGTCCCGTCGAAGGCAGTGCGATGGTTCATCGAAACGCCCCGTCCATGGTTACCTAATCCCCACGTGGCGTCCGTAATGGCAAATGACCCGCATAGCATCCGGCATGGATGGAACTACATGGTCTCGCCAAAACCACCTGAGAATCCAACCAGGTTCACGGAATAAACTCTCTCATGGTAGCGCTCCCTGCAGCAGCAATCCCACGCCCCGTCACCGCCTGCGACAGTATTTGGAATACCGTCACGGCGACGATCCAAAAATCGAGCCGCCACGCTCTAGGCCGCCCCAACATGTCGACATAGCAGGCGTCAAGCTCCAATCGTTCCGACCAGTCAACCGCGTTACGACCATGAATCTGTGCCCAGCCGGTCAGCCCGGGACGTACGAGCAAACGTGTAACCTGCCGTGAGTCGTATCGCGAAACATACCGTGTTGGCAGCGGCCGTGGTCCAACAACACTCATGTCACCGACAACTACACTTAAAAGTTGCGGAAGCTCGTCGATGCTCGTCCGTCGAAGCATGCGGCCGAAGCGGCCAAGCCGCTCATGGTCTGGCAGCAAATTGCCAGATGCATCTCTACTATTCGACATCGATCGAAACTTTGCCAGCCGGATGGACCTGCCGCCAAGACCAGCTCGCACATCACAATAAAAAACAGGCGATCCAAGAACGATTCGAACCACAATCGCGACGATCGCGATCGCAGGAAGAAGTACTATTCCAGCCACGAGTGAAAAAGAAATATCGAAAAGCCGCTTGCCGTACTTGGCATAAAACGTGCCGCTCGCCGCGTGATCACGTGAGTCTGTAGGTCTCAGAGGCACAGTCACAGTGGCTCCACCGTGCCCTAACGCTCAGAGACGCTGGCTTAGGCTGTTCGCAGCGGATGCGATTTCTGCACGCTGCACGAGAAAAAGAAGAGCGAGGGCAGTTATCACGAGGAAGGCCGCTGCAACCTTGGTAATGACTGGTGTGGCTGTGTCATCATAAAAGGGAGCCACCGCAATTGATCCCGCCATAGAGGAAAGAAAGCCATAAAGGCTTGCCACCGCGCGGTGACTCCAGCCCGCAATCACAAGGCGCTGGTAAAGATGACTCCGATGGGCCTCGAATACGTTTTCACGCTTTAATACTCTTCGGATCAGCGTAAAAATCGTGTCGAAGGTAAACGGCCACATCGCAAACACGGCAACGGTTACGAGCCTCGACTTTGGACCAACACCGGCAATGATCGGCAGGGTTGCAATCACAAACCCGCAAAAGGCACTTCCAACGTCTCCCATGAAGATTTTGGCGGGAGCCCAGTTGCACATGAGAAACCCGATCGCCGCGGCAGCGAAGGCAAAAGCAACACCAGCGATCGCAGGAAGCCCTAGGCAGACAGTTGCGATGGCGATCGAGGCGCCTGCTGAGGCGGCAGTGATTCCCGCGATTCCATCGATACCGTCCATGAAATTAAAGGCATTTGTCATGCCAACAACCCAGATGAGCGTGAGGGGCCACGCCATCACACCCAAGTCGAGAACGCCCATGCCCCCCATATCCACGATCTGAATCGGGCCCACAACGGCCACTACCGCTACGGCCGAAAGAAGGTGAACCCCAAAACGCACCCGGTTTTTTAGCGGCTTGATGTCGTCCAGCCAACTCACATAAGCGATGGCTAGTGCCGGCACGATCAACGCTGCCATTGCTGCACGGCTCTCGGGCCAGACCGTTGCCGCAATGATCGCGGCTAAGGTGGTAACTCCAACGATGGCAATGCCACCGCCGCGTGGGGTGACCTTCGTGTGGCTGGAACGGTCGTTCGGCCGGTCGACCACGCCGCGGCTGCTCGCCCACCCGACGAGCCATGAGGCGACGGTAGCCGACACAATCGCCGCCGGCACCAACCAGGCAAGCCAGAATACCCCAGTCATCAGCCCGGCCTACACCATTTCCTTGGCGTTGGCGATCACGTCGCAGACATCGCGCACGATTCCTTCATCAACGTGACCGCCGATGGGGAGCGCAAGACTGCGGGCCGCAAGCATGTCGGTCGCCGGGAGCGGCCTCATACGATCATGAAAATGCTCGTAGGCTGTCTGTCGATGACACGGCGGGTCGTAGTAGGCACGCGTTTCGATGCCTCTCGACGCGAGGACTCGCCGAAGGGCATCGCGGGTGATCCCAAACTTCGTGGGATCGATCGTGATCGAAAAATCCTTGTGGCTCGAATGGGCGCCCGGCAGGAGCTCCACAAACCCAATGCCTGGAAGTTCGCCCAGATCACGACGATAAAGATCAGCGAGCTGATTTCTTCGATCCGACACCTGATCGAGGATATCGAGCGACGCTAGGGCCGTCGCCGCGCTGAGCTCTGGCATGCGGCCATTCACTCCTGGAAACAACGCGTCGTAGGAGCCGTCGTTGCCATACTCTCGCCCCATCCGAATGAAGTGGGCGAGGCAGTCGCAGTTCGTGGCCACGATGCCCCCCTCGCCCGCCACGAGAAGTTTTGTGGGAGACATGCTGAAGACCTGCGCCGTTGCACCCGCCCCGACAGGTCGGCCGTGCATGCTGGCCCCGAACCCATGGGCCGCATCGATGATGAGGGGCAGGCCATGCTCGGCCGCCACTGATTCCAGAGCCGTGAGGTCGCAGGGGTTGCCAAAGTTGTGACAGGCCGCGATGGCCACGGTGCGTGGCGTGATTGCAGCACGGATTGCCTGCGCTGTCACATTCGTGGTGAGTGGATCCACATCGACGAATACCGGGCGAAGGTTGTTCCACACGATGGCGGCAGCGGCGGCGAGAAAAGTAAAGCTCGGCATCACAACCTCACCGAGCGGCTCGTTGCGATGAGCCGTTCGGGTGATACCGAACCTTGAGAGCGAGTCCATCGAGGCCACGGCGCATCCGTCGCCACCCGATCGCCGGCTGCGGCAACTCCCTGCGGCGAGATCCAGCCCGCGATACACGAGCATCAGTCCCACCGTGCAACTGCTCACCGCCACGGCATGCCGCACGCCCAGGCGCTTGGCCACTGCCAGCTCCAACCGCTCGCAGTAGGGCCCCTTGGTGAGTCGACCGCTCGAGATGATCTCCGAAAAAACGGGGGCGAGCCTTTCCGCAGGGGGCAATGCCGGTCGAACGAAAGGCACGCGGATGCCCTGCGCCGACGGATCTCCTGCCTGATGAACTTCCGGAACGACCTGAAATGTTTCGCGTTTCATCGAGGATGCATTCCGAACTACTTGGCGTGCGACCGCTGCTGAGGCCGTGCCGGAACCTCACCGGTGCCCTCAGCATACTCGGGCACGAGATCCCGAAGACGGGCGCGCACGACTTCAGGCTTCTCGTCGAGAACCTCGGCCAATTCATCGAAAACGGCCTCAACCGCGGAGAGGTCGGCCGGACGGTGCATGGCACAGAATACCTTTGGATGGCGGGTGGCTACACGTCGCTCATCGTCGAAATAGAGTTCCTCGAACAGCTTCTCGCCAGGCCTGAGGCCTGTGTAGACGACTTCGATCTCATCCGCCTCCAACCCAGACAGCGTGATGAGATCACGGGCCAGATCGACGATCCGGACACTCTCGCCCATGTCGAGGACGAAGATCTCACCACCCTCACCCTGCGCAGCGGCCTGCAGCACAAGCTGTGACGCCTCCGGAATCGTCATGAAAAACCGCTCAATCCCAGGGTGTGTGACGGTGATTGGCCCGCCGCGACGAATCTGCTCCTGAAACGTTGGCACAACGCTTCCGTTGCTGGCGAGCACGTTCCCAAACCGAACAACGATGAACTTCGTAGCCGAGTTCGTTGAAAGCGCCTGAACGAACCGCTCCGCAAGGAGCTTTGAGCATCCCATCACGTTGGCCGGATTCACGGCCTTATCGGTGGAAATCGATACGAACTCCTTCACGCCGTGCCGATCCGCCAGTTTGGCGAGCAACCGAGTTCCAAAAACGTTGTTTTTGATCGCCTCAGCCGGATTGCTCTCCATCATCGGCACATGCTTGTGCGCCGCGGCGTGAAACACGACCTCAGGAGCATGCTCCACCATGATTCGATCGATCCGCGCCTCGTCCGTGATATCGGCGACGAGGGGCAGAAACGACGGCGGTGGATCGAGTCGCAGCAGCTCCTGCTCCATTATGAAAATCGCGTTCTCAGCCTGTTCGACCAGCAGGAGAAGCTTGGGCTTGAAACGAAGCACCTGCCTGCAAATCTCGGAACCGATCGAACCCCCGGCACCGGTCACCATGACCGTGCGTCCCTCGATGAGGGCACGAATAGCCGTGTCGTCGAGCTTCACTGGCTCACGACGAAGTAAATCCTCGATCGCAACAGGGCGAAGGCGAGCCTGCGCGGGGTCGCCTTGGGAGCTGAGTTGCTCGTCGATGCCGGGAAGCACTTTGACATTCGCGCCCGCGGCGGCAGAGTCATCGATCAGCTTGCGAAATCGCTTTCCGGTGAGCTTGCCCGACTGAATGATGACCTCGTCGGCCCCGCGACGGGCAATCTCTCGACCAACCGCGTCGACATCTCCAACGACCTCAATGCCCGCCACTCGAGAATGAAGGAGGTCCGGGTCGTCGTCGAGAAAGCCGACAACTGAATAGGACTGATTCGAGACCGATGCGAGATTACGAGCAATCAGCTCACCTGACTCATCCGCACCAACGACTATCGCCGAAACCGTTTGCTTGCCTTCGATGAACGGACGTAACTCCTCCCGAACGCTTCGCCACAGGGTTCGAAGACCGCCCACGAGCAAGATCGTGCACCCCCAATCAAGCAGGAGAACGCTGCGCCGAACTCGGGGAACTTCAAGCCAACCGGAGGAGATAAAGAGACTGTCGATGGTTGCAAAAACCAGCATCGACAAGGTGGTCGCCCAGACGAGCGACGTGAGATCTCCGAAGGCAACCCGCGCCCACGACACATGGCAAAGCCCGAGGGCATAGAACACGAGCGTTTTGATGGCGACCACCCCCGCCACCGTCATGAGAAACGTCGTCAACCATTGCTCGTCGAACGTGAAGTCGTGCCGCACCAAAAACGCCAGGAAGTATGCGGCCGCGAAGATTGCCGCATGAATGGTGGACAAACGCACGACACGCTGTGTGATACGCCGCAAGGCGATGGATGGTTTTGCAACGGGGATGTTCATGCGATTACGCCTTGGGAGTTTCCTTAGAGCCGCTCCACGTCGACATCTTCGAGTTCGATCGATGCGCCCTGATTGAGAAACGTGACCGCTACGAGAAGCCTCTCTTCACCGCGGCGGGAGATCACCACGCCTTCCAAACCCCGCATCGGCCCGCTGACAACTCTCACCGGCTGCCCCTTCTCAAGGCGAGCTTCCGGCGTGAGCGGGCGGTCAGACGCAATCAACTGGTGAATCGATCGCAGATCGTGCTCAAGCATTCGTTCGTCGGGGATCGAAAGCCAGCGGGAGATCGTGTTGGTCGCAAGGGCTGCCCGGCGTTGGTCGTCGTCAACCTTTGAAAACACATAACCTGAGAAAAGAGGGACGAACGACGTGCGAGTGCGGCCGCCAGCAGTTCGGAGCCTCCGCTGAACGAGCGGGCCATAAAACGGGATGGCCGCGGCCTCCAACTTTCGCATCAGGTCTTTTTCACGCCGGGCAAGCGTGTAAAAGGCCACCCAATGCCCATGCTCGTCAGGCGCCGTTCCGAGGGCATGATCCCCGCTGTCATTCAGCAGATTCTCCGGAAACAGATCTCGCTGAATAGGCAAAATGGGCATGGCAGGCAATGCGCAAACTCCGTTCCCGTCGGTGACGCACACTCGCCGCGCCCCAACTGCTCGGTACCCTCTCCGGAAATAGTTTACGCGAGAAAAAACGGCGTGTCGCGAAACGGCAGAGAACGCCGGGAAATCCGCGATCGCGGCATTCTTGCCCGACCGGAAGGAAGGGCAAAGTTTGACGGCAGGTTGTGCCGATAACTCCGACTGGACTGACCCTAACGGTCGCAAGGAGTGTGCCATGGCTCGGATCGAGACTCTCTTCTGCCGCAAGAAAAACCGCACAGGTGAAGCGGTTCGGACGCTGCGGAACCTTTCCTACGGCCGAGTGGCCCACGCTCTGGCCCTCGTTGCCCTCCTCCTGCAGGCGACCGGCTGCAACATCTACGGCCGTCCCCAGCGGGCCACCACCCAGCAGGTGATGATCGACGCCGAGTGCCCGCCCGAACCGGGCCGCATGCCGGCCAAGGAACTGGCGAAGGTGACCCTCCCGGCGTATGTGATCGAGCCGCCAGACATCCTCCTGATCGACGCCCTTCGCGTGGTGCCCAAGCCACCGTTCAAGATCCAGTCGTTCGACACCCTTCAGGTGATCGTGGAAGGAACGCTTCTCGAACAGCCCATCAACGGTCTCTACGTGGTGGAACCCGGTGGCATGCTCGACCTTGGGCCCTCGTACGGAAAAGTGTTTGTGGGCAATCTGTCGCTGGAAGAGGCTCAGGACGCCGTGTTCAAGCACCTCAAGCGAGTGCTCAAGGAACCGCAGGTGTCGCTCACGCTCGCCCAGGCAGCAGGCCAGCAGCAGATCGCCGGCGAGCATCTCGTGGGCCCCGACGGCACCATCAATCTTGGGACGTATGGCAGCGTTTACGTGACCGGGCTAACCCTCGAAGAAGCCAAGGCCGCCATCGAGAAGCATCTCTCACAGTTTCTCGATGCCCCGCTCGTGAGTGTCGACGTGTTTGCCTACAACTCGAAGGTGTACTACGTGGTGACCGAGGGGGCTGGGTTTGGCGACAACATCGCCCGCTTCCCCGTCACTGGCAACGAGACCGTTCTCGATGCCGTGTCGCAGATCAACGGCCTCTCCCGGCTCTCGAGCAAAGACATCTGGATCGCCCGTCCGGCCCCGTCGGGCGTGGGCTGCGATCAGGTGCTCCCCGTGGACATCGACGCCATCATGAAGGGGGGCTCGACCGCCACCAACTACCAGATTCTGCCTGGCGACCGTGTGTTTATCGCTCAGGACCAGTGGGTTGCCTTCGACTCGATCGTTGGCAAAGTCACGGCACCGTTTGAACGGATCTTTGGTTTCACGCTGCTTGGCACGAGCCTTGTGCAGCAGATCAACCGCTTTCCGTACGGCTTCAATCCGAACTTCGGATTCTGCTGGGTGGCTCGCGAGGTGTATGGCGAGCACAACCCACAGTGGCTGCTCTTCCGGGCCTGGCTGCTCACCGACGCCCCGAGCTGGATGCGAGATTCCTACGGGGCCTACGGCGAGGACATCGCTGCCTGGATCCACGACAAGCCCGTCGTGAAGGCCGCAATCAAGGGCCTGATGGATCAGGTCGTGGGGCAGTATGAGGCCTCCATGCCGAAGGCAGGCATCAACTGATTCGAAGCGTATAATCGGAGCAGATGGTGTTGGTGGGTGACTTCCCTTTGGAACGCGAAACGAGGCTGAGAACGATGAAAACCACGTGCCCTCCCAATGCCCTCGGCATGATGATCCTCGCGATGATGGTGGGCTGCACAAGCCTTGTTGCTGGCGTGCAGGAGGCCCACGCGCAGCCGGCTCGGTCTACCTACTCGGCTGGACGATCGAGCGGCGGTGGTGGCGGCGGACAGTTGCCTTTCTCGGGCAACACCTATCGGAGGCCGACTGTAAGCCCATACATGCAGTTGCAGCAGCAGGGCTACAACCCGATGCAGACTCAGAATATTTACCAGACCATGGTGCAGCCCCAGGTTCAGCAGCAGCAGCAGCAGATCGAACAAATGTCTCAAGCACGGCAAATGCAGCGGCTCCAAAACCAGGTTCAACAAATCGGTCGAGACACCTCTGGGCGCCAGATCGACGAATCGATTCGCGCGACTGGCCATTCGGCAACCTACCTGAACTACTCGCACTACTATCGGTAAGTGTTTGACGCTATGGCACGATCGTGCCAGCAACGTCTCGACGAAAGAGGAGCCCACGGCCGTGACCGTTCTTGTCACCGGGGCTCGGGGATTTGTTGGCCGGCAACTCGTTCCATCGCTGGCTGCAGGTGGATTCACGGGAATAGCCACTGGCCGGATTGCTCCAGACGATCTGCCTCACGGCTGGACGGGCGTTTCACGGCACGATGGTCTCTCGAAGCCGCACGATGCCGCTGGCCCGATCGAGGCCGTGATGCACCTCGAAGTCAAACAGCACGTACCGCGGCCGACACCGGCCGACATCGCTGAGTTTGAGGCCGTGAATGTCGGGGGCACTCGCGATTGGCTGGTCTGGGCCACACGATCCAACGTGCGACGGTTTGTGCACCTCAGCACGATCAAGGCCGTTGCTACCGGGCGCGGCCCAACGGACGAAGATGCACCCGCCGATCCTTCCTCACCCTACGGCCGCACGAAAGCCCAGGCCGAACAGGAAGTGCGAGCCTGGGCCGCTGCAGACCCCATGCGAACGGCCGTGATTCTCCGCCCTGCGCCCGTTTATGGCCCGGGCAACGAGGCAAACCTCGCAGCCTTCGTGCGGCAAATCATCGCGGGGAAGCCGTGCCTGATTGGCCGCGGCGAAACCCGCAAGTCGATCGTGTCTCGCACCAATCTCTGTGCGGCCGTCGCCTTTTCGCTCGAGCACCTCGGCCCCGGCTGCCATGTGTTCAACGTGTCGGATCCTAGCACACCGTCGCTCGCCGAACTCGCCGCGATGATCGCTGGCGTGGCGGGGGCCCCGACGCCAAAGCGCATCCCCGCAATCGTGGCTGCCGTCGCCGCCCCACTCGGCGACGCCATCGAATCGATCACGGGCCGCGACTTCCCGCTGACATCGGCACGACTTCGAGCGATCCAGGAAACGACAATCTTTCCCTGCGACCGTCTCGTGGCCGCCGGGTTTCGCCATCCGCAATCCACCAGTGAAGGCATCGCCGAAATGGTGGCGTGGACCAAGGCGAACGCCGGGTGAGAACCGCTCACTGCCGTAAAACCCAACGCCGATTCCAGATGCAACCAAGGCGACCGTCGCACGCGAAAAGGTTCGTGACTATTTGCTCAATCCTGAGCCCCCCGACGGCGGCTCGAAGGCGGCGTGGTTCCATTCGCGTGATCTCTTGGCCCTTGCCTCCGCGTGCGACCAGTTCGCTACCGTTCGGACGCCATGCGGCGTAAAATACGCGGTGAAGGGTCAAATCGGTCGGAAGTCGCATCGCAAGGCAAGCGTATTGGCTGTGTGGATCGTTGAGGCTGGCCGTCGTCCTCGGCTCGTAACCGCATACCCGGATGAAGCGTCATGATTGCCGAACATTCGCTCGTCGTACTGGATTGTGAACCGCCCCACGAACGCCTCCATCGTGGTGATGTTGGCACCGTCGTGCACATCTACGAAGGTGGGCGGGCCTACGAAGTCGAGTTTGTTGAGGGCAGCGGGCACACTGTGGCCCTCATCGCCGTCAACGCAAACGATGTACGCCCCATTGCGGCGGGCGAGTTGCTCCATGCTCGGCGCACGGCGTAGCGGGCAGATTCGGGCACTGGATCAGACGGCGGCTTCTTTCGAGCGGCACTGCTCAGCCCTCGTCGGGCCGCGAATCAGCTTCAACGCTCACTCGCCCGCGATCATCTCATCGTGTCGAACGGCGGCCTTGCGGGCGGCGTCGATCGCCCCAGCCCGCTGCCAGCCCCGCACCGCGAGATTGAGGGCGCCGATCGCGAGATCCTTCCGGCCGTCGCTCTCGGCCCGGGCCGCCACCTTCTCGCACACTTCCGCAAATGCCACCGCCCGCTGAGGAGCCAGCATCCTCACGGGAATCTCCTTCAGGTCACGAACCTCCTCGTCGACCGCATCAAACTCCCACGACGCCGAGGCCAGCACGATCGCCCGGTCGATCGCCTGGGCATTGCCCGAGGCTACCGCCATCTTGCGGGCCTCCGTGAGCATCACCCATTTCACATCGCGATCCTCCTCGGCGACGGCCGCCTCGATCAAGGCGTCGGGGAGCACCATCGCCCCCATGCTCGTGCGGCCGCGGGCGAGAATGCCGGGATGGCGACGATTAAACTCCGCCCTCGCCTCCACGATGTCGCGGGCGGAAGGGGGTGTGGTCGAGAGCGCCGCCGCGGGCAGTTCCTGCATCGTCGGGCGGGAGGGCGGCGGCTCCCGTTGAGACACCACCTCGGGCGAATCCCCTCGCACCGGCAGCCCAGCCACCACAAAGACCGCACCGATAACACACGCCCATCGCATGGATTGAGCGTAGCGGCGAAAAGCCGCCCAGACCAGCGTCCGAGCCCAACAACCTCCCGCGGCATAGACCGGCCGGTCCCGCGCCTTACGGCGCTGGGCTTCCACCGGACACGAGCGAACCGCCACACAACCAACGCGCACCCCCCGTCCAAGCCCAACGGCGTGAGCCGTGGGACACGCGCGGCATCACGTGCGGCGTGTTTTGCTCGACAGAGCCACTCGCCCAACCACCTCCCGCGGCATAGCCCGGCCGGTCCCGCGCCTTACGGCGCTGGGCTTCCACCGGACACGAGCGGACGGCCACACAACCAACGCGCACCCCCCGTCCAAGCCCAACGGCGTGAGCCGTGGGACACGCGCGGCATCACGTGCGGCGTGTTTTGCTCGACAGAGCCATTCGCCCAAGCACCTCTCCCGGCATAGCCCGGCCGGTCCCGCGCCTTACGGCGCTGGGCTTCCACGGATCACATGCCGTGCCCCAATCAACGCGAAAGCCCCACGCCTTGCGGCGTGGGGCTTGGTCGGCGTCGAAGGGACGTGGGGCTTGGGGCCCCGCTGCGAATCACTTCGCGGCGGCGAGTTCGGCCTTCTTCCGCTCTTCGATGATTTCCTTCTGGATGTTCCCCGGAGTCGCGCGGTACTTGCTGAACTCCATCGTGAACACGCCCTGCCCCTGCGTCATGCTTCGCAGGTCGGTCGAATAGCCGAACGTCTCGGCCAGCGGCACCTCCGCGATGATCGTGGAGGTGTTGCCAACCGTTTCCGTCGACACGATCAGGCCGCGACGCTTGTTGAGCTCGCCGGTGACCGCACCCTGGAAATCGGCCGGAACCTCCACTTCCATCTTCATGATCGGCTCGAGCAGCACCGGCTTCGTGTTGAGGAAGGCCTCACGGAAGCCCGCCCTCGCACAAATCTGGAACGCCATGTCGCTCGAGTCGACGTCGTGGTAGGAGCCGTCTTCGAGCGAGGCCTTCACGCCCACGATCGGGAAGCCGGCAATCGGCCCCTTGTTGAGCACCGACAGGAAGCCCTTCTCGACCGAGGGGATGTATTCCCGCGGCACTCGACCACCGACGACGGCGTCTTCAAACACGAAGTTTTCCGTCGCATCCTCGGGCAGCGGCTCGAGTTTGCCGACGATGTGGGCGTATTGACCCGAACCACCCGTCTGCTTCTTGTGCTTGTAGTCATAGTCGGTCGGCCTCGTCGGGGCCTCGCGGTAGCTCACCTTCGGTGCACCCACCGTGACGTCCACCTTGTATTCACGCTTGATCCGCTCGACGTAGATGTCGAGGTGGAGCTCGCCCATGCCGGCGATCAGCGTTTCATTGGTTTCTTCATCGGTGAACACACGGAAGGTCGGATCCTCGCGGGTGAACCGCTGGAGCGCCTTGCTGAGCTTGTCGAGACCGTCGCGATTGGTCGGGTTGATCGACATCTTGATCACCGGCTCCGGCACGAACATGCTCTCGAGCGTGCAATACTTCGCG
>JAFMIU010000039.1 GCA_017853835.1 Pirellulales bacterium | reverse complement strand
ACCTCGGCCACGAGGAACGGCTGCGACAGGAACCGCTCCATGCGGCGGGCCCGATGCACCACGAGCTTGTCGTCTTCGGAGAGCTCGTCGACGCCGAGGATCGCGATGATGTCCTGCAGTTCGCGATACCGCTGAAGGGTTCGCTGCACCCGACGGGCAATCTTGTAGTGCCGCTCACCGACGTACTGCGGGTCGAGGATTCGGCTCGAGGAGGCGAGCGGATCGACGGCGGGGTAGATGCCCTTTTCCGAGATCGAACGCTCCAGATAGAGGAAGGCGTCGAGATTGCCGAAGGCCGTGGCCGGGGCGGGGTCGGTCGGGTCGTCGGCCGGAACGTACACGGCCTGCACCGACGTGATGGCTCCCTTCGATGTCGACGTGATCCGCTCCTGCAGCGCACCCATTTCCGTGGCCAGCGTCGGCTGGTAGCCCACGGCGCTCGGCATGCGGCCCAGGAGGGCGCTCACCTCGCTGCCCGCCTGCGAGAAGCGGAAGATGTTGTCGACGAACAGGAGCGTGTCGGCCCCGGTTGTGTCGCGGAAGTATTCGGCCATGGTGAGGGCCGACAGGGCGACACGCAGACGAGCTCCCGGCGGCTCGTTCATCTGGCCGAAGACCATGCAGGTCTGCTCGATCACGCTGCGGCCGGTGTCGCCGATCTTCGCCTCCTGCATTTCGAGCCAGAGGTCGGTGCCTTCACGGGTCCGCTCACCGACGCCCGCGAAGACCGAATAGCCGCCGTGGGCACTGGCGATTCGGGCGATGAGCTCCGTCAGGATGACCGTCTTGCCAAGGCCGGCACCGCCGAAGAGGCCGGCCTTGCCGCCTCGAACGAACGGCGTGAGGAGGTCGATCACCTTGATGCCGGTTTCGAAGAGCTCGGTCTTGGTGGTGAGTTCCTTCACCGGGGGCGGATCACGGTGAATCGGCCACCGCTCCTGCGTCTCCACCGGGCCGCGGCTGTCGATCGGCTCACCGAGCAGGTTGAACACGCGGCCGAGGGTGGCCTTCCCGACCGGCACGGAGACCGGGGCGCCGGTGTCGACCACTTGGGCGCCGCGCGTCAGGCCGTCGGTCGAGCCGAGGGCCACGCAACGAACCTTCCCGCCACCGAGATGCTGCTGCACCTCGCCGACGAGATGGAGGTCGATGCCCTTGTTCGCCGTGTCGATGCGCACGGCGTTGTAGATCGCCGGAATGGAGTTTTCGGGAAACTCGACGTCGAACGTGGAGCCGATGACCTGCGTGATGCTGCCGTGAGCCATGTCAGTCTCTGCCTTTGCTGGAGGTGATTTGTGGGTGGGGTTTGGTGTGATCGGTGACGTGCGGCCGCCGCGAGGAGGCCGGATGTTACTTTTTGAGCGCCTCGACGCCTCCGAGGATCTCCATGATTTCGCCGGTGATCTGTGACTGGCGAGCCCGGTTGTATTGTCGCGACAGGCTCTTGATGAGTCCGCCGGCGTTCTCGGTGGCGGCCTTCATGGCCACCATGCGGGCCACCTGCTCGCTGACGGCCGCATCGAGGAAGCACTTGAACAGCCTCGAGAGAAAACTCGCCGGAAGAATCTCCTCGAGGATGCTCGAGGCCGACGGGTAGAAGTCGTATTCGTCCGACGCCAGTTTGGCGGCGGTCGTCGAACCGGCGGCCTGGGGCGGCGCGAGCGGGAGGAGCGTTTCGGTCACGGCCTCCTGCTTGGCAATCGAGTGAAACTTCGTGTAGACGACATCGAGCCGATCGATCTCGCGTGCGGCATAGGCCTCGAGGTAGGCGCGGCCAAGCGGGGCAACCGCTGCAAACTCGGGCTTGTCTTCAAACTGCGTGTAGCGGTCGGCGATCTCCACGCCGCGGAACCGCAGGGCCGAGATGCCCCGCTTGCCCGACACGGCCACGTGGGCCGGAATCTGTTCGCTCTTCCACTGGCCCAGGAGCGCCACCGATTGCCGCACGATGTTGGAGTTGTAACCGCCGCAGAGTCCGCGGTTGCCCGTGAGCACGAGCACCGCCGTCCGCTGGGTCGGCCGGATCTCCAGCAGCGGATGCGCCACGTCGGCCCCCACGCTCGCGATGTTCTCCAGGATCTTCGCGAGATGCTTGGTGTAGTCCCGCGCGGCGATCGAGCGGTCCATCGCCTTCTTGAATCGCGCGGTGGCGATGAGTTCCATCGTCCGCGTGATCTTGCGGATGTTTTTTACCGACTTGCGACGGCGATCAAGGGCGCGGGCTTTTGCCATGGTGTTCGACCTTCAGCGTTGTGGCTGCCTTTGTTGACTCCTGCCTCACCGCGCTCCGGCGAGTTGCTTCGACTCGCCCGACTTGGCAGCCCGCTGCCGCTTGAACTCGGCGATCGCCGCCTCGAGCTGACGCTCGCTCTCGGCATCGAGCTCCTTCGATTCATCGATCCGCTTGCGAAGCTCGGGGATCTGGTCGCGAACGAACGTCAGGAAGCCCTTCTCCCAGTCGGCCACTTCGTCGCGCTTCACCTCGTCGAGGTGGCCACGCGTGCCGGCATAAATGCTGAGCACCTGATCGACCACGTCCATCGGGGCGAACTGCCCCTGCTTCAGAAGCTCCACCATGCGATAGCCGCGATCCAGACGCTGCTGGGTCGCCGCGTCGAGGTCGGTGCCGAGCTGGGCGAAGGCCTCGAGTTCGCGGAACGATGCGAGGTCGAGACGGAGGCCGCCGGCCACCTTCTTCATCGCCTTCGTCTGGGCGGCACCGCCCACGCGCGACACCGAGATGCCGGCGTTCATGGCGGGTCGCTGGCCGGCGAAGAAGAGGTCGGGCTGCAGGTAGATCTGGCCGTCGGTGATCGAGATGACGTTGGTGGGGATGTAGGCCGACACCTCGCCTTCGAGCGTTTCGATGATCGGAAGCGACGTCAGCGAACCGCCGCCGAGTTCCTTGGAAAGCTTGGCCGACCGTTCGAGGAGACGGCTGTGGGCGTAGAACACGTCGCCGGGGTAGGCCTCACGTCCGGGAGGACGCCGCATCAGAAGCGAAAGCTGACGGTAGGCGGTGGCCTGCTTCGAGAGATCGTCGTACACGATCAACGCGTGCTGGCCGTTGTACATGAAATGCTCGGCCATCGCCGTGCCCGAGTAGGGGGCGATGTATTGCAGCGGAGCGGCGGTGCTCGCACCGGCGACGATCACGGTGGTGTAGTCCATCGCGCCGTACTTCCGCAGCGTGTCGATGGCCACGGCCACCGACGAGTCCTTCTGGCCCACGGCCACGTAGAAGCACTTCACGCCGCTGTTCTTCTGGTTGATGATCGCATCGATGCCGATCGCGGTCTTGCCGGTCTTCCGGTCGCCGATGATGAGCTCTCGCTGGCCGCGTCCAATCGGCGTCATGGCGTCCACCGCCTTGATGCCGGTTTGCAGCGGCTCGCGCACCGGGGATCGCTCGGCCACGCCTGGGGCGAGCGTTTCGACCGGACGGCGGAGTTCGGTGACGACCGGTCCCTTGCCGTCGAGCGGGTTGCCCAGCGGGTCGAGCACGCGGCCGATCACGGCATCGCCGACGGGCACCGAGAGCAGGCGGCCAGTGCTCTTCACCTCGTCGCCTTCGGTGACCTTGAGGTAATCGCCGAGGATGATCACGCCGACCGAGTTCTCCTCGAGGTTGAACGCCAGGCCGGTGATGCCGTTGGGGAACTCGACCATTTCGCCGGCCATGACGCCGGAAAGGCCCCACACGCGGGCGATCCCGTCGCCCACTTCGAGCACACGGCCCACTTCGCGGACGTCGATGCCCGACTGGTAGCGGGAAATCTCCTCGCGGAGAACAGATGCGATTTCGTCGGTCAGGTGTGCCATGAGTACTCCCCGGTTTGAATGGCGTGAATATTTCGTTGCTGGAGACGGCCGCCGATATGGGACAGGCCCGTGGCGACCGACTGGTCGTAGATGGTGTCGCCAACCCGAACGATGAGGCCGCCAATGATGGCGGGGTCGACGACGAACCGTGGCTTCAGCGAGGCGGCGAGAGCCTTCTCCGTCTCGCCGACGATGCGGGCCTGCTCCTCCGACGCGAGCGGCACGGCGGTGGTGAAGGTGGCCTGCTGACGCCCCTCGCGCTCGTCGGCGAGTCGCTCCGCCGCGTCAACGACCGAGCCAAGCAGGCCCAGGCGGCCGTGGCGGGCGAGCACGTGCAGCGAGTTGACCGTCGTGTCGCGCATCCGTCCCTTGGCGAGCCGATCGATGATGCGGGCCTTGTCGTCGGTCGAGACCTTGGGAGATGCGAACACCACCGTGGCGTCAGGTACCTTCGGCAGCACCTCGCGGGCGAGCAGGCCAAGCTCGTCGATCACTTCGCGACGGCATCCGGCCGCCTCGGCGGCCTCGACGATCGCCTGCGCGTAGATCTTCGCCACCCGGTCGGCGGCGATGTCGACATGCTTGGTTTCGCGTGCGTTCGTGGTCATGCGATCGGAGTTCCGTGGACGGTCAGGCTGCGGTCAGTTCACGCTCGGACGGCTCGACAGGCCGGCGATCGAGTCTCGGACGAGCCGGGCCTGCTCGTCGGGGCCGAGGCGGTCGCGAAGGAACTTTCCAGCGACTTCCACGGCGAGGTGCCCTGCCTTCTCGGCGATCTGGGAGAGGGCGTCGTCTTTGGCAAGATGGATCTCGTGCTTCGCACGGGTCTTCTCGTCGTCGGCGGCCTTCCGAGCCTCCGCCACGATGGCCTGCTTGGTCGCCTCGGCATCACGTCGGGCTTCCTCGAGCATGCCGCGGACCTCGTCGGCCGCCTCGGCGAGCCGTCGTTCGTAGGAAGCCAGCATCCGCTTGGCTTCTTCGTTGGAGGCCTTCGTTTCGGCGATCTGGCGGGCAATGCCCTCCTCGCGCTTCTCGAGCCCCTGCATGATCGGCTTCCAGGCGAACTTCGTCAGCAGAAACAGGAGCGCCAGAAAGACGGCGAACGACCAGACGGCCAGGTCGGTCTGGAACCAGGCGGGGCTTTCAAAATCCTTGAGGGGAACGCCGTCGGGCGCGTTGTGGCCGATGGCAGGACCGCCATGATGGGCATCACTGGCGACCGCGATCGCGGTGAAGAGGCCTGCGGGCAGCAGGGAGACGGCGCCCACGGCGACGAGCGTCAGCGCGACCGCGATGGTTGTCTTGCGAGTGAGGAGGGTGATCACGGGGTATGACTCCAATGAACTGGGCACGTGGATGATGCCGGAGGCGTGAAACGCTGCCGTCGGGAAGCGTCCTGAGCCGCGGTCGCCCAGGACGACGGGATGAGGGCCATGCCTCCCATCCCGTCTCCTGGACAAACACTCGGCTGACCGGCCGGTTTTCCGGGCGGCGATCACTTCCCCGAGCAGATGAACAACGCGTAGAAGGTGAAGCCTTCGATGAGGGCCGCGGCAATGATCATCGCGGTCTGGATGCTGCCGGCCACTTCGGGCTGACGCGACATGCCTTCATAGGCGGCCGCGGCGAGACGGCTGATACCGAGGGCGGCACCGATCACGACGAGGCCGACGCCAAAGGACGCCGTCAGGTCGATGAGCGAACGGCTGGCAGCGGCTTCCTGGGCACTGGCAACGTCGGCACAGATGAAGGTGACAGCGACGGCGGCGACGGCGACGAGCGTACGGGCCGAGAACAGCGAGCGAATCATCAAACAAACTCCTTGGAAAGAGGGACCGAGCGGGCGCCCGGATACGGGGAAAGCGAGAACGAACAGGTTGGGTTTGCGGGTCGGGAAAACGGTGCCGGTGGCAAGGGCCCTAGTTGTAGGGATTTGTCGACGATTGTGGAGGCCGGCTTCTCCATGTCGCGGTTTTTTCTGTGGAGGGAGCCTTAGTGCTGGTGGACCGAGGCCCCGATGAACAGGGCCGACAGGAAGGTGAAGATGTAGGCCTGCAGGAACGCCACAAAGAGCTCGAGCACGCTGAAGAGCGTGCAGCTCACCACGCTGATGCCGGTGACGGTGGCCCACATCCCCATCGAATAGGAGGCGGCGGCCGTGATCAGGCCCATGATGCCAAGCAGCACGAGATGGCCGGCCACCATGTTGGCCAGCAGTCGCACCGCCAGGATGAGGTGCTTGATGAGAAGGCCGAGCATCTCGATGGCGAAGATCATCGGCTTCAGCAGGATCGCGAGAGGAAGCGGCAGATCCATGGAGGGGATCTGGTTTTTGAAGAAGCCGAGCGGTCCAAACTTCACCATGCCGGCCACCACAACCGTGAGAAACGTCACGCCGGCCAGGGCGAGCGTCACGGAGAACGATGCCGTCGGCGAGCCGGTCCACGGCACCATCCCGAGCAGGTTGCAGCCAAGGACGAAGAAAAACAGCGTGAGCAGCAGGGGCACGAAGCGATCGCCGTCGTGAACTTCGTGGTGCACCGCCACCGTCGGACCGCCGGCACCGGCGACCATCGGCTCACCGTGATGGTGGTCATGGCCGTGGTCCGCATGCCCGTGGCCGGCGTCGCCGTGGTCGTCATGACCGTGGTCGTGGCTGTCGATCGCGGGGCGGGCAATCTGATCACGAACAAAGAGAATCATCGCCTCGAACAGGTTGGCGAAGATGCCCTTCGCCGGCGCTCCGTCGCGAAGCCGCTTCGACAATCGAGTGAACACGAAGAACAGGATGGCCGCCAGCAGCACCTCGAGGATCATGTACTTCGAGATGCAAAAGCCGGTCTTTTTCTCGTAGAGGCTGTCGAGCGTGCCGAAGGGCTGGGGGATGAGAATCTTCCCATCCATGGCACGGTTGAACTCCTCAACCGTCGGCATCGTCGCGCCGTCGTGGCTGAAGGGCGCCCGGAGAAATTCAGGGACGTCGTCGAGGGTTTTCCAATCCTGCTTCCAGAGCGGCTTGGGAACCTCGAAAAAAAAGGCGTCCTTGAGGTGGTAGATCGGATTGTGGTCGGACATCGAAACCTGGATTCCTGCCTTCGGGGCAAGCCGGTTGAGGTGGGACTGATCGGCTGGGGCCGGAGAGTGTGCTGCATCCCGCCCCGCGGCGTCAAATGGTATTCGTGCCGCCGGGCGGTCGCAGCGTTCCTCGGCCACTCATCATGGTTCGGGCGATCTCGGCTGCAAGCATGGCCAGATAAAAAACCACGAGCCACTCCCCCGCTCCGGCAGCCCGGAGCTCGTTCCCCCGGGTTTGCAGCCAGCCCAGGGCGGCGAGGGCCGGAAACAGCCGAAGCGCCGTCGCCACAAGGGGGCCGACCACCAGCCCGGCCGCGGAACCCGCCCGTGGCCGCATCGCCATCCACGACGCGACCGTGCCCAGGAGGCAGACCGCCGCCGCGAACGCCACGGCACGGGCTTCTTCCGGGCGGCCATGAACCCGCACCCAGGCGGCGGCCGACACGGCGAGCACCGCGCCGCTGGGGAGCCAGATGCCACCGACGGCACGCGGTCGGTCGGGAAGGTCTGTCATCCCCGCCTCCCCTGCGCACGTCCACGCAGCCCCACGATGGCCGCCATCCCGAGCAGAAAGCCCAGCACGAAACCCGACGGGCCGAGAAAACGCGTGCCCAGCCGGTCATCCAGCCACCCGCCGCCCACCCCGGGCAGGAACATGGTGAGCCCGATGGCCGTGATGCGGGAAACCCACACCAGCGCCTCCCCCACCGGTGAACCTTTAGGATCGTCGCGAACCATGGGGGGAGGATAGCCTGTCGGGGTCGCCCGTGCGCGGCTCCATCGACGAAGCAGGCGGAGGACTGGTCATGAAGCGCCGAAAAACCCGTCGCCGAAACGCCGTTCATCGCGGTCGCCCGCCGGAGACCGGCGGGCCGGTCGTCAACCACACGACCGTGCTCCGGCTGATGGGGTGCGATGGAACGGACGTGCACGAATCCACGGCGGTCTCGCCTCAGGATCTCATGATCGCCCGCGAAAAGTGGCCGGTGGTGTGGCTCGATGTTGGCGGTGTTGGCGACCCGACGGCGATCCAGTCGGTGGGCACGGTCTTCTCGATCGGCGATCTCGCCCTCGAGGATGCCGTCACCCCGGACGAACGTCCGAAGCTCGAGGTGTTTGGCCACCAGTTGCTCATCGCCGTGCGGATGGCACGGCTCGAGCACGAGGCGATCGTGACCGATCCGATGGCCATCTTTCTCGGCGAACGCTACGTGATCACGTTTCACGACCACAGCGTGCCGGATGGATTCCGGAGCGTGCGGGAGCGGATCCGTCTTGGGCGCACGCGACTTGGCACCGGCGGCCTCGGGGCCGATCATCTCTGCGCACTCCTCCTCGACGCGGTGATCGACGGGTATTTTCCCGTGCTGGAAGCCTTCGGCGACCGGCTCGAAACGATCGAAGAGGAGGCGCTCGACAACCCCAACCGCAACCTGCTTGGCCGCATCCACGACGTGCGTGGCGATCTGATGACGCTCCGACGGGCGCTCTGGCCCACGCGGGACGTGCTCCACGCCCTTGGCCGGGAATCGACGGCGTTTGTCGGCGACAACGCCCGGATGCATTTCCGGGACAGCTACGACCACACCATGGAACTCCTCGACATCACCGAGGGCTATCGCGAGATCGGCAGCGATCTCCGCGACATCTACCTGGCGAGCATCAACAACCGGATGAACGATGTGATGAAGGTGTTGACGGTGATCGCCACGCTCTTCATGCCGCTGACGTTCATCACCGGCTACTACGGGATGAACTTCAACACCGACTCGCCCTGGAACATGCCCCTGCTCACCTACCGCTACGGCTCGCTCGTGGCCGTGGGGATGATGCTTGCCACGACCGCGAGCCTGGTGGTGTTTTTCTGGCGGCGCGGCTGGCTCAGGCGCTGGCAGTGAGATCACGGCCGCGGGGCGTGTCGAGCACGGCGTCAGGCACGTCCCAGCAGGAAGCTCGTGTGGAGGGTTCCACGGCCCTTCACATTCACCTCGCCCCGATCGGCGAATCGGAAGGCGTCGCCGAGCAAGGCCCGCGTGGCAGGTGACACGTGGATGCGCGATGGCTCCCCGTGCGACTCCATGCGGCTGGCGAGATTGACGGTGTCGCCCCAGAGGTCGTAGGTGAACTTCTGTCGGCCGATCACGCCGGCCGCCACCGGCCCAGAGTGCATGCCGATGCGAAGTTCGAGGCTGAGGCCCCGGCTGCGCATGAGGCTTCGGAACGCCTCCATCATGCCGATCGCCATCACCGCCATCGCCTCGGCGTGGTCGCGTCGCGGCATTGGAAGTCCAGACACCGCCATGTAGGCATCGCCGATCGTCTTGATCTTCTCCACGCCATGGGCGTGGGCGAGATGGTCGAAGGTGGAAAAGATCTCGTCGAGGAGGCCGACCACGTGCTGCGGATCGACGTGTTCTGAAAACTCCGTAAACCCGCTGAGGTCGGCAAACAGCACCGTCACTTCAGGAAAGCTTTCAGCGATGGTCGATTCGCCGTTTTTCAGTCGCTCGGCGATCGACTCCGGGAGGATGCTGCGAAGCAATCGTTCCGACTTCTCCCGCTCGCGGCCGAGTTCAGCAAGCGACTGCTCGAGCTGGGTGAACGCGGCGTTGCGTTCGAGCAGCCGCCGGTACCCATCAGAGTGGACGCGGATGCGGGCAATGAGCTCGACCTGGTCCGGGAGTTTCACGAGATAGTCGCTGGCCCCTGAATCGAGCAGTTTGGCCTTCACGACCGGCTCTTCACGAGCCGAGAGGACGATGATCGGCACCTGGGCCGTCGCCTCATTTCGTCGGAAGTGCCCCACCATCTCGAGCCCGTTGATGCCGGGCATGATCAGGTCCTGGAGGATCACGGTCGGCTGGAAGGCGGTGGCAGCCTCGACAGCCTGCGTCCAGTCGCGGCAGAAGTCGAAGACGATGTCGGGCTGGCCTGCGAGCAACCGGCGCACGGCCTCGCCGATCATGGCCTGGTCGTCGATGAGAAGAACGCGATGAAGGGGCGCCGTCATGGGGTTCAGGATAACGGTAAGCCCCTCGCTGGGCGTCGCTTCCCGCAAGGCAAGCCCCTCGCTGGGCGTCGCTTCCCGCAAGGTAAGCCCCTCGCTGGGCGTCGCTTCCCGCAAGGTAAGCCCCTCGCTGGGCGTCGCTTCCCGCAAGGCAAGCCCACCGGCGCGTGAGGTTTAAAGCTGGGGAACTAGGATTCGAACCTAGACTAACTGGTTCAGAGCCAGTCGTGCTACCGTTACACCATTCCCCAGTGCGACGGAAAACGTCAGAGTACCTGCGTCGGCCGGGACGGGCAATCTCGGTCCGGCCGAGCACGGGAAAGCGACGGTTCGTCGTGCCGTCGCTGCCCAAACACGCCACCCCCTTTCCCTCGACCCGTGCCCTCCCTTGACCTTTCTTCCGGCGGCCGTCGTCTCGCCAGGTTTCCACTGGCCGAGGGGCGAAACGTGATCGGCAGACATCCCGGCTGCGACATCGTGCTCGATTCGGCATCGGTCAGCCGCCAGCATGCCGTCGTGACGCTCTCGACAGACGGTGCGTTCGTCGAAGACCTCAAAAGTCGCAACGGCACGTTCGTGAACGGGCAGATGATCGCCACGCGGCACCGGCTCGATGATGGTGACGAGATCAGCATCTGCGGGCAGCGATTCGAGTTTCTCGCCACGGGGCGTCGCCGTCAGCGAAGCGGTTCGACGAACGCCGGCGCGGTCTCGGCCACGGGGCACGTGGTGCTCGACGAGGAGTCGGCGGCCGGAATCATCATGTCGCAGCTCGATCTCCCGGCGAGCGGGGAGGCCCTCGGCGAGCATGCCGAAGCGAAGCTGCGGGCGGTGCTCGGCCTGCATCGGGCCATCGGGGCGTCGGTGTCGCTCGACGACGTCTTGCCGCGACTCCTCGACGGCCTGCTCGAGGTGTTTCCGCAGGCCGAGCGGGGCTTCGTGCTTCTCGTCGATCCGCACTCGGGCCGGCTCGTGGTGCGGGCGCAGCGGGCCAAGGCGGGCGCCGACACCGGCCCGCAGCGCATCAGCCTCTCCCTTGTCACGATGGTGTCGGAAACACGACGGGCGATCCTCTCGGCCGACGCATCGGTCGACAGCCGGTTTCGTGACAACGAAAGCGTGCTCGACTGCCGGATCCGGTCGGTCATGTGCGTGCCGGTCGTTCGGGGCGACGGCGGCCTCCTGGGGGTGGTGCAGGTCGATTCCCGAGACGTGCTCAACGGCTTCGAGGCGGCCGACCTCGATGTTCTGGCCGGGGTGGCCGGTCAGGCGGCGCAGGCGATCGAACAGGCGCTCGCCCAAGATGAGCGGGTGGCGCGGGAGCAGCTCAACCGTGATCTCGAACTCGCCCACCGCGTGCAGCAGGGCCTGCTGCCCGCGCGACCGCCGGAGGTGACGGGCTACGAGGTCTTCGACTACTACGAAGCGGCGAGGCATGTCGGCGGGGATTTCTTCGCCTACGTTCCCCTCGCCGACGAACGTCTCGCGATCGTGCTGGCCGACGTCTCCGGCAAGGGCGTGGCGGCGGCGCTCTTGATGGCGGCCCTGTCGGCCGACGTGCGGTATTGCCTGGCGAGCGAGCGAGATCTCGGGGTGGCGGTCGCCCGGATCAACGAGAGCTTTCTCCGAGGCGGCTGGGATGATCGATTCGCCACGCTGGTGGTGATGGTGCTCGACACCACGCGGCATGTCGCCACGGTCTGCAATGCGGGACATCTTCCCGTGTTTCTTCGGGATGCGCGAGGCGTGCGGGCCGTGGCGGGCGACCTGGGGGGGCTGCCTCTCGGCATGGCCGCCGGAGGCGAGTTTCGCACCTGCGAGGTTCCCCTCGAACCCGGCACGACGCTCGTGCTCTGCACGGATGGCATCAGCGAGGCGCTCGATGCCGGTCAGGAGTGCTACGGGTTCACGAGGCTCGAGACCGCGTTGGCTGGTGCCGCTTCGGGAGCCCAAGCGGCGGGGCGTGCGATCCTCGACGACGTGGCCGCCCACACCGCCGGCCAGCCGCAGAGCGACGACATCTGCCTGGTCTGCATCACGCGGTCTGCCAAGCCCCCGAAGCCCGCAGAGCCTTCCTAGAGTGCCATGGTGTCACGCCGGCCTGGCGGGTGCAGCCGTCGCGTTCGGCCGCCGATACGACAAGCATGGGGCCCGCGACACGTTCGGGGCCGGGCTCGAGGCGGCCGTTTCGGAGACGATGACCATGAGTTTCTTTCAGTGGGTGCGGGAAGGCGTTCGTCATGCGGTCGTGCTCGGCGTGGCCGATGCGTTCGAAGACATCGGCACCCGCAGCCGTGACGAGGATCTCGGTGCCCAACTCGCCCAGACGCTTCGTGATCGCCTCGGTGTGACCAAGCAGCCCACCGTGCTCGAGAGCTCCACCGTTCCGGTGGCCGGCGGCACGTCGACCGGCGGGCGCCGTCGGCTCGGTCGGTCGATCGAAGGCCTGAGGAAGTCGGCGGCCTGACGCGAGGTCAGCCTGTCGAGGCGTCGACGGGCAGAAGCACCTCGACGGTGGTGCCCTTGCGGGGGGCGGAGGTGATCGTCGGCTCGATGCCGAGAAGACGGCAGCGCTGGCGGATGCCCTCGAGCCCGAACCGCGTCGTGGGGACCTGGCTCGGATCGAAGCCGCGGCCGTTGTCGTGCACCCGCACACGGATGCCCTCGGGCTGCCAGATCATCTGCACCTCCGCCTTCCGCGCGGCAGCGTGCTTGCGGACGTTCGAGAGCGACTCTTGAACGATCCGAAAGATCGTCGTTTCAACGTCGGGCGGCAGTCGATCGTCCGGGAGGCGATGCTCGAAGGTGATGCTCGGAACCTCGAGTCGGGCGTCGGCGACGAGCGATTCGATGGCATCCACGATCCCGAGTTCATCGAGGGCCGGCGGTCGCAGGCCGCCGATGAGCCGACGAGCCTCTTCGGCGGCGGCCCTCACCAGCCGGATGCCGTCGGTCAGTTCGCGGCTGTCGGGGTGGGCGTGGGCGGCGGCCTCGAGATGCATGATGGCGCTGGCCACATACTGGGCCAGGCCGTCGTGAATCTCATACGAAATGAGCTGTCGCTCCTTCTCCTGGATCTCGAGGAGGCGACGCAGCACCCACTGGTCGCGTTGGAGCTGTGATTCGGAGCGTTTGAGGTCGGTGATGTCTTCGCCGGTGATCACGACGGCGGTCCTGGTGCCGTTGGCGACGATTGCCGCCGCATGCACCCGGAAATCGTGCACGCCCCCCTGCAGGTCTCGGGCCCGAGCCTCCAAGGTCTGGCGCTCTCCCGTGCGGAACACCGCGTCGATCGCGGTCTTGAGGCGATCGGACGAGTCGCCGAGCGTGAAGGTGAAGATGCTCTGGCCGATCACGGAGGCGGCCGCTTCGGCTGCGTCGCTCGTGCGGTTCACGAACTGCACGCGGTAGTCGCGGTCTACCACGACGATCAGGTCTTCCGAAGCCTGCAGCATCGCCTCCAGCATGGCCGCAGGATCGGCCGGCGCCGAAAGAGCGGGTGGAGGAGCGCGGTGGTTGGCGTTCATGGCATCACTTCAAAAGCATGTCAGATCGATTTTGGTTTCGGGATTCGGCCGCCGCCCCCTCCCCTGCCCTTTCGGCCGCGCGGGCCGCCGGCCCGGCCCCGTGAGGGCTTTCCGTCGCGGAGCGATGCGATTTCGTCACGAATCCTCGCCGCCCGTTCAAAGTCGAGTTCCGCGGCCGCCTGCATCATGTCGGACTCCAGCTGCTCGAGCACCTCGGCCGTGCGCCGCCGTGTGTCGTCGCTCACTGCCACGGCCTCGAAGGCCACGGCCCGAGACGTCGCCTCGGCCTCGATCCCGGCTCGGATCTCCTTGCGGATGGTTTCGGGGGTGATGCCATGCTCGCGGTTGTAGGCCTCCTGCAAGGCCCTTCGTCGCCGCGTTTCGTCGATGGCCTGCTGCATCGATTCGGTCACGGTGTCGGCATAGAGGATCACGCGGGCGTCGACGTTGCGAGCGGAACGCCCGATCGTCTGCATGAGCGACGTCTCGCTCCGCAAGAAGCCCTCCTTATCGGCGTCGAGGATCGCCACGAGCGACACCTCGGGGAGGTCGAGCCCTTCCCGGAGCAGGTTCACGCCCACGAGCACGTCGAAGGCGCCCTGGCGAAGGTCCCGCAGGAGTTCCACCCGCTCGAAGGCGTCGAGTTCGCTGTGGAGCCAGCGGCACCGCACCTTCCGCTCCTGGAAGTAGGCGGAAAGATCTTCGGCCAGCTTTTTGGTGAGCGTCGTCACGAGCACCCGCTGCCCGGCTGCCACCACCGTGTCGATCTCGCCGGAGAGATGCACCACCTGCTGCTTGGCGGGCACGATCTCGATCACCGGGTCGAGCAGGCCGGTGGGACGGATCACCTGCTCCACCACCTCGCCGCCGGTGCGGTCGAGTTCCCAGAGCCCTGGCGTCGCCGACACGTAGACCGTCTGGTGCAGCCGCTTCTCCCATTCATCGAACATGAGCGGCCGGTTGTCGAGCGCGCTGGGAAGTCGGAAACCATGATCGACGAGCGTCATCTTCCGACTTCGGTCGCCGGCATACATGCCGCGAACCTGCGGCACCGTCACGTGCGACTCGTCGACGAAGAAGAGGAAGTCGTCGGGAAAGTAGTTGAAGAGGGTCGTCGGGGTGCTCCCAGGGGCGCGGCCCGACAGCGGTCGGGAATAGTTTTCGATGCCCGGGCAGAACCCCGCCTCCATGAGCATCTCGATGTCGAATCGGGTGCGGGCGTTGAGCCGCTGGGCCTCCAGGAGCTTGCCCTGGCTTCGGAGTTCCTCGAGCCGCTGGTCCAGTTCATTCTTGATCGAGGAGACCGCCGCCTTGATGCGGTCCTCGGGCATCACGAAGTGGCGGGCGGGATAGAAATACATCTCGTCCTTCCTTGCGGCGACCTCGCCGCTCGTGGGATGGATGATCGCGATGCTCTCGATCGTGTCGCCCCAAAACTCCACGCGGCAGGCCAGCTCGTCGTAGGGGGGCCAGATGTCGACGGAATCGCCCCGCACGCGGAACTTCCCGCGGTCGAGGGCCACGTCGGTGCGCTCGTAGTGCACGGCCACGAGCTGTTCGAGCAACTGGTCGCGGGAGAGCGTCGTGCCGCTTGCGAGCCGCACCACCATCGCCCGGTAGTCGTCGGGCGAACCGAGGCCGTAGATGCACGACACGCTCGCCACCACGACCACGTCGCGGCGGCTGACGAGGGCGCTCGTTGCGGCGAGTCGGAGCCGGTCGATCTCCTTGTTGATCGCGGCATCCTTCTCGATGTAGATGTCGCGCTGCGGGATGTAGGCTTCCGGCTGGTAGTAGTCGTAGTAGCTGACGAAGTAATGGACGGCGTTGTGAGGAAAGAAGTCGCGAAACTCGGCATAGAGCTGCGCGGCGAGCGTTTTGTTGTGCGACAGCACGAGCGTGGGGCGTCCGACGCGGGCGATGACGTTGGCCATCGTGAACGTCTTGCCCGATCCGGTGACGCCCATCAGCACCTGAGACGCCCGTCCCTCCGACACGCCCTTCACGAGCGCGTCGATGGCGGCAGGCTGGTCGCCCGCCGGCTCGTACGGAGCCACGAGGTCGAACACGCCGGGACGGAAGTCGGAGGGAGTGCTCATGGGGCCGGGGGCCGTTGACGGATCGGGCGGATGTGGGGTCGGATGCGTTCGAGCGTCGACGGCCCGATGCCGGGCACATCGAGGAGGTCGTCGACCGTGGCAAACGGGCCGTGGGCGCGACGATGGTCCACGATGCTCTGCGCCGTCGCGGGGCCGAGGCCCGGCAGGATCGCCAGTTCGTCGAGGCCCGCCTCGTTGACATTCACGGTGAACCCCGTGGTCGAGGCGGAGGCGTCATCGTGTCGGACGACCCGGCCCGAAAACCCTCCGAGGCTGGCATACCACGCCGCCATCGCCGCCAGGGCCACGGCAACACCGAGGGCGATCACGGGCTGAGTGGCGCGGGGCATCACTCCCGTGGTGTCCGTCGGCATCGGATGATTCCCTGAAGGGGCTGGCACCCTGTTAGGATACGCGAAACCATCCCGTTTCCGTTTCCCGACAGGCTGCGATGAGCGATTCCAAGGCGCCCCTTCTCGACACCCACACTGGCCGCGGTTTTCGGCAGCTGGTGTGGGATGACCACCTGGCCGACCACGTGGCCCGCCTCGCACGGGACTGGTTTTTCGAGGATCTCGGGCACGAGTGCGACTGGACGAGCGTGGGCCTGATCGGCCCGGATGCCCGGAGCGAGCTGGCCGTGGTGGCTCGGAGGTCGGGGATCGTGGCGGGGCTTCCCGCGGCGGCCGTGGTGGCTCGCGTGGCGGATCCGGGGCTGGTCTTCCGGCCGGCCGTGGCCGATGGGGATCAGGTCGAGGCTGGGCAGACGGTGGCGTCCATCGCCGGATCGACGCGGAGCGTTCTCGCGGCCGAGCGAACCGTGCTCAACCTTCTCGGGCGGCTCTCGGGGATCGCCACGGCGACCCGGCGGCTTGTCGACGCGGTGGCGGGAACGTCCTGCCGTGTCTACGACACCCGCAAGACCGTGCCCGGCTGGCGGCTTCTCGACAAGTATGCCCACCGCATGGGTGGCGGCTGGAACCACCGTCTCGGCCTCTACGACGCCATCCTGATCAAAGACAACCATCTCGCGGCGCTGGCTGCAGCCGACGGGGGCTCGCCCGCCGATGCGGTGCGCACCGGCCGGGCTTTTCTCACGAAGACGTTTCCCGCGGAGCGTGCGGAGGCGATGGTGGTCGAGGTGGAAATCGATTCTGGCAGCGACCTTGAATCGGTGCTCGCCTGCAGCCCCGACATCGTGCTGCTCGACAACATGGAGGCCTCGGAACTCCGCCGTTGTGTCGAAGCGAGAAACAGGCTGGCCCCGTCGGTGATCCTCGAGGCATCGGGGGGCATTCGCCCCGACACGGTGGCCGCCATCGCCGCGACGGGCGTGGATCGGGTCAGCACCGGCTGGCCCACGCACGATGCCCCGTGGCTCGACGTGGCGCTCGACTGGACGCATGTCCGGGAGCCGATCGGGGCGCATGACGGATCGTCGGCGCCATGAGCATCGCCCGAAGGAACGGCTTACACGCCGAGGAGGCGATTCCGCTTCGTGCGGCGTTCGGCGCGGAGGCGGGCGCGACGGCGGGTTTCGCTTGGCTTCTCGAAGAACTCGCGGCGGCGCATCTCCTTCTTGATGCCGCTCCGCTCCACCAACTTCCGGAAGCGGCGAACCGCTTCTTGGATGCTCTCACGCTCGCGAACCGTCAGCTTGACCATGCCTGCTCCGAACCTGATCGATCACCGGCGAGACGCCCATCGCCTGCCGGCAAGCCCCGAAGAATAGCCGATCAGGCCCAGCCCGTCTATCCGGGGTTCCCCGGGCCCGGGAGAGACGGCGGGTTTGTCGAGACGGCGGCGGCCCGGCACAATCGCCCGGCCAGACCCGAAACCTGCCCCCAGGTGCCCCCCACGCCATGATGCTCCTGCCCATCTCGGCCCTCCTTGCGGCGGCCTTCTGGCCTGCCGGGGAGGATCTCCAGCGGAAGGCGATCGTGGCCATCGCAGCCTGGCTCGTGGCGGCGGTCACGATGCCCCGATCACACCGCCGGATGGCCGTGTGGCCGTTGGTCCTTCTGGTGCTGGCCCCGGTTCCGTTCGCCTTCACGCTGCTGTTTCCCGAATCATCCGACGCGCCCGATGTGGCGCTCCAGGCGAGCCACTTCTTTCTCCTGGCGTCGCTGCTGCAGTCGGTCGTGCTGATCATCGCGGTGTCGTTGTGGGAACGGTTCGCGGTGGCCTGGCCGAAGATCTTTCTCGACGTGTTCCGATGGATCATGCTGGCAGCCGCCCTCGTGGCGGTGCTGTATGAGTCGGGCGTCAATGCCGGCAATCTCGTCACGGGCTCGGCACTCGTCACCGCCGCCCTCGGATTTGCCCTCAAAGACACGCTCGGCAACGTGTTCTCGGGGCTCGCGATCCATGCCGAGCACCCCTTCGAGGTGGGCGACTGGATTCAATACGACCAGAATCCCGCGCACATCGGCCGAGTGGTGGAGATCAACTGGCGGGCCACGAAGGTGATCACGCTCGACGAGGCGTATGTGATCATCCCCAATGGCCAGCTCGCCCAGGCCTCGATTCGCAACTTCACCAAGCCCGACCCCTGGTCGCGTCGGTCGCTCTACGTGATCACGCCCTATGCGGTTCCTCCCCAGCGGGTGCAGTCGATCATTCTCGAGGCGATCAAGGGGAGCTTCGGCGTGTTGGAACACCCTGCGCCGTCGGTGGTCACCAACGCCTTCACCGAGCGGGGTGTGGAGCACTGGGTTCGGCTGTTCACCAACGACTTCGACAAGCGCGATCGTGTCGATGGCATGGCCCGCGATCGGATCTGGTATGCCCTGTCCCGCCATGGCATCGACCTCCCTGTGGCGACGCATGCCGTGCGGCTCACCGAACCGGCCGCCGTGGAATCCCTCGAAGCCGCCGTCGAACGGCGCACCGCATGCCTCGAGCAGGTCGGCCTTTTGGAGCCGCTGGGAGCCTCGCACGTGGCCCGGCTGGCCGCGGAAAACATCGATCGAATCTACGCGGCGGGCGAACAGGTCATTCGGCAGGGAGACCCCGGCGACAGCCTGTTTGTGATCATGTCGGGCCGCGTCGAAGTGACGGCGCGGGAGGGCGACGGGGCTCCGGTGAGGCTTGCCGTGCTCTCGGCCGGCGACTACTTCGGCGAGATGTCGCTGATGACGGGGGCGCCGCGAATCGCCACGGTCACAACGCTCTCGGAAACCCGCCTGCTGGAGGTCAACAAGGCCTCGTTTCGGTCGCTTCTCGAGTCGCAGCCCGACCTTGTCGAGGCGATGGGGCAGGCGTTGCGGCTTCGTCTGGCCGAACGCACCCAGGCCATCGCCGGGGTCGAACGGGCCACGCCCGAGGTGCAGGATATTTTCCGGAAGATTCGCGAGTTTTTCGCTGTCTAGCGACGGGCGACTGAGGAGGCGTGGAATCCATGAAGGTCGAACTTCTTCCGTCGTGTCTGCCGGCCGGAGAGGCACAGTTTCTCGTCACGTTCCTCGTGAACGACCACGTGGCAATCGACGCGGGATCCCTCGGGCTGCTGGCAGACCTGGAGCGGCAGCGGCGGGTGCGGCACGTGTTTCTCACCCACGAGCACATCGATCACATCGCCACGCTTCCGATCTTTCTGGAAAACGTCTACGACCCCGGGCCCGACAGTGTCGAACTGCTCGCGTCGCCCGACGTGCTCGACTTCATCCATCGCGACATCTTCAATGGCCGCGTGTGGCCCGACTTCTTCGAACTCTCCACGGCATCCGACTCGTTTGTGCGCGGCACGCCTGTGGTCGCCGGCGAGCCGATCACGCGGGCTGGGCTCACGATCATGCCGGTCACGGTGTCGCACTGCGTCGATACGCTGGGCTACGTAGTGGACGACGGCCGCGTGGCCGTGGCCTTTCCGTCCGACACCGGTCCCACCGAACAGTTCTGGGAGCGGCTCGACGCCCTGCCTCGGCTCGACGTCGTCTTTCTGGAGGTGAGCTTTCCCAACCGGCTCGCCTCGCTCGCGACGGCGACGGGGCATCACTGTTCCGCCAGTTTCATCGAGGAGATTCGCAGGCTCCGTCGTGACGTCCGCTGGATCGTGGTGCACCGCAAGGCCCGGTACGCGGCGGAGATTGCCGCGGAAATTGCCGCCGCAGGCCCGCGAAACGTCGAGTTTGTGGCCCCCGGCCGCGTGTACGAGGTGTGATCGAAGGCGGACCTGGCGGACCGGCGGGAGAGGTGGCGGACCCGTTCCGTGGAAGCCCAACGGCGTAAGCCGTGGGACCGGCGTGGTGCATCGCGTGGCGTGTTTGGCTTTCCCCGCCGTGACAACGGGCAAGCGAAACCGTGCAACACAAAGCCCAATGGCTTCAAGCGGCGTGGCGTGGCGTGTCCCAGGCCTGACGGCCTTGGGCTTGGACGGGACCGGATTTGGACCGGACCTGCCCGGATTCGGACCGGCGGCGGACGAGACCGGATTTGGACCGGACTGGACCGGCGGCGGACCCGTTCCGTGGAAGCCCAACGGCGTAAGCCGTGGGACCGGCGTGGTGCATCGCGTGGCGTGTTTGGCTTTCCCCGCCGTGACAACGGGCAAGCGAAACCGTGCAACACAAAGCCCAATGGCTTCAAGCGGCGTGGCGTGGCGTGTCCCAGGCCTGACGGCCTTGGGCTTGGACGGGACCGGATTTGGACCGGACCTGCCCGGATTCGGACCGGCGGACGAGGTGGCGGACCCGTTCCGTGGAAGCCCAACGGCGTAAGCCGTGGGACCGGCGTGGTGCATCGCGTGGCGTGTTTGGCTTTCCCCGCCGTGACAACGGGCAAGCGAAACCGTGCAACACAAAGCCCAATGGCTTCAAGCGGCGTGGCGTGGCGTGTCCCAGGCCTGACGGCCTTGGGCTTGGACGGGACCGGATTTGGACCGGACCTGCCCGGATTCGGACCGGCGGACGAGGTGGCGGACCCGTTCCGTGGAAGCCCAACGGCGTAAGCCGTGGGACCGGCGTGGTGCATCGCGTGGCGCGTTTGGCTCTCCCCGCCGCGTCAACGGGCAAGCGAAACCGTGCAAAGCCAAGCCCAATGGCTTCAAGCGACATGGCGTGGCGTGTCCCAGGCCTGACGGCCTTGGGCTTGGACGGGACCGGAGTTGGACCGGATCGCCGAACCGGGAATGCACCGCTGCGCGGATTACGCCTTGGATCGCGCCAGCTTCCGTCGCTCGTGTTCCGAGAGCAGGATCTTGCGGAGCCGGATCACGGCGGGCGTCACCTCGACGAGTTCGTCATCTTCGATGTATTCGAGCGCCTCTTCGAGCGACATCCGGCGGGGCGGCTTCAGCAGGATGTTGCGGTCGCTGCCGCTGGCCCGCATGTTGGTGAGCTTCTTTTCCTTGGTCGGATTCACCGTCATGTCGTCGCTGCGAGCGTTCTCGCCGCAGATCATGCCCTCGTAGACCTCGTCGCCGGGTTCGATGAAGAGGTCGGCACGCTCCTGAAGGCCGTCGAGGCCGAACGCCACCGCCTTGCCAGGCACCATCGACACGAGCACACCGTTGGCACGGCCCCCCACGTCGCCCTCCACCGGCGCCCACTTCTCGAAGCGGTGGTGCATGATGGCGGTGCCCTGGGTGGCGTTGAGCACCCTCGTGCGCAGGCCGATCAGGCCGCGGGCCGGAATCGAAAACGTCGTGTGGGCAAACTCGCCCCGCGAGCCCATGTGCTTGAGCTGTCCGCGGCGAGCGCCGGTGAGTTCCATCACCGGGCCGAGCTTGTCGTGGGGCACTTCAACGACGAGCGTTTCGAATGGCTCATACACCGTGTCGCCTTCCTTGCGGAGGATGACCTTCGGCTTTCCCACGGAGATCTCGAAGCCCTCTCGGCGCATCGTTTCGATGAGCACCGACAGGTGGAGAAGCCCACGGCCCGACACGGCGAACTGTTCGGTGCCCTCGATCGGCTGCACGCGGAGGGCGACGTTTTTTTCGAGTTCCTTCTCGAGCCGGTCCCGTAGGTGTCGCGTGGTCAAAAACTTGCCCGAACGGCCCACGAGGGGCGATGTGTTGATGCCAAACACCATCGAGAGCGTCGGCTCGTCGACGGTCAGCCGCGGCAGCGGCCTGGGGTCCGCGGCGTCGCAGATCGTGTCGCCGATTTCGACGTCCTCGATGCCGCTGACGGCGGCGATGTCGCCGGCGCCCACTTCCTCAACGTCGATTCGGCCGAGCTTGTCGAACGACTGCACGCCCACGAGCTTGGCGGGCACGAGGCTGCCGGAGGCGGTGGAGCGGACGATCGGCGAGGCCTTCGAGAGCGTGCCCGATTCGACCCGGCCGATGGCGATCCGGCCGACGTAGTCGGACCAGTCGAGGGTGGTGACGAGCATGCGGAGCGGCGCAGATTCATCGACGAGCGGCCCCGGGATCTTCTCCAGCACGAGGTCGAGGAGCGGCTCCATCGTGCCCTCGCGAACGGCGGGGTCGTGCGAGGCGTAGCCGCCCCGGCTGGAGGCGTAGACATAAGGAAAGTCGGCCAGGTCGTCGTCGGCGCCGAGTTCGAGAAACAGCCCGAGAATCTCGTCGAGCACTTCCAGCGGTCGGGCGTCGGGCCGGTCGATCTTGTTCACCACAACCACCGGCCGGAGCCTGCACTCGAGGGCCTTGGAGAGCACGAACCGGGTCTGGGGCATCGGCCCTTCGGCGGCATCGACGAGCACGAGCGCCCCGTCGGCCATGCGCAGCACCCGCTCGACCTCGCCGCCGAAGTCGGCGTGGCCGGGGGTATCCATGATGTTGATCTTCGTCCCTTTCCAATCGACTGCGATGTTCTTGGCGAGGATCGTGATGCCCCGCTCCTTCTCGAGGTCGTTGGAGTCGAGCATTCGCTCGGAGAGTTGGCTGGCGCGAAACTGGCCGCTCTGCTGGAGCAGGCAGTCGACGAGCGTGGTTTTTCCGTGGTCGACGTGCGCGATGATCGCGATGTTGCGAAGGTCGCTGCGGCGGGTGCCGGCGGGAGTCTGGACGAGGGGCGCGGGTGTCATGGGTGGGCGGCTGGCGGCGGGGCGGGATGGGAATCGACGATTATTCAAAACGCCCGCGAAACCGACCAGCGAGCGGCGGGGAGGGAATGGAGACGATGGGAGTCGAACCCACAACCCCCGCCTTGCAAAGGCGGTGCTCTCCCAATTGAGCTACGTCCCCGACACGATCCGGGGCGGGCCCCCGACCTTATAACCATCGTCGGGGCGGGACCCCGACCTCATAATAGCGACCGTCGGGGCGGGACCCCGACCTGAACTGCGCGCGCCAAGATTCGAACTTGGGACCTCTACCTTATCAGGGTAGCGCTCTAACCAACTGAGCTACGCGCGCGAGGTGCGTCAGCGGAAGCCGCTCACGTTGGGGAAAGTGTAGATCGTGCTCCGGCAAGTTCAAAGGGGCTGCCTCGTGGCCCCGGAGAGGCGGGGATGGGCGAAAAAGTGGCGCTGGCGCGACGGCGGGGTTCCGGCTAGGTTGATCGTGTTCGTTCAACCGAGTCAGGAGTTTCCGTCATGTCGATCGTCCGCCGCGCGGCCCTCGCGGCCGCCCTCCCCGTGCTCGTGGCCTCGTTCGCCCTGGCCGCCCCGCCGTCGGCTGAAGACGCCCTCGCGCTCAAGCCACGCCAGAAGGGGGTTGAGTTTGACCAGCCGTCCGCCGAGGCCGCCAAGCAGGCGACGATCAAGCAGGAGAAGGAGGGGGGCGTGAGTGCCCTCGTGGTGAGGGGGCCAGGCGGCGAGGTGCTGCGGGCGTTTGCCGACACCGATGGCAATCGGGTGGTGGACCGCTGGAGCTACTACAAGGACGGCATGGAGGTGTATCGGGAGATCGATGCCGACAACGACACGAAAGCCGAGGAGTTTCGCTGGGTGGGGGCGTCCGGCAGCCGTTGGGGGACCGACACCAATGCCGATGGCCTGATCGACGAGTGGAAGGTGCTGTCGGCCGAAGAGGCGACGGCCGAGATCGTGTCGGCCATTCGTGATCGCGATGCGGCGGCGTTTGCCAGGCTTCTTCCCACGAAGGCCGACCTTCAGGCCGCCGGCGTGGAAGGAGACCTTCTCGAGGAGGTGCTCACGCGCGTGAAGGCGGCCCCGAGTGCCTTCGCGAAGATGGCGGCGGCGCAGAAAGACATCGGGCCCGATTCACGTTGGACGAGCATGTTCGTGGCGCAGCCCCCCGGCACGCTGCCATCGGGCAGCCTCGGCACCACCAAAGACGTCACCGCCTACGACAACGTCGTAGCGCTCGTGGAGGGGGGCAAGGGAGGCGGCCAGTTGTTTGTCGGATCGCTCCTGCGATGCGGCAACGTGTGGCGGCCGATCGACGCCCCGCAGGTGGCGGGCGTGGATGGCACGGGCGAGCTCTACAGTTTCTTCGCACCACGGCTGGGGGATCGCGGTGCCGGGGCCATGCCCGGCGACATGTCCGACGCGCTCAAGCCCGTCATGGCGAAGCTCCGCGACATCGAAACCAAGATGGCCGGGGCCGCCCCCGCTGCGCGTGGCGAGCTTGCGACGGCTTACGTGACGGCGCTCGAGGAGGCGGTGGCCGCGGCGTCCGATGCCGAGAAGCCGTTCTGGACCAATCAGCTCGTCGAAACGGTGGCGGCATATGTGCAGGAAGGGCTGCTGCCCGACGGTATCGCCAGGCTCGAGGCCTTGGCGGACGCGTCGAAGGGCGACGACCGGGCCGCCGCGTTCGCGGAGTTTCGGCTGATTCAGGCGAGGTATTCGGCCGGCATGGAGCAGCCGGGGGCCGATCATGAAGCGCTTCAGAAAAAGTGGTTCGAGGATCTGGCGTCGTTTGCCGAGGCCCATCCCAAGGCGGCCGAATCGGCCGAGGCGTTGCTGCAGCTGGCGTTTCGCGACGAGTTCGAGGGACGCGACAAGGAGGCGGTGGAGCGGTATGCAACGGTGGCCGCCAACTTCCCCGACTCCACGCAGTCGCGGAAGGCTGCCGGTGCCGCCCGTCGGCTGTCGAGCGTCGGCAAGCCGATGTCGCTCTCGGGCGCGGGGGTCGATGGCAAGCAGGTGTCGCTCGCGTCGTTCCAGGGAGTGCCCGTGCTGATCCACTATTGGTCGACCGACTGCGAGCCGTGCAAGGTGGACATCGCGCAGATTCGTGAGCTCCAGTCGAAGTTTGGGGCCAAGAAGTTTGCCGTCATCGGCGTGGCTCTCGACACCGACAAGGCGAAGCTCGTGAAGTTTCTGCAGGCCCGTCCCCTGCCCTGGCCCCAGCTCCATGAGCCGGGCGGTCTCGACAGCAGGCTCGCCGAGGAGTTTGGGGTGCTGGCGCTGCCGACGATGGTGTTGGTGGGGGCCGACGGCGCGGTCGTTGACCGCAACGTGTCGATCGCGGGGCTTGAAAAGCAGCTCGACGAACTCATCGGAGGCGGCAAGTAGACCGATCATCCCGGGCTTGTCGCCGGGGCGTGGGGCCTGCTAGCGTTCCGCCCCGTCTCCGGAGAGGTTTCGTATGTCGTTGTTCTGCCCGTTGGTTGGCCTGGCCCTCAGCCCTGTGCTGTGCACGCTCGGTGCCGTGCAGCTTTTGTGCGTGGTGGCGGCTGGTTTTTCACGGCTTGCCGTGGGCACCCGCTACGAGCAGGGCGGGCAGTGGCTGTGTCTTGTCGCGCTGGCGGTGATCGGCTGCGTGTGCGGCGTGGCCATCCAGATGGGGCCCGACTTGGCGGCCGCCTGTGCGGGCACGCTCGCCCTGATGACGATGATCTCCGTGGCTGACTTCTCGGCTGCCTAGCCTGCCGACCCTTCCCTGCTTGCCGTCCTGCGCCGTTTTCCCGGACGGACCGGAAAAAAACTCCCCTTCGGTGCGACCGGAAGCCGAAGAACAGACGGCAAGGAGTGCTCGATCCGCCGTCGCCCGTGGCGATGCGCTTCGAGCCCTCGGCCGGATTCGAAGCCAAGGGAGTGACTCATGTCGATTTCCAAAACCACGTTTCTGCTCGCCGTCCTCGTGTCGGCGTGCCTGACGGCGGCGGGGCGTGCCGAGGATCTGGCGACGACCGTCGCCGGTCGGCTCCGCGATTCCGGCGCGCTTACCGGCTACCGCGTCAATGTGAAGAGCAAGTCGGGAACGGTCTGGCTCGATGGCCATGTGACCGACGACAAGCAGCTTGCGACGGCCGTTGGTCTCGCTGAATCGACGCCGGGCGTCGAGCGGGTGGTCAACCGCCTCGTCATCGAGACGAGCGGCGCCGACCAGGCCCCGGCGGGTGCCTTCGCGATGCCGTTCTCCGTGCAAAACGACGCCGGCGTGGCCGCGACCACGGCTCCTCAGCCGGTGCCGGAGGGAGAGGCGACCCCCGCCCCGGCACCCAAGAAGAGCGCGTTCTCGGCTCTTACGGGGCTCGTGTTTGCGGGCGGATCTGCCGCCGAAACCCAGGAAGGCCAGGTTGAACTCGTGCAAAACACGGTGCCGGTGGCCCAGCCCAGGGCCCGTCGGCCCATGCCGATCGGCACGCCGACGGCCCGTCCGATGGCGGCCGCACCGCAGCAGCCGATGGCGATGCGAACGAGCATGCAGGAGCCGATGACGCTGCCCGGCCCCGGTGGGTATCCCGCCGATGGCCAGGTCGTTCCCGGTTCCGTGAAGTACAGCGAGGGCTATCCCGCCCAGGCGATGCCTCCCCAGGGCATGCCGCCGCAAGGCATGGCCGGTGGTCCGATGCCGATGCCGAACGCGGGCGTGGGTATGCCACCTGTTCCGATGCGGGGCGGCGGTCCCAACATGCCCAACTACGCCTGGCCAAGCTACGCCGCCTACCCCAACTACGCGGCCCTGCAGTATCCCACGCAGTATTCGCCGACAGCCTGGCCCTACATCGGCCCGTTCTATCCCTACCCGCAGGTGCCGCTCGGATGGCGGCGGGTGTCGCTCGAATGGGACGACGGCTGGTGGTGGCTCGACTTCGACGAGCGTCACTACCACAGCCACCACAAATAGTCGGCTGCGAAAGCGACAGACGAGTCAATCACACCGCTCTCCCGGGTTGCCCGGGGGAGCGGTGTCGTTTTGTCGGTGGGGGCGGGCGCCGCAGCCGCCGGCATCATCGGAAAAATCCGCAAGTTCCCCGCCTGCCGCGTCGATACATCCTGCAGAACCCGTATCGCCGACCGAATCGCCGCAGGAGCGACCCCCCATGACATCTCGGACACGCTTTGTGATGACGGCCCTGATCCTGGCCATCGGGGGTTCCTCGCAGACCGGCTGCTTCTGGCTCGCGGCCCAGGGCCCCAACATCGGCCCCCTCGCGATTCCCATCCCCGTGCCCGTGGGCGTTCAGAAGGCCAAGGAAGATCAGTTCTGGAACTACGAACGCTACGAGCGTGCTCCGGTGCTCGGTCCCATCCAGCCGGGCGGCCCGTGCGAAGCCCTCGACGAGCCGAGCGATGACGAAGTGATGCGGGCCCTGGAAAAGGCGAGGCCGGTGCAGGGCAACTGGCCCTTCCTCTTCGAGATCCAGCGCAACCACGTGCGGATCGCGAAGTGCAAGATCTCCGACTACATCGATCCACCGCGGCATCTGCCGCTCGTGGGCCCGGTGCAGGTGCACCATGCCCACTACAAGTGCACGGTCTACTTCCAGGAGGTGAAGCGGGTGGGATGGCCGGTGCCACACACGCTCGTCGACGAAGACTGCCAGGAAGTGCTGTACATCGACCACGACCACATGCACATGGTGGGCGATGTCGACGGCGGCTGCGACGCCAACTTCTGATCGCGGCGTCGATCGCCGCGTCTGGGTTTGCCGACGCCCCGATGGCGGCTCACGGGGCCGGCTGCATCCGTGAAAGCCCAACGGCGCCGTTCTGCATGGCGTGGCGTGTCCCAGGCCTTACGGCCTAGGGCATTGACGGTCCAAGCCCAACGGCGTGAGCCGTGGGACCGGCGTGGTGGATCGCGTGGCGTGTTTGGCTTGCCCAACGGCATGAAAGGCGGCTGCGGGTCGTGACGGTCGTGCCGATGGCACACCGGACCGTTGCATCATCGGCGTCGGGCTGCCGAACTGGTCGATGATCACGGTGGAGCCCCGAGGGACCGGGGCCGGGAGTGCCCCGCTTTCCGGGGCAGCCGGCATGAGGCCGCCGATGCCACGCACCGTCGCACGCCTGCGCTGGGGCGCGGCGTTGCTCGCTGGGGTCATGGTGTGTGCGATGGCCTCGCAGGCCAGCGCCCAGCCTCCCCGTGCGTGGGCCGGTGGCGCCGAACCAGCCCGCGAGCCCCTGCGGGTGGCCGCCACCCCCGCCGCCTCCGACACATCGGCGATGCAAGAGCCGCCTGCCGCGGCCGCCGCGATCCCCACCGGCAGCCTCCTCACCACGATCCAGCATGGCGGCATCCTCATGGTGCCGCTGCTCGGCTGCTCCTTCCTGCTGGCGGTGTTTGGGATCGAGCGGGCGGTCAGCCTGCGGGCCGGCCGCGTGGTGCCGAAGATCTTCGTCGATCGCTTCGTGGGGCAGGTGCAATCGGGCGCGGTCGGCCGAGGGGCGGCCCTCGATGTGTGCGACGACAACGGCAGTCCGGCGGCGAGGGTGTTTGCCGCCGTGGTTCGGCGGTGGGGGCGGCCGGCGGTGGAACTCGAACAGGCGGCGATCGATGCCTGTGAGCGGGAGCTCACGCAGCTGCGTCGCTATCGCCGCGTGTTCAACAGCGTGGCCACGATCGGCCCCATGCTCGGCCTGCTGGGCACCGTGTTTGGCCTGATTCGCTCGTTCAACGACGTGGCGGCAGCCGGCGCCATGGGGAGGCCCGATCTGCTCGCCCGCGGGTTTGGCGAGGCGCTCATCACCACGGCGATGGGGTTGCTCGTGGCCATTCCGGCGATGATCATGCAGTCGTTCTTCACCGGTCGGATCGACCGGCTCGCGATCCGGCTCGACGATGCCTGCCAAAAGGTGATCGACGCCATCTCCGAGGAATCCCTCGCCGAATCGCGGGCCGCCGGCGACACCAAGCGACGGGCGGGGTGACGCATGCCGCTGGTGCGTCTCGATGCCGACGAGGATCCGTCGCCCAATCTCGCGCCGATGATCGACGTGATCCTGGTGATCACCATCTTCTTCATGTGCGTGTCGAGGTTCTCGGGCGACGACAGGCAATTTGATCTCGACTTGCCCCGCGCCGGTGGTGCGGCCGCCGCGAGTGATCGCCCCGAGATCGTGGAGGTGGAGGCATCGGGAAGTGTTCGACTGGGGGGTGAATCGATCGAGCCGGCGGCCTTGGCCACACGGCTCACCGCCGCCCGGGCGGAGCGACCCGACCTGGCCGTGACGATCCGCGGTGAGCAGGCAGTGCCGCACGGACGCATGGCGGAGGTCTACGAGGCCTGCCGCGCGGCGGGCGTGTCGCGGGTGGCGATCGCGGTGCGTTCACGGCCCGACACCACGCGCCGATGATGAGGCGTTGATGAGCACCACCGCGATCCTCGTGGCCGTCGCGGCAGCCGTGGTGGCGGCGGTGCTCGTGGCGGTGATCCGTACCCGCTGGCTGCAGTCGCGCACCCTGGAGAAGTGCGTGGCATTGTCGGTGGTGCTCCACGCGATCCTGGCGATCGTGTGCGCGTGTGTCGGTGGCTGGCAGCCGGCCTCCCATGGCACGCTCGACGAAGGCCGCATCACCCTCGTCATGACCGCAGGCGACGAGCCGGCCGAGAGCCCGACCGCGTCGGACCAGGCGTTCGCTGACGCAGGCGAGGCCGAGTCGCCTGCCGACATGCCGCCGCCGCTCGTGCCGCTGGCCTCGGCGGACCAGGCGGCGCCGGAGCCGCCATCCGATCACGTTTCCCTGCTCGACGCCCCCGATGACGCGGCCGCCAGCCCTGACGTGGCCGTGGGGCCGCCGGAAGACGCGTCGAAGACGCCGCGGGATTCAGCCGCCCCGCCGGCCCCTGCTCCGCGTGCGGCAAGAATGCCAGATGCCTATGCCGATCGACAGCCCGGCAGGCGCGAGGCGGTGGCGCTCGCTCGCGGTGGATCGGAGGCCACCGAGCAGGCTGTTGCCTCGGCGCTCGGGTGGCTCGTGGCCGCGCAGTCAGCGGATGGACGGTGGGATGCGGCGAGGCATGGTGCCGGCATCGAGCGCACGGCGGAGGGACGGCACCGGCCCGGTCCCAACGCCCGGGTCGATCATGGGGTCACGGGCCTCGCGATGCTCGCCCTCTTGGGCGCGGGCAGCACGCATCGTGAGGGCCCTCATGCCGTCGCGGTGGCGCGCGGTGTCGGCTTCCTCACGGGGCGGCAGCAAGCGGATGGCTCGCTGGCGGGTGAGGCGGAGTTTTTTGCGAGGCTCTACTGCCATGGCATGGCGACGATCGCGCTGGCGGAGTGCCTGGCGATGTCGGGCGACGCCACCCTGCGCCCCGTGGTGGAGCGGGCGGTGACCCACACGCTCTCGATGCAGCATCCCCATACCGGCGGCTGGCGGTATGCCGCCGGGGATCGCGGCGACACGAGCCAGTGCGGATGGCAGGTGATGGTATTGGCGTCGGCTCGTGCCGCTGGGCTTGGCGGCTTCGAGGCGGCCGAGACGAAAGCGCGGCGGTATCTGCAGAGCGTGGCGGGCGGCCATGCGGGCGGCATGGCGTCGTATCGTCCTGGCGAGCGGCCGAGCATGGCGATGACCGCCGAGGCGCTCTACTGCCGGCTGCTGCTCGGGGCGAGCGTGGCCGAGCCGTCCACCGCCGAGGCCTTGCAGGTGATCGCCGCCGCCCCGCCGGTGGCGTCTTCGTGCAATGCGTATGCGTGGTACTACGCGACTCTCGCGTTGTTTCATGCAGGCGGTCCTCAGTGGGATCGTTGGAACGGACGCATGCAGCAAACGCTGGTGTCGCTGCAGCGGCGCGAGCCCGGGCCGCTGGAGGGGAGCTGGGATCCTGATCCCGTGTGGGGCGCGCATGGTGGCCGGGTGTATGCCACGGCGCTCTCGGCGCTCACGCTCGAGGTGTATTACCGCTATGCCCCCCTGCATCAGCGAAACCGGATGGCGGCGGCACCAGGACGGGTAGCACCCTGACGCGAGCCGTCGGAATGCCCTGCAACGCAGGCCTGCGGTTTGACCGGCTGTGGGGCGGGATTAGACTTCAAATGTCGACGAAAACGCCTTCGACCGCCCGATGTCCGCCCTCGTGGAGCCCACCCCAGTGATGATGCCGCTTGTTGCCATGTTTGGTCTCGGCACCACGGAACTGCTGATCATTGCAGTGATCGTGCTCCTGCTCTTCGGCACACGGCTGCCGAAGGTGATGCGGTCGCTTGGCGAGGGCATCGTGGAGTTTAAGAAGGGCGTGCAGGGGATCGATGATTCCGGCACCAAGTCGCGCGACTCCGGCGAATCCGACAACCGCTAGACCGCCAGGATCTCGTGACATGTTTGGCCTCGGCCCTCTCGAGATCGTCTTGATCGGTGCCATCGCGGTGATGATCTACGGCAAGCGATTGCCGGAGGTTGGCCGCACGGTCGGCAAAACGGTTGGCGACCTGCGTCGGCAGTGGCAGACGCTGTCGCGGGAGCTGGAGGCGGCTGCACGGGCCGATGAGCAGGCCGAGCGAGCCCCTCGGGCCCTGCCTCGGGGTGACGAGCCAAGGGGCCAGCGGGTGGTGGAGTCGCCCCGATTCGACCCGCCGTCGGCCGGCTGAAACGGTCTTTGCGGCGAGTCCTTTCAACCGGGTCGTGCGGACGGTATGGTGAGGTCGCGGGAGGCAGGATTCCCTGAGGGAAACCGCCGATCGCAGAAGTGCCGGGCAGCTAGCTCAGTTGGTTAGAGCGCTACGTTCACACCGTAGAGGTCACAGGTTCGAATCCTGTGCTGCCCACTCTGTGTCTCTTCAAACTCTCGGGATGCACGTCGTTCCCGAGAGTTTCAAGGGCGGCACCTTTCGCGGTGACCAGCCCTGAACCCTCCTGACTGTCGCTGACTGCGCCGGTTTTTGCGACTGGTTTCTCGTGGGCAGCTTGGATCGCGTGGCGGCAGGGTTAGCAGCAACCCGTGTCGCCGACCTTGCACTTTTCAGGCGCAAGGCATGCCGTGTGCTTCGTGCCGAGAGAGAAGAGCAACCCCGACGGCGTGATTTCCATGCCTCCAATCGGGTACTGGGAAATCACTCCCTCCTCGTACTCGACTTCCACGGGTAGTTCATCTGACTGGAGCAGCGGCCCGGCAATCCGCATGATCGACGCCAGTTTCGTCGTCTCCAGCCGATGGTCGACATCGTTGGCCACCCAGACCTGCAGCACACACGTCTTTGAAGACCGGACCGTGCCGCCGCAGTCGATGAAGTCCTTCTGAACCTTGCCGACCTCCGTGATGTGGTAGTGGGCTGGAACGAAGGATTTATCTGGCAGCATCCAGTGCATCCTGGCATCGGGGTTGCTGTCGAGCGCACGGCAGAACTCTTTCACGTTCATTGGCAGGTCCTCAGTGAATGGCGTCAAGGTCAGCGAGGAGGTTTTTCACCTTCTGCTCGATCAGGTCACGAACGCCCCTGAACTCCTCTGGGGTCATGTCACGCGGGTCAGGAATC
>JAFMIU010000113.1 GCA_017853835.1 Pirellulales bacterium | reverse complement strand
CGACGGGGTGTGGGCAACCCCGAAGCGTGTTTCAACGATACGCCGTAGAGTGCGCCAGCGCCCCCAAGCCGGAGCCGACGCCGGGACGGTGGCGACGGCGCGACCACCAGCGTGTGGGCAACCCCGAAGCGTGCCACCCACCAGCGCCCCGCCGTGTGACGAGCGAGGGGATCGGTGGATGTTCGAGAAGCCTTGGACCGTTACCGCCCGAAGCGGCGATCCCCAGAACCCAGATGCGTTCTATCGCTTCGATGCCTCAGCGGTCCGCTGCGACGACTCTTCCTTCTCCTGCTGCGTCGAACGCGGCAGGGACACGCCGACGATGTACCAGCCCTGCGACTGCGACTCCATCGCGAGGCCGGCCGTGCCGAAGAACTTCCGAACCTGCTCGAAGTCGGGCAGGGTGCTGCCGTCGATCTTCTGCTCGCGCACGGTGCCTGGCTTGCCGTCGCCGAGCATGTCGTTGAGCATCTGGCCGAGGAGGCTCTTCGACTTCGGCATGTTGCCCTGTCGAAGGAGTTCGTAGGTGGGCCGAACGGCCACATCCTCGCGGCCGAAGCCGAGTGCCGAGGTGGCGCCCGGCACGAGCTTGCCGAGCTCCGTGCGAACGGCCGCGTAATCCGCCGCCGCCGCGAGCGACGCTGCGGTGTCGTGTGAACTGAGCACCCGGTCGAGAATGTCGCGGTGCGAGGCGATCAAAAGATGCCCCTTCGCCACGGCGACGGTTGCATGAGGCAGGAGCTTTTCTTCTTTTTCGCGGAGCCGCTGACGGCGACGATGGGCCTCGTCATTGGGATCGTGGTGATCGGCATGGGCCACGGCACCACCGGGCACGTCGACATCGAGGCTTGGAATCGCCATCGTGTGGTCGATCAGTTCCCAGGCGACGATGCCATTGATGTCGATCCGCTGCATGTCGCTGTCGGCGTCCATCACCTTCGCGATGCCCGCAGCGACCGCCTTCTCATCGGTCGTCTCCATGGCGATCACGATACGCTCGCAGTCGGTTCCGATTGGGTCGACATGGTCGCTGATCACGGAAATGCGCTGACCGAGATGGTCGACGAGCTCTTTCTCGATGTCGATCTGCGGGCCGTCTGGATCCTCCTTGAGCGATGCGATCACGTCGTCATACACGCCCTTGTCGCCGACCACGTCGTCGACGAGCGTCTCGGCAGCGCTGAAGGCGGTCTTCACGTCCCACTGCATCGCGGCCCAGCCGCCCACGCCGCGGGGAACCCACGGCTCGGGCTTTGCGCCGGCCACGTTTGGAAACCGCAGCATTCGGGCGGCGAGATCGAATCGCTCGGCGGAGTCGGGATCGCGGCCCGGCAGGGGCGGGGCATAGATGAGCGAATGATGCCGCATGGCGTGCCCGCCGTCCTGAAACACCAGCACGCCACCTGCGCCCTTGATCGCATCGAAACCCTGGCGATTGAGGATCGCCACGAAGTCAGGCCCCTTACGCTTCTCGCGGGGTGGATTCGTCGCCTGGTACGACACGGCAAACTTCAACGGATCGACGAACCAGCGGATGGGGGCCGCATTGCCGGGCACCTTGCTCCCGCACTGCCCGACGACCGCCTTGTAGGCTTCGACGCTGGCGAGGTTGTCCTGCCGTCCCTTCGACAGCACCGACAGCGCCTGCCCCACCTGCATCGCATCGTCGCCCACGATCAGCGCCTGCGATGCCAGTGCGAAGGCCACCCGGCGCTCACGGGCGGGCTGATCGGCACGCACCGCGTTGGGGTCGGGAGGAAGTTCATACACGGTGAGTTCTGCCGGCGCATTCGGCACGGCCACCTTCGTGGCCTTCTGCTCCAGAAGGCGGCCGGTGATCCGCTCGACGAGCGCCTTGGCTTCCGCTTCGTGCCCGGTGGTGTCGACGAGCAGAACCGTGGCGAGTCGGCCACCGTCAACCTCGATCGCCCCGGCTGCGAGTTCGCCGCCCGGAACCTTCTCGAGGTCTTCGAGCGTGAGGCCGAGCTTGGCGAGCCGCTGCTTGCCGTTTTTGGAGACCTGTTCGCGAAGGTGATCGACAAAGGTCTTCATCGAAGGATCGTTCACCAACTGCCCGTAGGGCGACGCCTTGAAGCGTGCCTGCAAGCCACGGAAGTCGGAAAGACTCAGCCAGGCCCGCGTCGTGGCGGGGAAGATGGTTTCACTCGACACAAACCCGGCGGCCGACGCCACGAGACACGCACCCTGCACCACCGCAAGCACGACGACGGCACGACACAGGTTGCGGGCGGATATGCATGAACGTGGCACGAGTCGACTCCTCGATGGGAATGGCGCAATCGGCAAGGTCGGAAGGCTCCGTGTGAATATCGTTCGATCCGGCACCCTTTCTCGACCCGGATCGACGGGAATGTCGATCGCCCCCCGAACACGGTCGTCACCGCGAACGGCTGCGGAGACTGGCGAAGTTTCCCGCGCCGGAGGCATGGCCCTCAACGCCAGTTTGCAGCCGTCGTCCAGGGTGTTTGGGTGAGCTGCATAGCCGAGGGCTTATGCGTTGGCGAGCCATTTCCAAGCGACCATCGTCGCCGCAACGGCCGCCATGGCCACGGCCTGGGTGGTGTCGCGAGACGTTCCGGCACGATCGGCCCCCGACACCCAGACCGACGCCATGGCAGCGAGGGCGATCACGATCCCCGCGGCAGCGAGTGGCCCGTTCGCGGCCAGCACCGTCGATGGCGTGAGGGCGACTGCGACCACGGCGGGCCAACCCAGGAGCGCTGCATAGGAGGCGAGCGTTTCGAGCGCGTGGGCCGTGGTGCCAGGCACGAGCAGACGACCAGGAGCGGTGGCGAGCAGTTCGTTGCGTCTGTGATCCTCGTCGCCCTGCGCCACGATCGCCGATGGCAGCGCCAAACCCGCAAACCAGGCGACGGCTGCCACGGCATACCACGACGACCACTCGGGCACGAGAAAAAAACAGATCGCCATCGCGGCCGCAAGCGATGCCATCGCGATCCAGTCGGGCAACGAGCGGCCCACTCCCGGCCCATGCCACCCGCGGGCCAGCATGACCACGGCAGCCGTCAGCACCAGGCCGATTGTCGCCGCCACCATGACCGAGGCTGGGAGGCCCACCGCCGCGCCGAGCAGACCTCCCACGCCGATGCCGGCAGCGGGCCACGCCAGTCGCGCGAAGGCTCGAAGCGTTAGATCGGCCTCACCACGCGATGTTCGCACAAGGCATCCGAGGGCCGCCAGGGCGGCGACGCCGCCGAGGGCCGACGCGAGCCCACGATCCCGCGCCACCCCCACGCACGCACCCAGGCCCGTGAGGGCCGCCAGCCACACCGCCGGCCTCCTCGCCTCAATCCGCAGGGCGACGCGGCATCGAGCCGCGATCGCACGCCAGCCGGTGGGGCGGGGCCACGAGGCAGCCAGCCCGCGGCTCACACGTCACCGCGGGGCCGAACACGGCCCTGCACGCGAAGCGGCAGGCCGACGATCCGCAGAAACCCTTCGGCATCGGTCTGGTTGTAGGACGAGGCGCCCCCCTCCATCGAGGCGATCGCCTCGTCGTAGAGGCTCATCGGGCTCGTGCGGCTCTTCACCAGCATGTTGCCCTTGTAGAGATTGAGCTCCACGGAGCCGGTGACGGGCCGCTGGGCCTCGCGGATGAACGCCAGGAGGGCATCCATCTTCGCGCAGTACCAAAAGCCGTAATACACCATCTCCGCCACTTCGGGCGACAGCCGGTCGCGGAGGTGCACGAGGTCGCGGTCGAGCGTCATCTGTTCGACGAGACGGTGCGCCTCGTAGAGGAGCGTCATGCCCGGCGCCTCGTAGACGCCGCGGCTTTTCATGCCGACGAAGCGGTTTTCAACGATGTCGGTGCGGCCGATGCCGTTGCGGCCACCGATGGCGTTGAGTTCGAGCACGAGATCGTGGGCGGCAAGCGCCGTGCCGTTGACCCGCACCGGAATGCCCGACTCGAAGTCGATCCGCACCGTCTCGACTGCATCGGGTGCCTGCTGCGGCGACACGGTCATTCCAAACTCGACGAGGTTGAAGCCGTCGGTGGTGAGTTCTTCGAGGAGGCCGGCCTCGTAACTCGTGTGGAGGCAGTTCTCATCGGAACTGTAGGGCTTGCCCTTCGACGCCTTCACGGGAATGCTGCGGGCTTCACAGAACTCGATCAGTTCCTTTCGGCCCGGAAAACGGTCGCGAAACTCCGCGATCCGCCAGGGCGCGAGCACCGTGATCGTGGGGTCGAGCGCCTCGGCGGCCATCTGGAACCGGCACTGGTCGTTGCCCTTGCCGGTGGCACCGTGGGCAAACACCGTCGCGCCCTCCTGGTGGGCGATCTCCACGCACACCTTCGAGATGAGCGGCCGGGCGATCGACGTGCCGAGCAGATAGGTGCCCTCGTAACGCGACTGCCATTGCAGTGTCGGGAAGGCGAAGTCACGGCAGAGCTCCTCCCGCACGTCGACGATCATCGCCTTGATGGCGCCGCAGTCGCGGGCCTTCTTGAGGGTGGCCTCGCGGTCTTCACACGGCTGGCCGAGGTCGACATACACCGCCACGATGTCGTAGCCCTGCTCGATGAGCCAGCCCAGGATCACCGACGTATCCAATCCGCCCGAGTAAGCGAGCACGCATTTCTTCTTCATCGAATTCCTTTGTTCTCTCTCGAACCGCGACGCGGTCACACCTCGTGAACCAGGGCCATATTGTGGCCCCCCGTACCAAAACCGGAACCCGCCACCAGCAAAATCCGGTCGCCACGTTGTACCCGTCCCTCGGCGAGCCCCCAGGCGGTGATCCGATCGAGGAGAACACCCACGTCGTGGGTGGCCTCCATGGCCAGCGGCGTCACACCCCAGTAGAGCGCCATCTGCCGAAGCGTGGCAGGGTTGTCGGAGAGGCCCACGGTGGGCACCGCCCCCCTTCGCTTCGACCGGGCGATCGCCGTGAGGCCCGAACGGCTGGCGACCACGAAGAGCTTGGCATCGAGTTCGCCGGCGATCCGGCTCGCGCCATCCACCACCGCCTGGGTGATCGGGTGGAGGCCTTCGACGAGAAACTCGGGCGACGGAAGGAACTCCTGCACCGGCACGCCGGCCGAGCCCTTCTCGGCGAGAAACCGGCCCTCCATGTAGTGCCAGCGGTCGGCGAGATACTGCTTCTCGGTCTCCCGGGCGATCCGCCGCATCATCTCCACGACGAGCCGCGGATGCTCGCCGATCGCGGTCTCGCCGGAGAGCATGCAGGCATCGGCGCCGTCGAGGATCGCGTTGGCCACGTCGGTGGCCTCGGCCCGCGTGGGCCGGCGGGCGTGCTGCATGCTGTCGAGCATCTGCGTGGCCACGATCACCGGCTTCTGATACCGCTGGCAGGCGCGGATGATCCGCTTCTGCACCATGGGCACGCTCGCCACGTCAGTTTCAACACCGAGGTCGCCGCGGGCCACCATCACCGCATCGGCCGCATCGACGATCGACTCGAGGTTGTCGATCGCCTCACGCTTCTCGATCTTGGCGACGACCCGCGCGAGCGAGCCACGGGTGCGGAGGAGCTCCTTGAGCAGCTTCACCTCGACGGCGCTCCGCACGAACGACAGGCTCACAAACTCCACTCCCGCGGCGGCGGCCCACTCCGCATGCTGCCAGTCGGTGGCGCTCATCGCGGCCACGGACAGCTTCACGCCGGGCAGGTTCACCCCCTGACGGCTTCGGATGGTGCCCCCTTGGACGATGCGGCAGGTGGCGTGGCTGCCGGTCCGCTCGTCAACGACGAGGCTGATCGTGCCGTCGGCGATCATCACCGAATCGCCAACCGCCAGCTCGTCGAGCAGTGGCTCGTAGGTGACGGTGAACTCGCCGGGGGCATGGCTCTCCGTCCCTCGCACGAATCGGATCCGATCGCCCTCGGAAACGTCGATGGAGCCACCGGGGAGGTCCCCCAGCCGAATCTTGGGACCAGCAAGGTCCGCCAGGATCCCGACGGGGCGGGCGAGGCTCTCGGAAACCCGCCGGATGCGGTCGAGCGATTCCTGATGCTCGGGGATCGACCCGTGCGCCATGTTGAGCCGAAAGACGTCGACGCCGGCCTCGACGAGGCCTCGAATCGCCTCCTCGGCGCGGGAGGCAGGACCGACGGTGGCGACGATCTTGGTGCGGACGATTTCCGGAGCAGAACGGGGAGTTGCAGTCATGCGGGAAGCGTAGCATCCGGCTTGAAAAAGGCCCAATCCCACTCCGGAAACGACAGACTCGTCGAGTCATCAAACCTTCTCGCAGCCGGAGCGGCTCGTCGTCGCCCGCCCCACGCAAGCCGGAATCCGCATACCCAACTCAGGATCGCGCGGTCCAGCCATAGGGCACATACTCGCTCGTCACCGTGCCGTCGTCATGCAGATCGACGACGGCATACCCAAAATCGGTGCCGCGATGGAGTCCCTTCCACCAGCCCGCGGAGACGGCGCCGTTGCAGCAGTAGGCGACGCCCCCGAAATCGATCCGCTCCACGATGTGGAGATGGCCGCTCAGGCAGGCCTTCACGTTGCGATGCCGGGCAAAGAGCTCCTGGAGCCGCGGATGGTCGACGTGCACCGTTCCCCCGGACACGCTGAAGGCCGGCTTGCCGTCGCCGTCGGGCTGCTCGGCCGTCGCGGCGGCCAACGGCTGCACGGAGAGGATCGGGATGTGTGACACGACGAGGATTGGCGTCGTGGCCGGCACGGCGGTCAGGTCGTTCGTGAGCCAGTCCCACTGGGCTTCATCGAGCTTGCCGATGTAGCTCTCGCCGTGGGGGAAGATGCTGTCGAGGAGAACGATGTGCCATCCGCCGCGGTCGAAGCTCTCGTAGGGGAGCGCCCGACCAAACTGCTCGCACGCCCACGCCTTGCCGTAGCGAGGCTCCTGCTCGCTCACGGCGGCCTTCGACTTCGTCCAGCCCCACACGTCGTGGTTGCCGATCACGCTTCGCACCTCGAGGCTGCAGGCATCGGCCTTCACCCGCTGCCAGAGGTCCCACTGGGCCTGGGTTCGGCTGCGGCCCTGCTCCATGCAGTCCATGATCGTGTCGCCGCCAGTGATCACGAGGTCGGCGGCCGCCTGACCGCGCTCAGGGAGCGCGTGCACGTGGGCGAAGCACGAGGCCAGCCCATTGCCGCTTTCAAGCTCGGGCTGGACATGGATATCGGTGAGGTGGGCGATCCGCAGCGAACGCCCGGGCGACGCCGACGTAGCGGCCGATGCCGCGCCGACCACTGCGGGGCCGGAGGCCAGCCCGGCGAGTCCGGCCTTCACGAGTGAACGACGGGTGAGCATGCGTCTGGCTCCTCGGCGATGGTTCCAACCAAATCCTTCGCTCAGGATAGCACTCCCGACCGATCGACGGGTGAGGGTAGAATCGTTGGCCTATGGCTCACGCATGGCGCGACCGACGGGTGATCGTGACGGGCGGCACGGCCGGCTTTGGCCTCGTGCTCGCCCGGCACCTTGCGCGGGCTGGCGCACGGGTTCTGATCGTCGGCCGATCGTCAGACGGCGTGCGGCGGGCGCTGGAAACCTGCGAGCGGGCCGGCGAGTCGACGGCGTCGATGCACGGCCTCGCGGCCGATCTCGGCAGGGCAGGGGAGGGCAACCGCGTTGCCGGAGAGGCCCTGCGACTCCTCGGCGGCATCGATGCCGTGTTCTGCTGCGTGGGCCGATCGGGCCGAGGCCGCATCCTCGACACGACCGACGATCTTCTCCGCGACTACCTCTCAGCCAATCTCTTCGCCGCCACCGAACTCACCCGCGCCGTCGCCGACGACATCGCGACCTCGAAGGGGCATCTGGTGTTCATCGCCAGCCTCGCCGCGAAGTTCGTCACGCCGTCGATGGGGCCGTATGCCATCGCCAAGTCGGCGGTTGCCGCCTTCGCCGATGCCGTGCGGCTCGAACTGGCTCCGCGCGGGGGACACGTGCTCCTTGTCTGCCCGGGCCCGATCGCCCGCGCGGCGGACGACCCGGCGGCCGACCGGTCTGCCGAACGATATGCCGCCGAGGCCAAGGCTTCAGGACTGCCGGCAGACGCCGCCGCACCGGGTGGGTCGCGACGACTGAAGCGGCTCGACCCTGATCGTCTGGCCGCTCGCGTGCTCGACGCCTGCGACCGTGGCTTCCCCGAGCTGGTCGTGCCTCGAAAGGCGTCGTTCTTGGCTGGACTCGTTGAATGGTTTCCGTCAGCCGGCCGACAGCTTTTGGCAAGGCTCGTGCGCGACTAAAGCCCTCCGCGGCGGCTGGGGCGCTCCCGCGACAAATCGCCCGCTTCCGGCTATACATTTGCCACTGAAGCGTCGATCTATCCCGCGGGGCCCAGGCCCCGCTTTGTTCCATCAGATCAGGAGAGCGAGTCCATGGCAGAGGCGTTCGAAGGCATCGGCCCCATCCGCTACGAAGGTCCTCAGGCCAAGAGCATGCTGGCCTTCCGTCACTACGATGCCGACGCGCTCATCGAGGGCAGGCCGATGCGCGACCATCTCCGGTTCGCCGTCTCCTACTGGCACGCCTTCCGCGGCACCGGCGGCGACCCGTTCGGTCCCGGCACGATGATCCGTCCGTGGGAGAAGGACGGCGACTCGCTCCAGGGAGCGCTCTCCCGCGTCGACGTGGCCTTTGAGTTTCTCGAGAAGCTCGGCTGCGACTTCTACTGCTTCCACGACCGCGACGTGGCCCCCGAAGGGAAGTCGCTCGCCGAGAGCAACAAGAACCTCGATGCCGTGGCCGACCGTCTCCTCGAGCATCAGAAGCGCACCGGCAAGAAGCTTCTCTGGGGCACGGCCAACCTCTTCTCGAATCCTCGCTACGTGCACGGCGCGGCTACGAGCCCCAATGCGGAGGTGTTTGCCTACGCGGCGGCCCAGGTGAAGAAGGCGCTCGAAGTGACCCACCGCCTCGGCGGGTCGGGCTACACGTTCTGGGGCGGCCGCGAGGGCTACCAGTGCCTCTGGAACACCGACATGAAGCGGGAG
>JAFMIU010000038.1 GCA_017853835.1 Pirellulales bacterium | reverse complement strand
CCCGTGGAAGCCCAACGGCGTGAGCCGTGGGACCGGCGGGGTGAAACGCGTGGCGAGTTTGGCTCGATGACGTGAGCGGGCTCAACGGCGTCTGGGGAGACAGCGTGGCGTGTCCCAGGCCTTACGTCCTTGGGCTTGGACATGCGCGCGGCGCCCGTGGAAGCCCAACGGCGTGAGCCGTGGGACCGGCGGGGTGAAACGCGTGGCGTGTTTGGCGCCACGCCGCACAAACGACACGGATGCGTTTTCGACTGGTTTTTGGCCGTTCAGCCTCTTTTGGGACCCAGCCCGTTACGTGGGTCGGCGGCGTGCGGTTATCCCTTCAGAACGACCCGCCCTGCCCTGCCCTCCCGGAGGCCCGCCGTGATCGCCTTGGTCTCGCCGCCGAAGTCCTCACGTTCCTCGTCGCCATTTCGGAAGACGTCAGCCGGCACGTCCCCGGACCGCGGGTCGGCCGCTTCGCTCACCGAGCGACGGAAGGCGTTTTTCGCGATGCCCATCGACTACATCCCGTGCCGTGACTTTTCCAAGGCCGGCGCTGAGGAGAAGGCCTCCACGCCTCCCGCCGAGTCCGCCGATCTGCCGCTCGATGGCGGGACCGTTCCGGCGAGCGAGGCCGGAAGCCTCACGCCATATCTCGCAAGCCTCTACCGCAACCGCCTCCTTTCACGCGACGAAGAGCAGTTTTACTTCCGTCGGATGAACTGGCTGAAGTACCGGGCGTCGGTCGATCGTCGTCGGCTCGATCGCCGGCGAGCCACCACTCGTCAGATGGAACGCGTCGAACAGCTGCTGGCCGAGGCGACCAAGGCCCGCGACGTTCTGGTGACGGCCAACCTTCGGCTGGTCGTGTCGATCGCCAAAAACTTCGTCGATCAAACGTGGTCCTTCGACGACCTTGTGGCCGAAGGCAACGTGGTGCTCATGAAGGCCGTCGAGAAGTTCAACTTCGCCCTCGGGAATCGGTTCAGCACCTACGCGACCTACGCGATTCAACGGCAGTATTTCCGACTCTCGCACCGCGGTCGTCAGTATCGCTCACGCTTCGTGATCGATGACGATCCGTCGCGAGGCCAGATCGACCCGGGGAATGGTGATGGCGGGTGTTCGGAAGCCCAGGTTGGCACCCTCGCCACCATCTTTAGCGAGTTTCTCGGCGAGCTGGAGCCCCGTGAGCGAAAGATCGTCGTCGCGCGATTCGGATTCGACGGAAAAGCCCCGCGGACGTTCCGCGACCTTGGCGACTCAATGGGCGTGTGCAAGGAACGAATCCGCCAGATCCAAACCCGGGCGTTGGAAAAACTGCGTTCCATGGCGGACGAAGCAGGGCTCGAGCAGACCGTCGGCGATTGGCTGTAGCCGCTCAGGGTCACTCACGGCAAATCCTCGACACCGTGGATCACCGTGATGCCAAGGCCCGGGCCATTGCCGATCGAGATCTCGGCGTCGTGGAAGCAAACGTTGCTCTCCACCGGATTGAACTCCGCGAGCGACGGGGCGTCGAGGTCCACGCGGGTGATCACGTCGGCTCGGGCGACCGCCATGTGGGCGGCCGCCGCGGCGCTGACCGCGCCCTCGAGCATGCAGCTGATCATGCACTCCACACCATGAGTCGACGCCAGGTCGCAGATCTGGATTGCGGGGGTGATACCGCCGGTTTTCAGGAGGCCGAAGGTGATGATGTCGGCAGCGCGTCGCTGGATGATCTCGACCGCGGCGCTCACGCCGTCGTCGCCCAGCGCGGCCACCACGGGGGCGTCGACCCGCTCGGTGACAAACAGCAGGCCGTTCATGTCCCAGCCCTTCACGGGCTGCTCCACCGTGTCGAGGCGGACGCCGGCATCCTCGAGCTGGTGGATCACGCGCACGGCCTGCTTGGGAGTCCAGCCCTGGCCGGCGTCGAGACGAATCACCGCACGACCGGCGATCGCGGCGTGGATGGCTTTGACCCGCTCCACGTCGATGCCCGGGTCCTTGCCGACCTCGATCTTGAGCGCCGCAAATCCTCGTTCGACCGCAGCCACCGCGTCGGCCACCATCTTCTCGATGTAGTCGACGCTGATCGTCACGTCGGTCATGATCGACGGATCACCACCGCCCAAGAGCCGGTAGGTGGGCGCTGCGTAACGCTGGCCGAAAAGGTCGTGGAGCGCGATGTCGACCGCCGCCTTCGCGCTGGCGTTGCGATGAATCGATGTGCGGACGCGACGGGTCAGGGCGTTGAGGTTCTCGACGTCGTGGCCGATCACCGTGGGGCCGATGTGATACCGGATGGCATCGATGATCCCGCCGTGGGTGTCGCCCGTGAGGGCCGCCGTCGCCGCGGCGCTTCCGCGGCCGACACAGCCGTCGTCGGTGTCGAGCATGACGATGATGTCGTCGATCGCGTCGACGGTGCGAGTCGTCGTCTTGAACGGGGCCTTCAGGGGCACGCGCAGGCGGCCGAATCGAATGCCGGTGATCTTCATGGGTCGGTCGTCCGTCGTGGTGGAAGAACGCGAATCAGACTGGTGATCGCGGCGATTGGATCCGTGCCATCGGTGAGGGCCGTCACGAGTGGCTGAACGACCACCCCATTGGCCGCCGCCACGGAGGCGTCGGCCGACGGCCGGGTGGCGCGGGTGTCGTGAATGATCCAGGGCCCCTCGTCGTGTCCCACCACCATCATCACGTGACGGCCCGTAGACACAAGATCGCCCGGTTCAAGCGACTTCAAAACGTCGAGACGCTGTTCCCGGGACCATTCCGGGGGAACCTCGACACGCTCGAGGGCGGGCGAGGTGGCCTGGTCGTCGGCGTTTCTCGGCAGGAGGAGGCCGAGGCTGCGGTAGACGTCGCTCACAAACCCGCTGCAGTCACGCCCCCCGAAGTCGTGTCCCCAGCCATATCGTTCCCCCAGAAACTTGAACGCCTGCCGCAGCACGTTGGCACGGCTGGCCGGGAGAGGACCATCATGACTGTCGGCAGCGAGCGGGAGCAGCACCGGCACGAGCGCGAGCGAGCCATCGGGGCCCCTCGCTGGAAAATCGACCACGGTGGCCGCGGCGGCCGACTGGCCGTTGACGGGGAGCGTCAGGGGCCACTCCCGTCGCTCGACCAAACACGTTCCCATGTCGAGGGCCACGTCGCTGATGGCCGGCAGCGTGGGGACGAACACCGTCTCCTCGCGCCGGCCGGTGATGGTCCGGGTGGCCCCGGCGGCGTAGCCCACCACGACGTCGCGATCTCCACACGCGAGTGATTCCGTCTCGATCCAGCCGTCGTAGGTCGCGCCGAGCACGAACTGCCACGCGCCGTCGCTCGTCTCGTGGAGGATCGCGACGGGTGTTCCTGGAAAGAAGGCCGTCTCCTGCAGATGATCGATGTCGGTGGACGACGGATCGGTGAGAACCCGATCGCGAACCGGGAGTCGCCGCACCGCCGCGCGCCGAACGGTCAGGGCATAGCGTGGTGTGATGCGGGCCGGGAGCGACTCGCGGCGAAGCCTCGCTTCCCAGTGCCGCCGCATGGTGCCATCGACCACGGTCCCGTCGTCGAGCCACAGCGAACCCTCGGGAAGTCGGGCGCGGCGGTCGATCCGCCGGATGATGTCGTCTCGCTCGAGGCTGTCAGCCAGCGAGGCGAGATCGGTGATCGACGGATCAGTCGTCAGCATGCGACGATTGGCTCGGGCCACGGCCTCGGCGTCGAGCAAGACGTCTTCCCCTGCCGGTATTCTCGCGATCCAGTGATCGCCGTGGAGCCACGGCATCACCGTCGACTCCGGTGCGCCCCCGATCGCGTGAACCGGCAGGGCCATGGCCACGCCGAGGAGGGGGGCGATCAAGCGGGGAATGGCCATGTCAGGGCGAGCCTCCGAGTCCGATCCGCGGCAGGATGTCGGCGATCACGAGTCCGGCCGCCGAACCGACAAAATACCCGAGGAGTCCGAGAACGACCCCGATCGGGGCCAGCCGCGGGGCATGGGCCGCGGCCACAAGCGGGGCCGAACCGACGCCGCCGATGTTGGCCAGGGATGCGATCGCGCACGACGCGAGATCGAGGCGAAAGGCCCGTGCGGCCCCCAGCATGGCGAGGGCGTGAACGAGCAGCGTCGTCAGTCCGGCGAGAATGAAGACGGGCGCCCGCGCCAGTCCGTTCAGGCTCCCCTGGGAGGCCATCGTCACGACGACCACGGCGAGCAGTGAATCCGACACCGCCGCAGCCCCCGCCAGTTTTCGAAGGGGTGTGAGGGCCGCGACCGCGGCCATGCCCGTCACCACGAGCAGCGTCCACGCCTTTGTGGAGATCACGCCGTCGGAGGGGAGGTGCCTTGCGATCGCCGTGGCGGCCACGCCGGCCGCAAGGCCAAGGCCCAGCCACACAAGGGCGACGCCGGGCGTCATTGGCGCCCCTGGGTCAGGCGATGTCGCGGCGGTTCGCACCTCGAGCGGGGATGCCCGCATCCAGGCATTGAACCGCCCTGCGAGCGGCACGGTGCCGAAGAGCACGAGCACCCAGCACGTGTAGCAGATCGTGTCGGTGATCAAGGCCTGCGAGACGAGTTCGGGCGAGGTGTCGATCGCACGGCTGACGGCCACGAGGTTGGCCGTGCCGCCAACCCACCCGGCGGCCACGGCGGCGCAGGCCTTCCATCCATCGGGCGACAGCCAGGGCCGCCACACGGTCCAGGCAACCAGCATGCCCGCCATCACCGACAGGGTGGCGGTTGCGAATGCGATCATCACCCGCGGGCCGAGACCTGCGATGGCTCGCAGGTCACACCGTGCGACGAGCGTGAAGACGAGCGCCGGTGTCAGGTGTTCGAGCGCCATGGACTGAACATGGCCGATATCGGGAGACGCCTTCCACAGCCCCGCCACGGCCAACGCCGTAGTCACCGCATACGAGAGGACGATCGGCGGAGCCACGTCGAACACGCGAATCGGCCACCGAGCCGCGATCGCTGGAAAAAGGCCGGCGAGGAGCAGGATCGTCGCGGCAAACAGGGCTGGTGACTCGATCATGCAGCAGATGATAGAACCGGGGTCATGAACCTCGCAAAGCGCTCATGTCGATGCGTGCGGACGGGCGTGCTGGTGTGGGCCTGCCTTGGGTGGGGGGTCGCGCTCGGTGAGCAGCGGCTCGTCATCCGCATCGATGTGGATGGCGACGGACTTCTCACGGCCGCCGACGATGAGGCCGCGCCGCACGGTCGGTTCGCCCGGGTGATGGCCAATCGCGATGATGACGACGCCGACGGTCTGCCCGATGCCGACGACGATCGCGTGAACGGCCCACGCGACCGGGCCGATCTCGTGCCCATCGACATCATTCCTCCTGCGACCGCGAGAGTGGTTCGCGTGACCGCGGATGAGCGGCTGAGGTTTTTTGACCGGGATGGCGCCGATGCCCGTTCGGTTGGCACGGGTAGGTGCGACGTGGCGTGCGACGGGGGCCCGGTGCGGCTGTGGGTTGAATCGACCGCCTGGGCCGGCGGCCCGGCGCGGTGGGATGGCTCGTGCGACGTGGCGGTCGAGGTGTCTGCCGACGACGGCACGCTCCTCGCGCAGGATCACGCGACGCTGCGCGTGGCGCCGGTGCTGCTGCGGCCTTCGACGGCGGCCGCCCGGGAGGTGTTCATCGCCACGGGTCGATACGACAACGCGGCCTTTGTCGCCGCCCTCCGGCAGGTCCTCGACCCCCTCGGCGTGCCGCTCACCGTCTACGCCACCGACGACTGGCGCGAGATGTGGATGCAGGACACGATGGAGATCGCCGCGGCATCGGTGCCCGGCAGTTCGATGAGGGTCGTCCTGGCGGGCCTGCGACATGCCGACCGGTTTCCGGGGCGGCTTCTGGGCCCCGACTCGGCCGTCGTGGAGCCTGCGGCAGCGCGTTCATTGCGGGGGGGCGATGCGTGGGCCGATTGGTATGGCAACCTCGAGGTGTCGCCTCCCACGCCGACGTATCCAGCCGGGCGGATCCTGTTTGGCCGCAACACGACGACCGCCACCTCATTTCATCCCGACGTCATCGCGTTTCTGGAGGACCAGGCCAGCCAGGCTCCCGTGTGGATCGACACCTCGTGGCTCCTGATCAAGCACGTCGACGAAATCATCGCGTTCTTGCCTGGTGACGACGGCAAGGGCGTGATGCTCATGCCCGATCCGTTGGAGGGGCTCCGGCTCGCCGATCCGCCCGCGGATGCGGCCGTCCGTTCACGCCGGGAGACGGTGGCCACACGAATCGCCGCACGACTCGACGCCATGCTGGCCGGGCACGGCCCCTCGCCACGCGCCGGCGACGACGCCGATCGCGAGGCGGCCTCCGGCCTGGTTGGATTGCTCGGCATCGATCCGAAACGCATCGTTCGGCTGCCCGTGCTGTTCGACGCGCCGGCCTCTGCCCTTCACGATCACGAGGCGATCACCGACGCGGAGGCCGTGTGGAGCAATCCCGTCAACGCCCTCTTCGTCAACGGCACCGTCATCTGCGGCACGTCGGCGATGCCTGAGCGGGTGCAGCGGGTCTGCGAGGAGCGATTTCGCGAGGCGGGAGGTACGGCTGTGGTGTTTCTCGACGACAGCCCCTACCACAGGAATCACGGCAACGTGCACTGCGCCACGAACGCGAGCCGCAGCGACGAGACGCCGCAGACTCCGGCAGGTCCGTAGGTCCGAGCCCAACGCCGTATGGCGCTACTTGAACTCCGGCCCGGACAGTTCAAGGACGACCTCCTGCGGCGCACCCGTGCTGGCGTCCTGGATGTCGGCCGTCAGGCCACTGCTCCCCAGTCGTGTGTACTTCAGCGGAATCAGGAGTTTCCCGAGGGAGTCTCCCTGCCGCTGCTTGCCCGGCCGCATGTTTTCGTAACAGACGACGCTCACAAGGTGCCGCCCAGGGACGGCGCCGTCGTTGAGGCCATACGACGACAGCGTGAACGAGCCGTCCTGGGCCAGATCCGCAACGGCCGACTGCCCCTTGGTGGGCTGGAAGGTCACGGACCCAAAAGGCAGCGGCTTGCCGTTGTACAGAACCTTGCCCGCCACCGGCACGACTCGCGGGCTCCGCTTGCATCCCACGGAGGGAACGAGACACACAATCATCAAGCAGGCCACGATCGTCGGCCGTCGGGCGAGGAATCCGTGCCTACGGTTCTCGTGAACGGCGGATCGGACCGGATCACTCGGTGTGACTGGCGGATGTGTCGGCTGTGCCATGGGCACCTCCTCGGCGGTCTTCGTCTTGGAGGGAATCGCTCGTCGGCGGCTCATCGGTCGATACGAGGCTGATCACCAACGGGTCTTTCGTTCCGGGAAACACGGTGTACTCGATGCCGCTCGAGCCAAAGCGGGTGTATCGCAACGGCACCTGAAGATTTTCCGGCACCTGGGTCTCGGCGGTTGGATCGTAGGAAACGACGGCCACCCGATACGTGCCGGGGGGCACACCGTCGCCTGGGACGTATCGCGAGAGCGTGAACGATCCGTCGTCGCCGATCTCACCCGTCGCCGGCTGGCCGACTGCCGGCTGAAACTGAACGACACCCGAGGAGAGCGGCTTGCCATCGAGGGTGACCACCCCGTTGATCGGTACGATCACCGGCCACGTCGCACGAGTGCAACCTCCCGCGAGCCCGATCGTTGCCAGCACGGCAACCGCCAGGCGCACGCTACTGGAGGTCATTGACGGCCTCGCTTCCGTTCACCGTGGCGAACTTCTGGTAGACGAGCAGTTCAATCGAGTCGTTCACGGGCCGGACGCTGCCATCGACCATCACAAACATCGTCGTGTCGGCGTGATAACTGCCCATGGGCAGCTTGTTCAGGCCACCGGCGTTGCTCCGTGTCTGCTTCGAGTTCGGCGTCAGCTCAAACTCCTTCACGTGGTAGATGTCGGGCACGGTGCTCTGGTAGTTGCCCGCAAGAAACCAGGGCCGCATGTTGCCGGGAGGGGCCTGCCATTCGTTTCGCTGCACGTAGTAGTCACGATGGCAAAACTCGCCGATCATGAAGGTTTTCGATGTTCCATCCTTGACCTGTCGGAGGGGGCGGCCAGTACCAGTCACCACGGTGCCGAGCGGCCCGCCGCAGGCCCCGCCTGAGGCCTGAGTACCCGGACCGACGAGGTAGAACACGCCGTTATCGGGATACGAACCGCCAATCAGGCACGGCGGCGCCGATTCGGTCGGCGGCATGTAGGCGCCGCCGCAGCCCGCATAGGTGACCTCGGCTCCGTTCTCATAGGCGTTGGCCGCCGTCGTCATCACCTTCGGATGCGGATACGACGGGCAGATGTAGGACGTCACCACCTGATTGCGGGCAGGATCGTTGAGGGCGGTGGCAGCATTGAGTTCGTCGAACTTCATCATCGAGTAGATCGAGTTCTCTTCGAAATACGGCAGGATCAGCGTGAAAACCCCCTGCTTCCGCCACGGGCCGTTCGCCGTGGCGACGGTGGTGCCCGTGGTACGGGTGATGCCCGGGGGAAGCGATCGCATCGCCGACTCGTAGACGAGGCATCCGATGCCGATCTGCTTGAGATTGTTGGTGCAGGCTGATCGACGGGCCGCCTCGCGGGCACTCTGGACGGCGGGCAGGAGGAGGCCGATGAGGGTGGCGATGATCGCGATCACCACCAGCAGTTCCACGAGCGTGAAGGCGGCGGTTCGACGGCGAAATCCCCCGTGAAAAAACTGGCGATTCATGGCACAACTCCACGTTCGAAGGATCATGGCCCTTGTGACAACCAGGGGCGATGCCCCCGCATCAACCAAAAACGCGCCACCAGGAATAATCTATGATATACCGCGTCGTGGGTGGAGTTCAATGGTGATTTTCGTGACGGGCGACTCTGAGGATGGTGGCATGCGGGGTTTGATCGCGTGGGCGCTGGCTGCCGTGGTGGTGGCCATCCCGATGTGTGGGGACATGGCCTGGGGAAGCCCCAGCCACCGCGAGGATTTCGACGTCGTGATCGCCGGCGGGAGCACGGCGGCCTTCGCGGCGGCTCTGGCGGCCGCGGAGAGCGGCGCCCGCACCGCGCTCATCGAGCCAACCGACTGGATCGGAGGGCAGCTGACCTCCAGCGGGGTGCCGGCAGTGGATGAGGCGTGGCACTCGATCGCCCGGGCGGATGGGGCGGCCCCCTACAGCGTCGCCGCGGTTGCCCGTCTGCCTGCCAACATCACCCCGTCGTTCCGGTCGGCACTCGAGGGAATCGAAGATCGGGGCAACTGCTGGGTGAGTCGATTCTGTTTCTGCCCCGACGCGTTCGTCGAGCGCCAGTTGCGGCCCATGCAGCAGCGGGCTGGTGATCGACTGACCGTGTTTCTCGAAACCGTCGTCACATCGGTGGAACTGTCCGCCGATCGCAGGTCGGTGGTGGGCATGACGTGCGTGGCCCGACGCCCCAGGCCAGGCGTTCACGGATACGATCGCCTGCCGTCGTCAGACCTCCCCGACTGGTATTCGGCTGAGGACTCGCCGCGATTCACGAAGCAGGTGATCCATTTTGGTGCCAAAGCCGAGGCCGGCAGGACGGTGTTCATCGATGCGACGGAGTGGGGGGAGGTTTTGGCGATCTCCGGTCACGACTACCTCCAGGGTGTCGAGGATGTCGACGGCGGGCTCGTGGGACATGACCGCTGTTGCCAGGCGACCGTGTTTTGTTTCGCGCAGGAACTTCACGCCGACGAGGTCGTCGAGCCCGACCGTCCGGTGCATGCCGACCGTCTGGGCTACGGCGCGTATCGCGACCGACCGGATGCCTGGGAGAAGATCTGGACCTACCGTCGCATCCGCGGCCGAGGGGCTCCTGCCGCAGGGGATGTCTGCCTGCAAAACTGGGGCTATTCCTCAAAACTCGAAGAAGGGGGCAACGATTACCCGTTTGGCTGTCTCCTGCTCGCTCGGAGCGATGCGCGTCGTCAGGTGGAGGATTGGGCTGGAGGCGTCGATCTCGCGTGTCTCAAAGACGCCGAGGACCGGGCCTTCGCCTGGCATCAGTGGTTCCGTCGTCAGGCGCCACCGGCCGTGGGGCCCGGACGCATCGCCTTGTGCCGATCGGTGATGGGGACCGAGCACGGATTAGCCAAGCTCCCCTATGTCCGCGACACCCGCCGGGCGATCGGACTCGACGGCTTCGTGCTCCGGTTTGCCGACCTCACGGGGCCCGTGGATCAGCGGACCGGCACCGTGTTTCCGGATCGCATCGCGTTGGGGGCCTATCCGGCCGACATCCATCCCATCGAGGGGTGTTCGATGCCCGCCTACTGCGTTGCGGCCCACGACACGCTCCCCTTCTGTATTCCGTTTCGCGCCCTGACCCATCGTGAACTCGACAACCTGCTCGTGGCGGGCAAGACGATGGCCCAGTCCTTTTTGGCGAACTCGGCCACCCGTCTTCACCCGATCGAATGGTCCACGGGCACGGCGGCCGGCGTGGCCGCGGCCCACATGGCTCGGGAGCGGCGATCGTCGCGGCAGGCGCTCGACGTGATCGAGAAGCTGCAGAATGAGGTTGCCCGGTTCACCCCAATCGATTGGACGATGCCTCCATGAGAGCGTTTTCAAAGCGGTTGGGCGAAGTCGTCGTCATGGTCGTCGGCCTGCTGACGGGCTCGGGAGTGACTACCGCCGCCGCCCCGGAAATCCGAGCCACGTGGATCACGACGACGAGCTCCGACGACTGGTCGGCTGCGAATCTGCCAACCACGATGAACTCGCTCCGAACCACCGGCCTCAACACCGTCTATGTCGAGGCTTGGAAGAACGGCTACACGAACTTCACGTCGCCGGCGCTGTCTGCCTTCACCGGACGACCCTCCCTCAATCCGACGCTCGCCGGTCGAAACCTTCTCTCGGAAACGCGAACGGCTGCCGCGAATGCCGGCCTGATCCACGGAGCATGGTTTGAATACGGTCTGATGGCGCAGTACGGCGGCGTGTCGAACTCGCTGGCCGTGACATGCCGTGATGCGACGTGGACCGTTGGCACCACGAGCGGCACGGGGTGGTTGCTCAAGGATTCGGCCGGCAACTTCACCAATGCGTCGAGTAACTTTGTCTGGATGAATCCCCTCGTTCCGGAGGTGCGGAACCTCATCAAGGGAATCGTGGTCGACGCCATCAACCAGTTTGATCTGCAGATCGTGCAGTTCGACGATCACCTGGCCTGGCCGGTGCAGTTTGGGTGGGACGACTACACGCGGGCCGTGTACAGGGCCGAGACGGGGCGTAATCTCCCGACGACGACCTCCAATTCGGCCTTCTTGGCCTGGAGGCAGGACAAGACGAAGGCGTTCTTCGAGGAGATCTCGGCGGCCGCCAAAGCGGCGAAGCCTTCGGTGGTCGTGTCGCTGGCACCGTCGACGGCCAGTTTCAGCGCCGCCAACTACTGTGCTGATTGGCCCACGTGGATGGGCGCGACCGACGAGGTGCTGCCGCAGGTGTATCGATCGACGATCGCGAGCTTTAACACCGACTGGCCACTTCAGGTGACGGCGTCGGGCACGAATCGGGATGAACTTGGCGTGGGGCTTCGGCTGCTCGGCACCGGCTCGGCAACGCCCTGGAGCGATCTCGAACAGCAGCTCAATCGCTCGAGGGCCGACAACGCCCTCGGTCACTCGATCTGGTACAGCGAGGGCGTTTCGCGGTCGGGAACGAGCAACCCCTCCAACTACAACGCCCAGCTCACGTCCTACTACAACGTCGCCGGAACGGGCCCCGCGGCGAACCCGCACTTCACCGCCGTGCGATGGGGAGCGGCGGACGGTCGTGGGGGTTCCGGCACCTGGAGCACCCTGGCATCAACCTGGACCGACCGATCCACGATCTGGGTGCAGGATGCCTTGGGCATCTTCGACGGCGTCGGCGGCACGGTCACCGTTTCCGGCAGCCTTGGCGTCGGGGGCGGCCTGGAGTTTCGAAGCGACGGGTATCTCCTGACGAGCGGCACGCTCGTCTTCAAGGGCATCAATCGGGAAGCGAATGCGGTGCGCGTGGCCGACGGGGTCGTCACGACGCTGGCGGGCACGCTGTCGGGTTCGAGCGGACTCATGAAGACCGGCGGCGGCACGCTCGTGCTCACCGGAAGTGGCAGGGCTCTCACCGGCGGGGTCGACGTGCAGGCCGGAACGCTCCGTCTCGCCGGCGGCACGACGCTCGAGTCGACGACGGTGATCGTGCGGCCGGGAGCCACCCTCGACGTCGCGGATGGTCTGGTCGCCACGGTCAGCGGGCTCGACCTGGGTGCGGGGGGACTCATCGACGTCGGCGCGGGCACGATGGTGATTCGGTCGGGCTCATCGACAGGCGACCTCGTAGCGGCGATCCGCAAGGGTCTTGGCGACGGCTCGTGGAACGGCGACTCAGGCATCAGCTCGAGTGTGGCGGCAGCCGATGTCGAACTCGGCAATGCGAGGGCCGTCGGCTGGCTCGCCAATGACGACGGCTCCGTGACGGTTGCCTACGCGGCGCCGGGCGATGTCGATCTCGACGGCGCCATCGATCTGCTCGACGTGGCCGGGTTTCTGTCGCTGGCACGGCTCGATACCGGAGAGCCCAGCGTGTGGAGCGAGGGCGACTTCAACGCCGACGGCATCGTCGATCTCCTCGACATCAGCCTGTCGCTCGCCACGAACCTCTACGATGCCGGTGGCTACCGGCCGGCTCCGCAATCGCTCACGGCCGTTCCCGAGCCGACGTCGATCTGCAGCGTCGCGGCTGCGATGGCCATCCTCACCGCGACCGCCGCCGTCGGGCGACGCAGACGGCCAGGCTGACGCTGACGGCGGCCGCCACGACCGACGGCTCTGGAACCGCGGCCACGCTGCCCGAAGGAGCGTTGTAGGGACCGGTGTCGAAGAGTCCGGTGCCAAGGTAGAGGGCCACGTCGGTGATGTCGACGAGACCGTCGTAGGTGTAGTCGCCCTCTGACCAACTCGACGGATCACCGGTGTCATACTTCGCGCCCGCGAGGTAGGTGCCGATGTCGAGCAGGTCGATCGCCCAATCGAGGTTGGTGTCGCCGGGGGCTGCATACGCGAAGGTGACGGTGCCGTCTCCGTTGTCGAGCCAGCCGACGGCACGCGGAACGCCCACGCCTGCATCGGCTGCCGCCGCGCTCGAGACGATGCCGGCCGAGCCGTTCCATGATCCATCGCCGAAGCCGCTCACGATCGCCGTGACCATCGACGACGCGGAAAGCCCTCCCGCCACGATCACGAGCCCATTGCCCACGTCCACGAGGCCTCCGGCGTTGGGGTCGAGGCCGCCAACGACGGTCGTCTGATAGGGCGCGAGCGAAACGGTGCCTCCCGCAAGGGGCGTGACAATGCTCGACTGAATCGCCTGGATGTTGGCCAGTTGCAGCACGCCCTGTTGAACCGTCGTCGACCCCGAGAGCGTGTTGGCCTGGTCGAGCACGAGCGTGCCGGCGCCGGTCTTCACCACCGGAATCGAGCCCGACAGGGTGGGATACCCGGCCTCATTCTGGGTCTGGGTGCCACTCGTCACGTTGATCGTGATCACGGTCGGGGCCCCGGCGGTGAAAACGAGATTGAGGTTGTTGCCGTCTTGGGCGAGGCTGAACGTGCCTGCACCGTAGGGATTCGAGAAGCCGCCGGTGCCGTTGGTGGCGGAGGTGTTGACCAGAAACTTGTCGGCCGAGAACCCGCTGATCCCCCCGGACGCCGAGGCGATGGTCCACGTGTAGTTTTGCGTCGAATCGAAATTGGAGATGGCCCCGTTCACGTCAGGATTCGTGCTCGACAGGCTCCAGAGGTTGACCTTGAAAGGGTCGGCCGACGTGGCGGCGATCGTGAGCGTTCCTCCCACGGTCAGCAGGTCCCACGCATTGCCGATCACGCCGGAGCCGCTCGTGACCTGCCAGTTGTAGTTGCCGCCTGCCGACACGGTCGCATCCTGTGTGATGGTGAGGATGCCGACGTTCGATCCTGGCGACACCACGGAGTTGGCGGTGATCGTGACATCACCCGCCACCCTGCCGGCCCCGGCGAGGCCGGTTGCCGCAGGCAGGGCGTACCCGCCCGGAATCTGGGTCACGTCGAGGGTGCCCGTGGCGAGGATCGAGATGCCACGAAGGGCATCGGGCTGGATCGCGCCGGTGGAGGCGAGGGAAAGCGTGCCGTTGTTGACGAACACGTTGCCGCCGGTGATCGTGCCCCCGACCACGAGCGTGCCGGCACCTGATTTCGAAAGGCCGCTGGCCGCGGCGATCGACGCGTTGACGGTTGCCGTCACCGCGGGATCGACGTAGAGATTGTTGGTCGGCGCAGATGTGCCGGCCAGCGTGATCTGGTCTCCGCCGATCGTGTAGCCATTCGACACGAAGGACATGCCTCGACCCACACTCACGCCACCGGCCGCCACGGTGACGCTGCTGGTCGGATACGTCGATCCGCCGAAGAAGGCGTTGGCTCCGGAGTTCCACACTTCAGGGCCGTAGCTTCCGGCCCACGTCTGCGACACGCCCGTGTCCCAGGTTCCATCGCCGCCGAGGGTCACGCCATCGGCTGCCCAGCGGAGCTGTGTGGATGGGTCGGGCGAGCCAAACTTGAAGATCGACACCCGGTAGGTCTCGGGCTGGGCGATGGCCAGCGTCTGGGTGACCGGGTCGAAAGAAAAGTCATACCAGCCGGTCTTCTGGACGTCTCCAGACGATGCTCCCCCGAGGAAGTTCCACGTCGCCGACTGCCCCGCTCCATTGGGATCGAGAAACTGGACCGCTTGCGAGAGCGTCTGGGGGTATGACGAGTCGGATCGTTCGTTGAAGACGACGAGGTCGCCGTTGGTGGTGTTGCTCAGGAATGCGATGTTTTGCCCGACGACGTTCGAGCCGGTGTAGGTGTTCCAGAGGGCGATGGGTGTGTCCGCGGAGTTGGTGCCCGTCCGGACGGCCTTGGTAACCCAGTTGCCGGTGCGGCCGTAGACGTCGCCGGTGTCCGGGTCGAAGTCGAGCGAGCGAGCGTATTGCGGCATCGTGGGCGACGGGAGCCGCCACTGCAGGCCCTGGGCCGTGCTGCCCGTCGTGGCCGTCGTGTAGATGTAGGCGCCCGTCGCGGCGTTATTGAGGATGCGGGAGGTGCTTCCGGTTCCGAACGTGCCCCAGGCAACGCCCGAACCCCCTTGGCTGGTGCCGGAGACGACGTAGCCCGGATCGACCGAGACATTCACGCTGCCGCGGACATTGCCGAGCGCCCACGACTGGACGGCAGCCGTGCCGGAGATGTCGTAGCCGGCCATGCCTGGAGCGACGTTCGACGGATAGGCCGCTCCGAGATCGAGCGAGGCAAAGAGTCGGTTGCCGCTCAGTGCGAGTCCGGTGTAGCCGCGGCTGTTGACGCCGGGGTAGTAGCCAAACCGGCTTCCGTAGGTCACGGCTGAGGAGGTAATGATGCCGGTGGTGGCGGTGTTCGTGATCTCGATGATGCCTTCGTTGTCGTAGAGGCCACCCTGCCCTGAGTTGACAAAACCAGCCACGAAGAGCCGTGATCCGTTCCAGGCAACCGAGTTGACGCTGTTGCCGACATAGCGGGTGTTTGCGGAGCCATCGCTATTCGTGCCCGAGGTGATGGCGTCGAGGTTGAAGCGGGTGACCTCGGTGAGCGTGATCTGGGCGTGCGCGGCGGTACACCACACGAGCGGCGCCAGGCCAAGCAGCCACGCACCATTCCAGTTTCTGCCGCCGGAGCGTCCGCCAAACGAAAGACGCGTGAGTCTCATGGATTGCCCTCGCCGATGAAATGCCTCGATTGAGCCCTCCCTAGATTCAAGCGGAACCGCCGTGGGGTGTCAATAATTTATTCCCCCCGGGTCGTGGCCGAGGCGGCTTCCGTGCCGGGGCTGTCGCGCCAGATCACGCGGGTGTCAGGGTCCGGTATCAGGTTCCGGTGTCAGGGGTTCCGGTGTCAGGGGTTCCGGTATCAGGGGTTCCGGTATCAGGGGTTCCGGTATCAAGGGTAGAGCAGCCACCCACCCCGGCGTGCGGCAAACTCCTTCAGTCCGTCCCGTGACGACCGGAGCACCACGTCGGCCGGTTCACCGGCGAGGATGGCGGTGAGCGTTGTGCGATGCAGGAGGAGGCCGTCGAGCTTCTCGGCCTTCCAGGCCTGGGGATGCAGGCGGCGGATGGCGACGGCGATCTCGAGGCCGACGCGAACCGGGTCGAGCGAGGCCCGATCGGTGATCGTGATGTTCACGCCTCCGCACGCCTCCCCCGAAAACGTGCTCGCCTTCGGCGTGAAACGAATCGGCACGAAACCCACGCCCGGGACGTGCCGTGCGGCGAGGGCGTCGGCGAGGGGCCGGCCGTCGAGCCACGGTGCCCCGATCACCTCGAATGGCGTGTCGGTGCCACGGCCCACCGACAGATTGGTGAACTCGAGAAGGCCGATGCCCGGGTAGAGGAACGCCTCGGTCAGGCTCCGCATGTTGGGCGACGGGTTCACCCATTCCAGGCCCGTCGCGTCGAACGCATCGGCCCGCCGCCAGCCCTCGCAGGGGATCACGACAAGATCAAGGTCGAGCTTCAGGTCGGCCGCACACATGCTGGCCAGTTCGCCCACGGTCATGCCGTGCCGCAACGGGATCGGATGGCAGCCGACAAACGATCCGCGGCCAGCGTCCACGAGCGGACCCGCCATGCTGACGCCGTTGATCGGATTCGGTCGGTCGAGCACGACGAAGGTCTTGCCATGCTCAGCCGCCGCCTTCATCGCCTCGAGCATCGTGGCGATGTAGGTGTAGAAACGGCACCCGATGTCTTGGATGTCGAACACGATGGCGTCGACGTCGGCCAGCATCGCCGCGGTCGGCCGTCGGGTCTTGCCGTACAGGCTCTTCACGGGCACGCCCGTCTCCTCATCCACGCCGTCGGGGACGGTGGCCTGATCAAAGGTGCCTGTCGCTCCATGCTCGGGGCCGAAGATCGCCACCAGACGGATGCCCTCGGCCTTGCTCAGCAGGGTGGCCGTGCGGTGACGGTCGCGATCGAGCCCGGTGTGGTTGGTGATCACCGCGACCCGTTTTCCTGCCAGGTGGCGAAAGTTGTCGCGCACGAGCACGTCGATGCCGGTGAGCACGGGACGCGACGACTCCGGCGCAGGGGGCAGATCGGACGCGGTGATCGCCCCGGCGGCACACGACGCAATGCGGGCGATCAATGGATTGACGAGTCCCTTGCCGTTTGGGTGAACACGGTTGGAGAGAAAGACGACGAAGAGGTCGAGGTCGGGGTCGATCCACATCGCCGTTCCCGTGAAGCCGCCGTGCCCGAAGGCCGACTCCGACAGCAGATCGCCGCGATTGCTCGAGAGCGGGCTGCGCTTGTCCCACCCGAGGCCCCGCTGGCCGCCGCCCGGAATTCTCCAGCCACGGGTCATGGTGGCGACGGCAGATGGCGAGAGCACCTGGACGCCATCGAGGCTCCCTCCGCGGAGCATCGTGGTCGCATACCGGGCCAGATCGCCGGCCGTTCCGAAGAGCCCGGCATGACCGGCGACGCCACCGAGTTTCCAGGCACGTGGGTCGTGCACCTCGCCCCGCATCCAGTGGCCATCCCGCTGCTCCGTTGGGGCGATTTGGTCGCGGAGGCTGGCCGGTGGACGGTAGCCCGTTTCGGTCATGCCGAGCGGAAGGAAGGTGTCGCGGGCCACGACCTCGTCGAGCGGAGCCTCCATGATCCTCTCAACCAGCGCTCCGAGCACGATGAAGTTGACATCGGAATAGATGAACTTCGTACCGGGCGGGTGAAGCAGTTCGAGGTCCCAGATCCGCTCGAACGCCCGTGCCGGGCCGTCGGCATAGTCGTCGATCGCGTTGTCGGCGATGAGGCCGCTCTGATGCGTGAGCAGATCGTGGATCGTCACCGTTGCCTTGCCCCGCGCCCCAAACTCGGGAAGGTGAACGGCCACCGGGTCGGAGAGCCGCAGCCTTCCCTGCTCCACGAGTCGCATGACGGCCGTCGCCGTGGCGACCGGCTTCGTGAGCGACGCGAGATCGAACACGGTGTCGGTCGTCATCGGCTCACGGGCGGGCTCGAGGGCCCGCTGACCGTAGGCCTTCAGCCACGCGATGCCGTTCGAGCGACCGAGGCACACGACGCAGCCTGGCATCCGATGCTCGGCAAGTGCCTCGGCGACGAGGCCGTCGATGCCCGCGAGCCGCTGCGGGTCGAATCCAAGGGCCGCCGGATCGAGCTGCGGCAGATCGGCCGCCCCGGCCGACACCGACAGGGCGACGGCCAGCAGGCCGACGAAGGGTGTGCATCGCATCATCGTGAGGACTCTCGTCGGGGAAGAGGAATCGACGCCACGAGCCCCGCGACGAACGTCGTGGCGGATCCGATCAGGGCGTACCACGGCCAGGCGATCTTCATGCCGATGGAGGGCAGGCCGAACTGCACGCCCAAGAGTATGGCGAGGCCGCACGCGGCACCCACGAGCGCCGCGCCCTGCCCGACGCGGCGGGTGGCGATGCCGAGCAGGAAGACGCCAAGCATCAGGCCGGCGGAATAGCCCGCGATCGTGAGGGCGCGGCTCACGACCGTCGTGTCGATCGCACCAGCCGCGATGCCCACCATCACCTGGAGCACGCCGAAGGCCACGGTGAGCGCTCGGCTCAGGGCCAATGACCCGGCGGGCGACAGCGGCTGGGCATGGCCGAGGGCCGTGCGGAGCGGGAGCCACACGTCATGGATCATCGCCGAGGCCGACGCGTTGAGCGAACTGGCGATCGTCGACATCGCGGCGGCCAGGATCGCGGCGAGAAGCAGGCCGATCATGCCGGTGTTGGCCGGGAAGTGCCGCACGATGAACGACGCGAACACCTCGTCGGGCCGAGCTGGTGGGGCCTCGCCGCCGAGGCCGTGAAACGCGAACAGGAGCACGCCGATGCCGAGAAACAGCGCGAACTGCAGGAACACGACCACGCCGCTGGTGACGAGGGCGGCGCCGGCCTCCCGCTGGCTGCGGGCGCTGAGGTAGCGCTGGACCATCATGTGATCGGTGCCATGCGTGCCGAGGCTCAGCACGGCCCCGCCGACGAGCCCCGCCCACAGCGTGGAGGCGTTGGATGGATCGAAGGAGACGTCGAACACCCGCAGCTTGTCGTGGGCCGCGGCAAACTCCCACGCCGCCGGCCAGCCTCCAGGGATCCTGGCGACGATGACGAACACGGCGGCGATGCCGCCGAGCACGTAGATCACCAGCTGAAGGCAGTCGTTCCACACGACGCTTCGCAGCCCCCCGAGGACCGTGTAGACGACCGTCACCGCACCGGCCGCCGCCACGCTCCAGGCCAGCGGCATGCCGGTGAGCTTCTGAAGCACGAGCGACGCGAGGAAGAGCCGCAGCCCGTCGCCGAGTGTGCGGGCCACGAGAAAGAGCACCGCCGCCGCCCGTTGCATGAGCGGCCCGAACCGATCGCGCAGCACCTCGTGGGCCGTGTTGAGCTCACCGCGGAAGTAGAGCGGCAGGAGAAACCGCACGATGGCCAGTCGGCCGAGCATGTAGCCGAGCGGAAGCTGAAGAAACCGCATCCCCGCCGCGCCGAAGCTCTCGCCCGGCACGCTCAAGACGGTGGCGGCGCTCGTTTCGGTGGCCACGATCGAACCGAGGATGAGCCACCAGGGCAGGTCGCGGTCGCCGAGGAGATAGGCGTCGAGCGACTTCACCGTGCGGGCGGCAGCCACGCCCACCCCCACCGCCACACCAAGGGACGCCACCAAGACCGCGACATCGACCGGACCGAGAGGAATCGTCATGACGCGGGAGTGTACCGCCGCGTGCCTCCGTTGGGCGAACGCCGAAAGGGCGACTTCGCACGTCGCGACGGTTGGGGGTATGGTGTCGGCATGAAACCGTCACTCGGATCGTTGACCACCGAGGCGCCCAATCCCGCCTCCGAGCGGATCGATGCCCTCGACGCTGCCGGCATCGTGGCCGTGATGAATGCCGAGGATGCCTTGGTGCCGGCCGCCGTGGGACGCGAAGCGGCGTCCATCGCCATTGCGATCGACAGGGTGGCCGAAGCCTTTCGCGCCGGAGGCCGGCTCGTCTACATGGGGGCGGGCACCTCGGGTCGCCTGGGTGTGCTCGATGCGTCGGAATGCCCGCCCACGTTTGGGACGTCGCCCGAGATGGTGGTGGGGCTGATCGCCGGTGGTCCGCAGGCGCTCACCCGCGCCGTGGAAGGGGCGGAAGACAGCCCGGAGCAGGGCGCCGCCGATCTCGTGTCGATCGGCCTGTCGCCCCGCGACGTGCTGGTGGGCATCGCCACGAGCGGCCGCACGCCCTATGTGCTCGGCGGGCTCACCCATGCCCGACGCGTGGGGGCGTTTACGATCGGCCTCGCATGCAACGACCACTCGGAACTGACGTCGATCGCGGAGCTGATGATCGTGCCGAAGGTCGGCCCGGAGATCGTGACGGGATCGACCAGGCTCAAGGCCGGCACGGCGACGAAGCTCGTGCTCAACATGCTCACCACCGGCGCGATGATCCGGATCGGCAAAACCTTCGGCAACTTGATGGTCGATCTGCGGGCCACCAACACCAAGCTCGTCGCCCGCACGCGGCGCATCGTGGCGGCGCTGACGGGTGTGGATGAAGCCGAGGCCGAACGACTGGTTGCGGCCGCCGACGGTGAGCTGAAGACGGCCGTGGTCGCGAAGCTTCGGGGCATCGAGCCTGCCGAGGCCCGAAGGGTGCTGGCGGTCGCCGGGGGGCATCTCCGCAAGGCGATCGCCGGCGAAGGAGACGCATCAGGTGGCTGACGCACGGCTCGTGATCGGCGTCGATGGCGGTGGATCACGGTGCACCGCCGTGCTGGCCCGGCGCTCGGCGGAACGCGGGCTCGACCTCCTCGGTCGTGGCCACGGAGGCCCCGCCAATCCCCGCACGGCCGGCCACGATGCCGCCCGTCTTGCGATCGCGGCGGCGGTGGAAGGGGCGTTTGCCGATGCAGGGATCGCGCCCGAACCGGCCGAGGCGATCTGCCTCGGGCTTGCCGGCGTCGGGCGGGTCGAGGATCGCGACGCCGTCGTGGCTTGGGCCACGCAGGCCGCGCTGGGTGGTCGGGTGATCGTCGTGCCCGATGGACTGCTCCCCTTCGCCGATGGGCACGCCGAGCCGTGGGGCATCGTGCTGATTTCAGGAACCGGCTCGCTCGCCTTGGCGCGACCCCGTGGTCTGCCGCTCGCCGAGGAGTCGCCGTGCGAGCGCTGCGGAGGCTGGGGCCCGCTCCTGGGCGACGAGGGGAGCGGCTACGCCATCGGGCTGGCAGCCCTGCGCGCCGTGATGCGGAGCAGCGATGGCCGCGGGCCTGCGACGATCCTTCACGAAGCGATGCGGCGGCGCTTCACCGTGGCGACGGCTGCCGACCTCGTCGCTCGGCTGCACGCCTCGGGCGTGGGGCGTCGCGAGGTGGCTGACGTGGCCCGGGAGGTGGTGGCCGCTGCCGACGTGGAGGATGCGGTTGCCACGGCGATCCTGGGCGGCGCAGCGGCCGACCTCGCCGCCCACGTGATCACGCTGGCCCGACGGCTCGACCTCGCCGCCGGCGTGTATCCGCTCCGGCTTGCGGGCGGCCTGCTGACGGGATCGGTCACGCTCCGTCGCATGGTGCTCGCAGCCATTGTCGAGGCGGGCCATGAGCCCGGAATGGTCATCGTGGTGGCCGATCCCGCGGCCTCCGCCGCGCAGTTCGCGGCCCTGGCCACGGTCTGATTCTCGCGGGTCGCCGCCGTCCCGGCGTCGGCTCCGGCTTGGGGGGCTCTGGTGATGCGCACGCTTCGGGGTTGCCCACACCCCGTCGCCGGACGCTCGCGTCGGGCATCCATGCCCTTTGGCTCGCTCGGCATTGGCTTCGCTCCGCCATCCTGGCTCCGCTCGCCACTGACGCCGTCTCCCGGGGCGTGGGCAACCCCTCGCTCGTCCAACGGCGGGGCGGTGCGATTGCGGGGCTCCGTGGAAGCCCAACGGCGTGAGCCGTGGGACCGGCGCGGCGGCTCGCACGGCGGGTTTGGCTCGATGACGTGAGCGGGCTCAACGGCGTTGTGGGTGGTAGCCCGGCGTGTCCCAGGCCTTACGGCCTCGGGCTTGGACGAGACGGTGAGGCGATGCTTCGGGTGCCCGTGGAAGCCCAACGGCGTGAGCCGTGGGACCGGCGCGGCGGCTCGCACGGCGTGTTTGGCTCGATGACGTGAGCGGGCTCAACGGCGTTTGGGGAGATGGGTGCCTGTGGAAGCCCAACGGCGTGAGCCGTGGGACCGGCGCGGCGGCTCGCACGGCGCGTTTGGCTCGATGACGTGAGCGGGCTCAACGGCGTTGTGGGTGGTAGCCCGGCGTGTCCCAGGCCTTACGGCCTCGGGCTTGGACGGGGCGATGCCCGCCTAGAGCGCATCTCCGCTACGTGTAGCGACGAGTTGATAATCCTGAGCGGGTAGGCGAGGGGGTCGGCGAACGCTCGAGGAGCCTTGGGCGTATCCTCGCCCCGGCGACGAGACTTTTGCCGCCCCCGAGCCGGCGATACACGTATCTCAGACGCGCTCTAGCGAGGCTGGCCGAGGTCGAGCTTCTTCCACGCCTTTGCCGCCTTTACGCGGGCGGCAGTTTCCGCCGAGACGGTGCCGTTTTTGAACACCAACGACTCGAGCTTCGGGAGCGCGACGATCGCGTCCAAAGCCTTGTCCGTCATGCCCGTTTCTCGGATCGACAGCTCCTTGAGCGAGGCGAGTGAGGCGATGGAAGCCGCCGCCGCATCGGTCACCTTCGGCATGCTCCAGAGGTCGAGCACCTCGAGCTGGGGAACGCCCGCAAGGGAGGCGAGCCCGGCGTCGCCGACCGAGGCGAGCTCATGGAGATAGAGCCGCTTGAGCGACGGCAGGTCGCGGAGCACCGCCAGCCCGTCGTCGCCCGCGTCGGGAAGGTCGCGAAGCGTGAGGCGGTTGAGCTTCTTCAACGGCGCCAACGCCAACACGCCCTCCGAGCCAAAGCCCTGGCAGCGAAAGATCTCGAGCGAGGTGAGCCCGGTCATCGTTCCAAGGTGGCGGCCCGCCGCGTTCGTGATCGCAAAATCCTGCGCCAGGAGGGCCTCCAGAGACTGACTCGCCGCCAACGCCGCCATGCCGTCGTCGGTGATGGTGGAGCTGCGATGCTTGAGGCTACGGAGCTTCGGCAACGCGCCGACCACGCCGAGCGTCATGTCGCCGGCTTCCATATTGCCCCGCAGGTCGAGCGATTCCAGATCGACGAGCTTCGACAGCCGACGCGTGTGGAGATCGTTGAATCGGGTCTGAACGAGCGACAGCCGCTTGAGCCGAGGAAGCGACGCGATCGACTTCATCGCACCGCCCGTGAGATTCGTGTTGCTCGAGAGGTCGAGCTCCACGAGGTTGGGAAACGAAGCCGCGATGGTCGCCACCCCGGCATCGGTGATGCCGCTGTTGGTCACCGCCAACGACGTCAGCCCGTCGAGCGAGGCCAGCCTGGCCAGCATCGCGTCGTCAAACGTGCGGCAGTTGAGCAGCTGAAACTTCGTGAGCCCCTTTGCGTCGGCAAACAACGCGATGTCGTCGGCCGTCACGCCCGATCCGTCGGGGATGACGATCTCCAGGAGGCCACCATCCGGGCCGGCGACGGAGGAGGCCCCCGCGATCGCTGCGACCCTGGTGGCAGCCTCGTTGGCCAAGGCGGCGTTCGAAAGGCTCCAAGCGAGGAGAACCCCCGCGACAAGCATCGTGATTCGGCGCATGAATGGTCTCAGTCGAGTCGGTAACCGGAAGGGTAGATCGGCTTCACGAGATCGGCCACCTTCGGCGTCTTGAGGGCGTCGAGGTTGGTCACCTTCAGATTCGTGGCGTCCCACTCCACCTTCTCCCCCCACTCGCCCATCTCGCCGTCGGCGCCACCCTGCGACGCCGCCCATACGGCGAGGTTGCCGAGCAGGATCGTTTCGGTGAGCGGCCCCGCGCGATCGATGAAGTTGGATTTCGCGATCCTCGGATCGCCTTCCCGCTTGGCGCGGAAGAACTCATACATGTTGTTCACGTCGAAGCCCTTCCCCTGATCCTCGGCCTTCTCGTAGTCGACCTTCACCTTCTCAACCCCCTTGAGCTCGTACTTTCCGCAGTAGTCGTCGGCACTGTAGAAGGCACCCTTCTCGCCCACGACCAGCACGCCGCTGTCGGAGACCGAGTCGATGCCCCACTTGGCAAAGACCTCCATCGGCGGCTTGTTGCCCTTGCGGTCGTACCACCAGAACGGAATGGCCGGCCGATCGCTCGTCGCTGGAAACTCGAAGCGGATGATCGAACTGGCCGGGAAGCTGTCGAAGTCGTGGCCCGTGGTGCGAGCCTGCACCGACACAGGATCCCGAAGGCCACACGCGGCAAACGGCACGGTGAGCTGGTGGCAGGCCATGTCGCCGAGGGCGCCGGTGCCGAAATCCCACCAGCCGCGGTGCTGGAACGAGTGGTAGAGGCCGGGCCAGTATTCCCGCGGCGGGGCCACGCCGAGCCACGACTTCCAGTCGAGCCGCTCGAGGGCCTTGCCGATTTCCTGCTGCTTCTTCTTCACGAGATCGGCCACGATCTTCGACACCTCCTCGGCGGTCGTCGTGGGATCCTCCTGCTCGTCCACCTCCCGCATCGCCTGGGCCTGATACTTTCGGACGTTCATCCGGCGGCCAGGCCCCTGGGCCCACACCGGCCGGTTCGACCAGGCGTAGACCTCCTTGAGCGGCCCGAGCACGCCCGAGGCGATCTGGGCGATGGCCTCGCGCGACGAATCGAGGGCCGTGCCCTGATTGCCCATCTGCGTGACCACGCCCTTGCCGGCCATCTCCTTCGCCACCTGGGCAAGGAGCCGAGCCTCGTAGATCGTGCGGGTGAGGGGCTTCTGCGTGTAGCACGAAATGCCCATGCGCATCGCCTCGAGGGTGATGGGGCCATGCATGTGATCGGGGGTCGATACCGTGCACATGTCGATCTTCGAGCCGTGCTTCGCAAGGAGTTCGCGGAAGTCGGTGAATCGCTCCGCGTCCTTGAACGCATCCGCCTTCCCCTTGCTTTCGAGGGTTTTGCGGTCGACGTCACAGAACGCGATCACCTTGCCGAAGAGGGCCGCGTTGTCGGAATCGCTGCTTCCCTTGCCCCCCACGCCGAAGCAGGCGACGTTCAGCTGCTCGTTGGCCGACTGGCTCCAGGCGGTGCGGGTTCCGGCGGCCACGAAGTAGCCGGCGCCGGCGAGCGAGAGATTGCCAAGGAAGGTACGACGGGAGGAGGCACTCATGGACGTGTCCTTCTGAGGGAGGCCGCAGGCGGGTGGGTTGCCATCGGGCGGGAAGAGACGGGGAACTACCAGGTTCGGAAAATGGTATCCGATCGAACGGCACTCGGCGACCTTGTGAAGGGTGGTGGGTCTGCCCTACCCTCCACGCTCCCGCCTCCCCCTCGTTTCACGTTGTGAAACCCCCTCCCATGGCCGTCCTTCTCGACATCAAAAACGCCTCGAAACGCTACGGCGATCAGGTTCTCCTCGACGGCACCTCGGCCACGATCACCGATGACGGCCGCATCGGGTTCATCGGCCGCAACGGGGCCGGGAAGAGCACCCTCCTCCGGGTCATTCTCGGGGACGAGGAACTCGATTCCGGAGAGATCGTCCGCCATCCACGGCTCCGAATCGGCTACCTGCGGCAGCACGACCCCTTCCTGCCGGGCGAGTCGGCGCTCGACTTCCTGATGCGCGACAGCGGCCAGCCCGACTGGAAGTGCGGGGAGGTGGCGGGCGACTTCGAGATCAAGGGCACACGGCTCACCGGTCCGGTCGGCGAGCTCTCGGGCGGCTGGCAGACCCGCGTGAAGCTCGCGGCCCTGCTGCTGCACGAGCCGAATCTCCTGCTGCTCGACGAGCCGACGAACTTTCTCGACCTACGCACCCAAATCCTGCTGGAGCATTTTCTGCGGGGCTACCGTGAGGCCTGCCTGATCGTGTCGCATGACCGTGCCTTCCTCAACGCCACCTGCGACCAGACGCTCGATCTCTCCCATGGCGAGTTGACGACCTACCCCGGCAAGGTCGACGCGTTTCTCGACTACCAGCGGGAGAAGGCGGCCCACGTGGAGCGGACCAACGCAGCGGTGCTGTCCAAGCGTCGGCAGTTGGAAGACTTCATCGCCCGCAATCGCGCCCGCGCCTCGACGGCGTCGCGGGCGAAGTCGAAGGCGAAGCAGCTGGAGCGGCTCGAGGTGGAGGAGGTCGCCACGGCCGCCCCGACGGCCGCGATCCAGTGCCCGCAGGTGAAGCCTCGGCGGGGACCGGCCCTTCGCTGCCGCGATCTCGCCATCGGCTACCCCGACCGTGACGTGGCCGCCGGCATCGATCTCGAGATCGAGCACGGCTCTCGGGCGGCGATCGTCGGCGACAACGGGCAGGGGAAAACGACCTTCCTCCGCACGCTCGTGGGGTCGCTCGGGCCGCTTCGTGGCGAGACAAAATGGGGTTTCGGCTGCGAGGTCGGTGTCTATGCCCAGCATGTCTACACGAGCATTCGGGAGGATCAGACCGTCCTCGAGCATCTCGAGCGGGCTGCCGCGATCGGCACGAAGCAGCAGCGGATCCTCGACGTGGCTGGAGCGATGCTGTTTCGGGGCTCGGCGGTCGAGAAGCCCGTGAAGGTGCTCTCGGGTGGCGAGCGGGCCCGTCTCTGTCTGGCCGGCCTCCTGCTCGGCACCTACAACGTGCTCGTGCTCGACGAGCCCGGCAATCACCTCGACGTGGAGACGGTCGACGCGCTCGCGCGGGCGCTGGTGACCTACGAGGGAACGGTCGTGTTTACGAGCCACGACCGTTCATTCATGCAGGCGGTGGCGACGACCGTGATCGAGGTGAAGGACGGCCGCGTGGTCAACACGCTCGCCACCTACGCCACCTACCTCGCCGGCGTGTCGAAGGAGATCGACGATGCCGAGGCGGCCGACGGCCGCGGGGCGAAGCAGGCGGGAGCCCGCCGGCAGGCCGACCAGCCGCGCGCGGCCGTGGCGGCTCGTGCCTCGACCCGCACCGATCGCGAGGTGCGCAAGGAGATTGCATCGCTCGAGAAGAGCATCGCCCGCCTCGACGCCGAGAAGAAGCGGGCCAACGACGCCCTGCTGGCCACCGCCGACGCCGACCAGGCGGTGCGGCTGCACGCCGAAATGACCGATGCGGCGACGAAGCTCTCGGCCGCCGAGGAGCGGTGGCTCGCGCTCCAGGAGGAGCTCGCGGCGATTGGGGAGTAACGGCGCCGTGGAAGCCCAACGGCGTGAGCCGTGGGACCGGCGTGGGGGCTGGAGCGGCGGTTTTGGCTCGATGAGCCGAGGGGCTCAATGGGGGTGATGGGAGTAGCGTGGCGCCGTGGAAGCCCAACGGCGTGAGCCGTGGGACCGGCGTGGGGGCTCGCGTGGGGTGTTTGACGCGAGGACGCGGGGTGCGGGGCGGCCCAACGGCGTCGAGCGGGAGTAGCGAGGCGTGTCCCAGGCCTTACGGCCTTGGGCTTGGACGTGCATGGGAGTAGCGGTTCCGTGGAAGCCCAACGGCGTGAGCCGTGGGATCGGCGTGGGGGCTCGCGCCGGCGGTGGTTGGGCGCGATGACGTTTCATCCGCGCACTACGCTCGTGGAAGGTCCTGGCATTCCTGCACGTACCGTACTGCGCTCTCCAATCCCGCCTGATCGAAAATCCAACGCCCGCTGCCCCCTCGAGACCACCATCGTCGTCCAGGCGGCTTTCCTGAGCAACACGACAACCGACGACTGGTCCATGCCTTCAACTGTTCCAAGATGAGTTTTGGCGACGTGCTCAACGCCGCCACCACCACGTGCACGTGCTGCGTGCGACAGTCACGGGCGTGGATTTGCCATTCACGGTAGAGGCACGTCGCGTCGATCGATTGCACGACCACCTGACGCTGCCGCACGTTCAATGACGTCGCCCGCGCGGTCATCCGGGTTGCCGCGGCAAAGGCTCGACCACGATCGGGCGAATGCATCACCCCGTGGCGATCGACCCAACCACGATCGTCGCCGGGCAGCCATGAGCCGTAGGTTGTCCATGTGAGGAAGTATGCGATCGGGCCGGCGTTACGGACTGATCCGGGATCATTTGGCATGCAGGAAGTGTACAGGCGTATATCACCCCAGGCAAGAGGGGCCAAGGATGGAACGCCCAAGGGCGGTGATGGGAGTAACGGCGCCGTGGAAGCCCAACGGCGTGAGCCGTGGGACCGGCGTGGGGGCTCGTGCCCGCGGTGTTTGACGCGAGGACGCGAGGGGCGGGGAAACCCAACGGCGTCGAGCGGGAGTAGTGGGGCGTGTCCCAGGCCTTACGGCCTTGGGCTTGGACGTGCATGTGGAGCGGGTGGCGCCGTGGAAGCCCAACGGCGTGAGCCGTGGGACCGGCGTGGGGGCTCGTGTGGGGTGTTTGACGCGAGGACGCGAGGTGCGGGGCGGCCCAACGGCGTCGAGCGGGAGTAGTGCGGCGTGTCCCAGGCCTTACGGCCTTGGGCTTGGACTGGACCGGTGGGGTGGCTCGTGCGGCGTGTGATTACGCCCGGCCGCTCGCGGCGGTGAGGTCGGCAAGCCGGCGCTCGATCGACGGGGTGAGCTGCTCCCAGCGGAATCGCCAGGTCCAGTTGCCCCACTCCCGCCCCGGCACGTTCATCCGCGCCTCACTACCGAGTCCGAGCACGTCCTGGAGCGGATAAATGGCCGTGGCCGCCGGCGTGCGAAGCGAGAGGGCGATCAGATCCCAGTGAATCTCCTCGCCGCTTGTCGAGAGCGCGGTCCTCACGGCGTGTTGCTCGCGGGCGATCTGATCAGCCGAACGGGTGGAATCCCTGCCCGGCTCGCTGCGATACCACCCCACCGTCGTGTCGTTGTCGTGCGTGCCGGTGTAGACCACGCAGTTGGCCGGGTAGGTCTCCGGCCGAAACTCGGCCGAGGGCGCGTCGCCGCTGAAGGCAAACTGGAGGATCCGCATGCCGGGATAGCCGAGGCCGTCGCGGAGCTCATCGACGTCGGGCGTAATGAGGCCGAGATCCTCGGCGATGATCGGCTTGGCCCCAAGCGCCGTCGTCGCGGCGTCGAAGAGCGCCCGCCCGGGGCCCGCCATCCAATGCCCGTGCTCGGCGGTGGGATGATCGGCGGGGATCTCCCAGTAGCCGGCAAACCCACGAAAGTGATCGATGCGGAGGATGTCGACGAGCGAGAAACAGTGCGCCAGGCGTGCGATCCACCAGTCGAACCCGCGCTCGGCATGCACGTTCCACCGATAGAGCGGATTGCCCCAGCGCTGGCCCGTCTGGCTGAAGTAGTCGGGAGGAACGCCCGCCACCACGGTGGCGCGACCGTCGGCGTCGAGTTCGAACAGGTCGGGGTGGCACCAGACGTCTGCGCTGTCGTGCGCCACGAAGATCGGCAGGTCACCGACGATGGCGATGCCACGACGTGCGGCATGCGCCCGCAGCCGGGTCCACTGGTCGTGAAAGAGAAACTGCAGCACTCGCACGTGGGCGATGGCATCGGCCAGGGTGCGGCGGGCGGCCGCGAGGCTCGACGGATCACGCCGCGCCGCATCCGTGGGCCAGTCGGTCCACGGGCGTCCTTCGAAGTGCGACTTCAGCGACACGAAGAGGGCGAAGTCGTCGAGCCATGCGGCGCTCGCTTCGACAAACGCATCGAATCGCCGTGCGAGGTCGGGTGAGGCCTTTCGCGGAAACGCGGCGGCCGCCTGCGCCAGCACCGCAGGCTTGTGGTGAATCACCGCGCCGAAGTCGACGTGGTCATCGGGAAACGCCGGGAGCCCGTTGATCGCGTCGTCGTCGAGGAGCCCCTCTTCGCGGATCCCCTCGAGCGACACCAGGAGCGGGTTGGCCGCGAAGGTCGAGAGCGTCTGATACGGCGAATCGCCGTAGCCGGTGGGACCGAGCGGCAGAATCTGCCAGAGCCGCTGCGACATGGCGGCCATGTGATCGAGCCAGCGATGGGCCTCGGGGCCGATGTCGCCGATCCCGAACCGCCCCGGGAGCGACGTGGGGTGAAGGAGAATGCCGGCCGAACGATCACGAAGCAGCGACGAGGCGGTCACGCGGTGGGGTCACTCCAAAGAACGGTAATAGTCGGGCCTCGACGTTACGGGCCGGGGGGACACGGCGGCGTCTGGCCGGCTGTTTCATAAACGACCGGCACGGCTCCGTCACCTGGCTGGCAGCAGGGATCGGTCGCTGCCGCCGCCATCACGACGGGCGCTCCGGCCATCGGAACCGAGCCTGCCGGTGCCGCCATCATCGGCGCGGCGACCGTCATCGGTGCCGCGGTGCCGGGCATGGCCACCACGGGAGCCGCCATCACCGGCTGCGCGGCTGTTTGCGGCTGCGGGTAGACGGGCGGCGCCAGGGGCGGGGCGTAGGCGTATTGGTTGGCCTTGGTGCTCGCGCACCCTGTGAGGCCCACCGCGGCGAACGACATCACCGCGAGCAACGAGACGAGCATCCGCATGGATTGACTCCGGGAGGCGGGGCGCGATCCTTCGCGACCCGATGGAGCCGAGACGATAGGAAGGGCCGGGAAGCCGGGCAAGACCTGCTTGCGGCCGTGTTTCAGGCCTTTTCCAGCACTGCGATGCTCGCCGTGAAGCCGTGGAGGAAGGTTCGGTCGCCGATGGGTCCAATCTCGCCCTGGGCGAAAAAACCGGCGGTGGGCAGCGGGCCGATCAGGTCCTGCACGCATCGCGCGTCGTGTCCGGGCTCATCGAAGAGCCGCGTGCCGCGTCCGTTGCAGGTGAAGACGAGGGCGCCGAGGGGGCGTGGTGCCGCAAGGCTCGCCAGGAGGCAGCGGAGGTCGTCGTCGGCGCTCGCGGCGTCGCGCACGTGAAACTGCACGGTCTGGCCGATCCGCACGGTGTCGCCCACGGCGATCACGCCCGATTCGGGATCGGCGCCCATGACGTTGCGCACGAGGAAGTCGCCCGGATGAAACGAGTCGCGGTATTCGCTCGCGGCCCGACCGAGATGAAGCGACGACTTCACGAGGTTGCGATCGACGGCATCGAGCGTGCCATACACCTCGCGGAGCCGTTCGAGGGCGGGGCGTCCGCCGAGTTCGAGGATCATGTTGTCTTCGGCCCGCGTCACCACGAGCGGCTTGCCGATCGGCCGGCAGCCCTGCGACACGACCGGTCGGATCCGATACGTGCCGCCGAGCACGAGCCCCACGGCGCCGGATTCGTAGGTTCGCGGACCGACCACGAGCGTGTTGCTGCCGGGTTCGCTGCCGCCACTGGCCATGCCACCGATGATCGGCACGCCGGGGTGCTCGGTTTCCATGCGGGCGATGAAGGCGTCGACCGGAAAGGAAAATGGATCGGCCAGCAGCAGGACGGCGGCATTGGAAGGCCATTCGCCGTCGAGTTCCTCCGGCCAGCCCGCAAACAGGCCGCCGTCGGGGGTCTGCACGTAGTCGAGCGAAAGCGGCCGGATCCAGGCTCCGGGCAGGCGGGCCATCCACACCGTCACCGCCGGCCCGCCCTCGAACTCCTCGTGGCCGGCGAGCACGCCCTCGGCGGTCGCGCCGATCACGGTGGTGGCGGGCACGAGGTCGGCGAGCGTTTCAAACGCGGGTCGGATGGCCGCGGCATGCGCCGCCGACACGAACACCACCGCCAGGTCGGCCCGGATCGAACCGAGGTCGGCCTGGGCCGCGGTGACGGCATCGCGGAGCGCGAGGTCGAGATCGGGGCGGGTCGAGGCGCCGCAGCCGCACCGGGCGATGGGATCGGTCGGCGTCATGTGACGATCTCGGCGAAGGAGTCGCATGCCTGATGCTCGAAGAGTCCGCCCTGCTCACGGTTGCCCGGCCGCACGGCGAGGGCCGTGGCCATGCCCGCGGCTCGGGCGGCGTCGAGCTCGGCGCCCACGTCGCTCACGAAGAGCACCTGCCTGGGCTCGAGGCCCATGTCGGCGGCGATCGCCGCGTAGCTGGCGGCCTCGCGCTTCGGGCCGGTGGTCGTGTCGTAGTGACCCCGCAGGTGGCGGGTGAGGTCGCCGTGGGCCGTGTGACGAAAGAAGAGCTGCTGCGCCTCGATCGAGCCCGAGGAGTAGATCCGCACGTCGAGGCCGGCATCGGCCCATTGCGCGAGGGCCGGCGGCACGTCGTCGAAGACGTGGGCCACGAGGTCGCCCTTCTCGTAGCCTCCGCGCCAGATCATGCCCTGGAGCATCTTGAGCGACGTGTCTTTCACGTCGCGGTTCATGAGGTCGATCGCCGCGAGCGTCAGCTTCGTGAGGTCGGCCGGGTCGGAAAGGTTCACGTTGCCGAGCCCCGCCGTGGCGGCGATCCCTCGGGCGGCGGCGGCCACCTGCGGGTCGTCACGGTGGGCGGCGAGGTAGTCGCCCACGTGTGCCTTCGCATGCTCGAAGAGCACGTCGTAGACGAACGAGATCGACGACGTCGTGCCCTCGACGTCGAGGAGGATGCCGCGGCCGTCGAA
>JAFMIU010000037.1 GCA_017853835.1 Pirellulales bacterium | reverse complement strand
GGGTCTCATACACGGGCTTGCACACCGTGTAGGGGATCTCCTTCGTGCGGGTCTCGTACACCGGCTTGCACACCGTGTAGCACTGCTCGCGGGTCTCATACACGGGCTTGCACACCGTGTAGGGGATCTCCTTCGTGCAGGTCTCATACACCGGCTTGCAGACCGTGGTCCGGATTTCCCGGGTCTTGGTCTCGTAGCAGGGCTTCATCACGGTGTAGCACTGCTCGCGGGTCTCATACACGGGCTTGCACACCGTGTAGGGGATCTCCTTCGTGCAGGTCTCCCACACCGGCTTGCAGACCGTGGTGCGGATCTCGCGGGTTTTGGTCTCATACACCGGCTTCATCACCGTGTAGGGGATCTCCTTCACCACGGTCTCCCACACCGGCTTGCAGACGGTGTAGTTGATCGTGCGCGAACGGTTTTCCCACACCGGCTTGCAGACGGTGTATTCGACCTCCTTGAACGACTTTTCCGTCTCGTAGCGGATGCAGTTGACCTCCCGCTGCTCGACGACCTTCTCGCAGACCGTCTTGTAGCAGGTGTACTGCTTCTGCTCGTACACGACGTCCTTGACGAACCGGGTTCCGCAGCACGAGGCGGCGGCACCACACGAGGGCTCGTCCGACGAATCACAACTCGAACACGATGCACGGGCCTTGGCGAAGCTGACCGTGGTCATCTTTGCGCCGCCGTGCTTGTAGCTGGCGAAGCCGCAATACGCGGCGTCGGCCCGATGGACCGACGTCACGACACTTGCGATCGCCAGCACACAGGCGATGAGCGTCCTTTTCATGTCTGCCGCCTCTGTCGAGGAGGCCTCCTGCACTGGGGGAAACGAACCGGGAAACGAAATGGGGGATGCAGGGATGGCGGACCATCCCCACACAACCTCAATGATCGGCCACAAACTCCCCGCAGGTTGACCTCTCAACGCAATCCTCCGGGTTTTTCCAGACCCCCAGGCGCGTTACAACCGTCACGGTCGCAGGACTGGCTGGCCCTTCCTTGGCCGGTGGCGGCACGACCGTTACAGTCCGAAGGGTGTTCGAGACGGCATCACCGGCAGGCTCATTCATGACGGACCAGCATTCCCATCCGTCGCATTCGTCAGACCATCCCTCCGACGCCTCTGTGCCGAAGGTGGTGGTGAGCCGGATCAGCCTGTATCTGCGGGAGCTCCAGCGGCTCATGGCGTCGGGCCAGCAGACGATCTCGTCGGGCCAGCTCGGCACGCTGCTGGGGTTTAGCGACGCGCAGGTTCGCAAAGACCTGGGCTTCTTCGGGCAGTTTGGCTATCCCGGTGTGGGCTACCGCTGCGATGAGTTGATCCAGGCGATGCGCGACATCCTCGGCACGAATCATCCCTGGAACGTGGCGATGGTGGGCGTCGGCAACCTCGGCCAGGCCCTGCTGGGCTACCGGGGGTTTGGCCGTCAAAACTTTTCGATCACGGCGGTGTTTGACGCCGACCCGGCCAAGGTGGGGCAGGTGGTGCAGGGGCTTCGCATCCAGTCGATCGATGAGCTGCCGCAGACGATCCGCGAGCAGGGCATCCGGCTCGGGATGCTCGTGGTGCCGGCGGAGCGGGCGCAGGAAGCAGCCGATCGGCTGGTGGCGGCTGGTATCGAGGGAATCGTGAACTTCGCTCCCGTCACGCTCACCCTTCCTCGCCACGTGCAAAACGTCGGCGTCGATCTGGCGATCGAACTTGAGCAGCTCTCCTTTGCGGTGACGAGCGCGCTCAGCCGCGGGGGATCTGCCGGCGAAGCAACGTCAGCTTCGTAGTTGCGCCACCACGGCCGAGCACCCCTCTTTCGAGTGATCCGATTCGCGCCACCGCGCTGGAGCGTTTCGCGCCGCCTATCACGACAGCGCGGAGCGAAATGCCCCACCCCGCGCTTCCGCTCTGCCGGCCTCTCTGCCGCTTCCTACGAGCCCGGCCAGAAAACACGCGTTTTCACGTGATTTTCTGGGGCTTTCCCCAATGTCAGTCATCGTGCCACGTGTTCGGCGCGGCGTTTGCGGGGAGTTTTTTTGGATCGGTCGCGCCCGTTGGGGGTGATCGGCCTCGCCGGCCTCGTCTCCATGGCCCGTCGCCTGAAGAAGAAGGCCTGCTGAGCCTTGAAGGTCGCCCATCCACCACTGACCACCATCCACACGAACACCTGGCCAGCGTTCGACAACGCTGGCCGTGACCGCTTTCTCATCATCTGCCCTACAGCGTGTACCGCGTCTGGAGTTTTCATGGATCGCCTTTCCTTTGCTCGCCGCCTTTCCATCCGCCATGGAGTGGTTGCCCTGGCGGCCGCCCTCGCCCTGACCGCCGCCGGTAGCCGCGTGGCGCATGCCACGAGTGGCACCTGGACTGGTGCCACGGATGCCAACTGGTCGACGGTGACCAACTGGTCGACCACGAGCGGAAGTTCGCCTGGCATCATCCCCACTTCCAACGCGACCAACACGACTGATGTCGCCACCTTCAACAATAACCCCGGCACCGGCTTCGGGACCACCACGCCCATCACCACGGAACTCAACCGGATGATCGGCCGGATCGTGTTCGATACCGCGAGCGCTGGAGCATTCCAAATCGGCCCGGTCAGCGGCACCACCGTACTGACGTTTGGCAATAACCTGAACATCCTCAACATGACGTCGTCCGTCCTGACGACACAAACGATCAACACGCCTGTTGCTCTCCATCTGCCGTCGAGCACCAATGGTGCGGCCAGCATCTCGAACGACGCCACCTCGACGAGCGCCGCCATGATTCTTGCCGGCGGCATCCTGAACTCGCCGAACTCTACCCGCGGCACCGCCTGGACTCTTGGGGGTACCAATACCGGCGAAAACACCATCACGGGCAACATCAATCTGACCAACACCGGCGGCATCAACAGTTCAGTCACGAAGACCGGCGCGGGAACGTGGGTTCTGTCCGGCAGCAACACGATCCCGGCCGCCGGCGGGTTTACGATCAACGGCGGCGTGCTGGCCGCAGCCAGCACCTATGCCCTTGGCAGCAGTGCCACGCCGAGCAATACCAACACCAACATCAACAGCACGGGCACGCTCGAGATTCGAAACGGCGTCACGCTCAACGACGGGGATTCGCTCAACCTCAATAACGGCGGCACCATCCGCGTCACCGGAACCGCCGGCACCAACGGCCGCATCAACGTCGGCACGGCCGCCAGCACGACGGCCACGATCGCCACGATTGGGGCCGGCGACCTCTTCACGATCGGCAACGCGGCGAATGACGTCACTGGTGGCGCCGCGGACACGGTCCTTCGTATTGCTGGACCAGGGACCGTGTATCAGAGCGTCGCAAGCAACTACGCCGGCGGTTGGTCGGTGGACGCCGGAACGCTCCGTCTCGGATCGGCCACCTCGCTCGGTGCCACCACGTCCGCATTTGTGAACTTTTGAGCTTCGAGCACAGGGCGTCTGCAACTCAACGGTGTCAGCCCGACGGTCATCGGCCTTGCTTCCAACGCGACGGTTGGCTCGCCCGTGGTGGAAAACGGCGCGGCCGGCACGGCAACGCTGACCGTCAACTCAGCTGCCAACACTACCTACGCCGGCACGATCCAAGACGGTGCCGCCGGCACGCTGGCCCTCATCAAGGGAGGGGCCGGCGCGCTCTCCCTCGGCGGGGTCAACACCTTCACGGGCGCCACGACGATCAATGGCGGTGTGCTTGCGGTGAACGGAACCAACAGTGGCGGAGGGCTCGTCACCGTCGCCTCGAGCGGCACGCTCGGCGGCGTGGGCAGCATCACTGGTGCTGTCACCGTGTCGTCCGGTGGGGCCATCGCCCCGGGAACCAGTGTCGGCACAATCACGCTTGGCAGCCTCACTCTCGATGCCGGCTCAGGGCTCACGTACGAGTTCAACACGACGCCCGCCAATGACCAGATCGTGATCACCACGAGCGACGGTCTCGTGATCAACGGCGGAGCATTCACCGTCTACAGCGAAGGCACGCAGACGGCCTGGGGCACGAACGGCGTCTACAACCTGATCTCGTACACCGGTTCCATCGGCGGCAGCGGCATCGGCAGCTTGTCGACGGCCAATGCCGCTCCTGGCAAGCAATACACGTTTGGCACGTCGGGCGGCTGGGTCACACTGACCGTTGCCGACGGTGGACTGGTCGCCGACTGGAATGTTGACGCTGATGGCCTGTGGACCACCAATGCCAACTGGAACCCAAGCGCGCCAAACGGCGATGGCGACGCCGCCAACTTCGGCAGTGCCATCACCGCGCCGAGAACCATCACGCTCGACGCGGACCGCACGATCGGCGGAGTGACCTTCGACAACGCCAACGCCTACACGATCGCCCCCAGCAGCACGCAGTCGCTCACCATGGGCAACGGCTCCGGCACCAAGGTGGTGCAGGTGCTCACGGGCACCCACACGATTTCGGCACCGGTCGTCATGGCCTCCAGCATGCAGGCCGACGTGGCAAGTGGCCAGAAGCTCACGCTCTCTGGGGCCATCAGCGGCAGCGGCTCGCTCAACAAAACCCAGGCCGGCACGCTCGTGCTCGGCACGGCAAACAGCTACACCGGCAGCACCAACCTCAACGCCGGCACCACTGAGTTTGTGGCGGGCGGTCTGGGCAATGGCTCAGCCCTCAACATCGGTGGTGGTGCAACCCTGAAATACACCTCCGGCAACACCGACGACATTTCGACGAAAACGGTCACGGTTGGCGCCGGTGGGGCGGTCATCGACACCAATGGCAACGATGTGTTGCTGGCCAATGCAATCGGCAACGCGGGCTCCGGCGGACTCACGAAGGCGGGCAGCGGCGCGCTCACCCTCAACGGGGCCAACACCTACTTCGGCGGCACCGTGATCAATGCCGGCTCAGTTGTGATCAACAGTGCGAGCAGCCTGGGCGATGCAAGTGGCAGCGCCACAATTGGCAACGCGACGCTCCGCTCGACAGCCACCTTCTCGTCGTCGCGAAACTTCTCGCTTGGACATGCCAACAGCGCGGTCTCGGTTGACCCGTCCACGGTGCTCACCATCGGTGGAGTTGTGTCTGGAGCAGGCACGCTCAACAAAACGGGAGACGGAACACTCACGCTCACCGGATCCAACAGTTTTGCCGCAAGCGTCATCTCCGGCGGTGTCGTGGCTCTTGGTGGAGTGGCGAACACCGGCATCGGGACAGGCTCTGTCACCTTCCAGGGTGGAACCCTCAGCTCGAATGCTGCCGGTGGTTCTGATCCTGGTGGCGGTGGCTACGGCTTCGTGAACAACTTCATCGTGCCGGCCGGCCAGACGGGCACACTCAACCTTCCGTTCCGAGGCAACAATACCGGCTCGCTGACCGGCTCCGGCACGTTCAACGTCAACACGCACGGCACCCGTGATGATTTCGCGGGTAACTGGTCGGCCTTCACGGGCCAGATCAATGTGGGCACGGCCACCGGCTCCGGTGACTTCCGGATCAACAACACGAGCGGGTACGGCGGTGCGGCCATGAATCTTGCCGCTGGCGTGAGCATGTATGTGAGCACCAACTTCAGCACCAACCCCACGACGTTCAACATCGGTGAACTCTCGGGCGACGCCACCTCGTCGCTCACCGGGCAGAACGTGACTAACTCCGCCCGCACCGCGATCTACAGCGTCGGCGGCCGCAACACCGACGCCACCTTCGCCGGCGTGATCCGCGACGGCAACGTGAGCGCGGTCGTCCAACCGACCGCCATCACGAAGGTCGGCACCGGCATATGGACCCTCACCGGCACGAGCACCTACACCGGTGCCACGACCGTGTCGGCGGGAACGCTGCTGGTGGAAGGGGCGCTCGGCAACACGACCATCACGGTCGGGTCCGCCGGACGCCTCGGCGGCACGGGCATCCTCGGTGGCAGCCTCGTCTTTGGCCAGAATGCGACGCTCGTCTTCAATCCCACCACGCCGCTCACAGTGAGCGGCTCGGTGACGTTTGCCAACCCGGCCAGTTTCGGCGTGAACAGCATCATCGGGCTTTCCAGCAGCACTCCCGAGGGCATTTACACGCTGATCGCCGGCAACGTTGACACGACGGGCCTGGCGAACTTCGGTTCGGCCAACGCCTACGACCTCGGCAGCGGCAAGCTCGCCTACTTCCAACAGGGCAGCCTGCAGCTGGTGGTCGTGCCGGAGCCGAGCCTGGTGGCCAGCAGCGTGGCTGGCGGGTTGGTCGTCGTGCTTCTCGCCAATCGTCGGCGAAAGGCCTGAACCGGGTTGGGGCGATTTTCGCACCACCCGAGATCGTTTACCATTGGGGCTAGCGGAACGCCGCTGCCCGATGGTGTAACGGTAGCACAAGGGATTTTGGTTCCCTTTGTCTAGGTTCGAATCCTAGTCGGGCAACTTTTCCACTCGCGCGCCGGCGGCTTCGGTCAGGCCGAACGCCAAACACGCCTCGCGGAACACCACGCCGGTCCCACGGCTTACGCCGTTGGGCTCCCACCGGAACGCCACGCCAGCCTCCGTCCAAGCCCAAGGCCGTCAGGCCTGGGACACGCCACGCTATGCCGTCCAACGCCGCTGGGTTTTGATATTTCCGAGCCCCTTGATTGCCGGCCGGTTCCGGTTCAAAATCGGGCTTCCTCCGAGGATCCGCTGGTGAACTGCTGACCGTCGCTCGACATCGTCGATCGACCCCGTCCTGCCGCTGATGCCGCCGCTGCCGTGCGGGCGAGCATCACTCGTTCCCAGCCCCTGCCGTTCGCCCATCATGCGAACGCCCCCATTCATCCTTGGAGTGTTTCATGCCCCGCCTGTCCTCTGTCGTCGTTCTCGCTGCATCCCTGCTGATCGCCTGCGTCGCCTCCGGTGGCGACACCGTCTACGTGGTGAGTTTCACCACCGGCGAACTCATCCGCTACGACGCCGCGGATCCAGCCGGCACGACGACCGTGCTCAGCAGCTCGGGCTCGCTGGTGAAGCCAAGCGGGATCGCCGTGGGGCCGGATGGCAATCTCTACATCGGTGAAGACGGCGACGGAGCCGGCTATGCCCCGAGGATTGCGAAGTACGAGCCCGGCTCACTTACGCTGTCGACCGTCTACGCGTTTGGCTCATACGACGTTTTTCCCGGTGGACTCGCCTTCAAGGGCAACGACCTGCTCGTGGGCCGCAACCCGTTCTTCCAAAACACCGGGCCGATCGTGAAACTGTCCAACGCCACCGGTGGCGCCACCTCCGCGAGCGACTACACCTCCGGCGGAAGCCTCGCGAGCAGCCCTGGAATCGCCTTGGCCGCCGACGGCAAGCTCTACGTGGCCGACCAGACCTACAACTTCATTTCCGGGATCGCCAGCGGCCCGGTGAAGCGGTTTGATGCGACCGGCACCTACGAAGGCGAGGTGATCGCCAGCGACACGAGCGGCAACTACGGCCCGACCGGACTGGCCATCAACGGCACGGCTCTCTATTCCGCAAGCATCATGACCGGTGCGGTGCTCGTCACCGACCTAGGCACCGACACCACCAATCCCTTCGCCACCAGCGGGAATCCATTTGAAGTGGGCCCGCTGGCCCTTCTGTCGGACGGTAGCCTGCTGGCCGGCAGCCCATCGGGCTCGGGCACCATCTACCACTTCGGCACGAACGGCGCGCTGGTCGGCACCTTTGCATCAGGCCTCGGCCAAATTGGCGGAATCGCCACAGTGGCGGTTCCGGAACCGGCTACACTGGTACTGGCCGGTGTGGGGATCACCTCCGGCCTCGTCTTCTGTCGGCAACGACGAACATGACCCACCGCCGCGGCGTCACCCTGATCGAACTGCTCGTCGTCGTGGCGTTGGTGGCCACGCTCGTGGGGCTCTTGCTTCCGGCGGTGCAGGCCGCCCGCGAGACCGCTCGCCGATCGTCGTGCGGCAACAACCTCCGCCAGATCGCGCTGGCCTCCGCCAACCACGAATCGGCCAAGGGTCGGTTTCCGATCGGGGCCGAGTCGCGTCAGTGGGATCAGCGCCCCGATTTTCCGCACCAGTTTTTCCGTTGGTCGGTGCTGGCCCACCTGGCGCCGTACTACGAAGAGGAGCAGGTCCTGCGCAGCCTCGATCTGTCGGTGCCGCTCTACATCGGCCTCTCGCCCGGCGACATCGCCATGCAGAACAAGCCGATCGTGAAACTGCTGATCCCGCTCTTTCTCTGCCCGAGCGACATCAGCCAGCCGGTGGCCGATCTGTTTGGCCCGACGAACTACGCCGGATGCACCGGTTCGGGAGCGGGCGGCGGAACCCCCTTCGACACCGACGGCATGTTTGGCATCAACTCGCGAACCCGTCGACGGGACATCACCGACGGTCTTTCGAAAACGGTCGCCTTCTCGGAGAGCACGCTCGGCGCCGGACCGAAGGCCACCACCACCCGCGACGGCGTCGACACGGCCACGGGCTATGGCTTCACCTTCACGGCGCCGCTCACCCAGGTGGGCTGCGGCCGCCCCTTCTACTACAACTTCACCGACCTCCGTGGTTTTTCCTGGGCCAATGGGGAATACCGCACCACGCTCTACAACCACGCCCGTCATCCGAACGCCGCCGAGATGGACTGCCTCTCGGCACTGACGAGCACCTCCGATCTCTCGAAGATGTATGCGGGCTACGGCTGGCGGTCGGCTCGAAGCCGTCACCCGGCAGGCACCACCGTGGCGATGGCCGACGGATCGGTTCGATTCATGTCTGACGCGATCGATGCCGGCACATGGGCGGAATCGGCCACGATCGCCGGGGGTGAGGCGGCGACGGGCCTCTCGGCCCACATGTCCGGTCTGCCCGGCGATCCCAAGCCGCAGGTGTCGCGGTAACGCCCACACGAGCCCGCGACGCGGGCCGCGCGAGCCACTATCGCGACGGCTCGCGATACTTCTTGCGAAGCGCTGTGATCACCTTCCGCATGTCGGCGGGCACCGTGCTCGAAAACCGCAACTCCTCGCCCGTGACCGGGTGAACGAACCCGAGTTCGGCCGCGTGGAGCATCACCCGCGGCGCACCTGACCCGTCGGACGATTCACCTCGCCGCCCCCTCGCATACACCCGCTCACCACAGACCGGATGACCGCATTCCGACATGTGGATGCGAATCTGATGGGTGCGGCCCGTCTCGAGGCGGCATTCGACGAGCGTGTAGTCGTCGCCGAAGTGTTCGAGCGGCGTCATGTGGGTGATCGCCTCCTTGCCATCGTCACCTTCCGCACTGCCCCGTCGCCCGTCGCCACGGTCCCGCACGAGGTGAGAACGGATCGTGCGGGCCCGCGCGCGACCCGCCACGAGCGCCAGATACCGACGATGCGTGGTGTGAAGCCGAAACTGCTCGGCGAGAATGCGGCTGGCCGGAACATTGCGGGCGAAGACAACCAAACCGCTCGTCTCGCGGTCGATCCGGTGAACCGCCCGCACCGGCGGAATGCGACGCCGCTTGGGCGCCGTCCGGCCTGGCACCGTTCCAAAACGCTTCGCAAGATGCTTGCCGATCGCATCGGGCACGAGCTCCTCGAGCGTGGGCTGGAGCTGGCGGCGCTGCGCCGGCCACGATGCCTCCTCGTGGTGGCGGGTGGTCGTGATGCCGGTCGGCTTGTCGACCACCACTACGTCGTCGTCCACGTGCACCACGCGCACATCGTCGGCCTTGGGAAGCGGGGCTGCGGCCACCTCGAGCACCTTCACCACTTCGCCATCCTTGAGGCGACGGGCGACGTCGGTGCAGAGATTGCCGTGAACCAGCACATGCCGCGACTGCACGAGCTTCTGCACCCGCGACCAGCTGGCGTTGTTCAGCCTCGGTCGAAGAAAGGCCGCGAGGGTCTGGCCGGCGTCGGCGGAGGAAACGTGGTGAACGGAGCCGGAAGAGCGTGCCATGGTGCGACGATCTTGCCATGAGCGGAGCAGTGAGGCCACGCTTGACCTGTTTTCCGGCGGTTTTAGACTCTGGCGGGAGGATCCAAGTCCGAAGCCTCCGCCGTTTCCACGTCGAGAGGATCTTCGAACCGTGCCCGGAACCTGTGTGATTGGCCTGCAGTGGGGCGACGAGGCCAAGGGCAAGCTCGTCGACATCCTCACCGAGGATCATGACATCGTCGTCCGCTACGCCGGCGGCGCGAATGCCGGCCACACCGTCGTTTCCGGGGACCAAACCTGGAAGCTGTCGATCATCCCCAGCGGGATCCTCCGCGACAACGTGGCGTGCGTCATCACCGGGGGCGTCGTGCTCGACCCGGCGAAGGTGATCGACGAAATGGACGGCCTCGAGAGCCGTGGCCGTCGGATGGTGGGCCGCCTCCAGATCAGCGACCGCGCCCACATCGTGTTTCCGTGGCACGTCGTCGAAGACCGGCTCCTCGACGGCAGCCTGTCGGGAGGCGGTGCGATCGGCACCACCGGCCGAGGCATCGGCCCCTGCTACCGCGACAAGGTCGGTCGATCGCTGGCCATCCGCCTCGGTGATCTCTACCGCCCTGATTTTCGCGATCGGGTCGAACATGTGGTGGCATTCAAAAACCGCCTCTTCACCGCCTGGCCAAGCGGCCAGGCCGAACCGCTCGACGCGGCGTCGATTCATGCCGCCTACGCGGCCTACGCCGAACGGCTCCGCCCCCACGTGACCGACACCACCGCCTTCCTGCTCGATGCGGTCGAGGATGGGAAACGGGTGCTCTTCGAGGGCGCCCAGGGCGCGCTCCTCGACATCGATCACGGCACCTTCCCCTACGTGACCAGCAGCAACTCCTCCGGGGTCGGTGTCGCGAGCGGATCGGGCGTGCCGAGCCGATGGGTGAACCGCATCATCGGCGTGCTCAAGGCGTATTCCACACGCGTGGGGGGCGGACCGATGCCCACCGAACAAGACAACGCCACCGGCGTGCACATTCGCGAGCGCGGCCGGGAGTATGGCACCGTCACCAAGCGTCCCCGCCGCTGCGGCTGGTTCGACGCCGTCGCCGCCCGCTACTCGGCGCGGCTTTCGGGAGTGGATGAACTTGCGGTGATGCTGCTCGACGTGCTGGGTGGTCTTGATGAGCTCAAGATCTGCTCGGCCTACGAGATCGACGGCCGGCGCACCACGCAGTTTCCCAGCCAACTGGCCGACCTCGAGCGGGCCGTGCCGATCTACGAAACGCTCCCCGGCTGGCGGGAGGAACTCGACGCCGTGCGGTCGGAACACGACCTGCCGGCCCACGCCCGCCGCTACGTCGACCGCATCGCCGAACTCGTCGGCCGTCCGGTGTCGATCGTGTCGGTGGGTCCCGACCGAGCCCAGACCATCATCCGCGACCCCGAGGCCACGCGGCGCCCATGGCATCCCCATCAGCCGGCCAACGCGTGACCGACACGCCCATCGAGCCCAGGCTCCCGCGGCACGTCGCCATCATCATGGACGGCAACGGCCGGTGGGCGCAGTGTCAGGGTCTTCCTCGCATCGAAGGGCATCGTCGCGGCGTGACGAGCGTGCGACGGATCACGGAGCACTGTGTTCGCCTCGGCATCGAACAGCTCACGCTCTATTGCCTTTCGAGTGAAAACTGGCGTCGGCCCGAAGCCGAACTGCAGTTTCTCATGCACCTCCTCGAGCACTACATGATCGAGGAGCGTGAACTCCTGATGCGGCAGCGGGTTCGGCTGTCGGTGATCGGCCGTCGCGACGGCATTCCCGCCGACACGCTTCGCGCGATCGACCGCACGGTGGAGATGTGTGCCGCCAACGACGGCATGCGGCTCTGCCTCGCCATCAACTACGGCGCGCGGGCGGAGATCGTCGATGCCGCCGTGAGCCTGGCCCGCGACGCGGCCGCCGGACGCATCGATCCCTCGTCGATCGACGAAGACACGTTTGCTGCTCGGCTCACCACCGCCGGCATGCCCGATCCCGATCTCCTGATCCGAACGGCCGGGGAGATGCGGATCAGCAACTTTCTCCTCTGGCAGATCAGCTACGCCGAACTCTGGGTCACGCCCGTGGCGTGGCCCGACTTCGAGGAACACCACCTCGATGAGGCGCTCGCCGCCTTCGCCGGCCGAGATCGCCGGTTTGGAGGCCTGTCGCCATCGTGACCGCGACCCCGCCCTCCACGAAACCGCCGTCCGGTTCGCTCGCATCACGAGTCATCGTGGCGATGGCCGTGATCTCGGTGTTTGCCACCCTCGCCTGGGCCGATGCGACACACCTTGGAAACGCCGCCCCCGTCGTGTGGCTGTTGCCCATCGTGCTGATCGTTGCCGCAGGTGGCGGGATCGAGGTGGTGCGGATGGCCGCGGCCCGAAGCCTGCCGCTCGATCCGGCCGTCGTCGCCGGCGGCGCTGCCGCGATCGCCGCTGCTCCAGCCTTGGCACCATGGATCGCGGGCTGCGGCCCCTTCGCGGCCCCCGGCCTGGCGGCCGTGGCTGCCGTCGCGGTGCTCATCGTCGCCTTTGCGATCGCCGTGGCGGGCTATGACCCCGACCGCCGGCCGCTCGTTCGGGTGACGGGAAGCGTGGCGGCCGCCATCTGGATCGGGCTGCCGCTCGCCTTCATGGTGGCCTTACGGCTCCACGGCCATGCCCTTCCGGACCGGGCCCTGGGTGGTCTGCTGCCGATCCTCAGCCTGATCGCCGTGGTGAAAGGAAGCGACACCGCGGCCTACGCCATCGGCTCGATGGTTGGAACGCACCGCATGGCCCCTCGCTTGAGTCCGGGCAAAACCTGGGAAGGGGCCGCTGGAGGCATCGTGGGCGCGATGGCGACGGCATGGCTGGTGATCGACGTGCTGGGAAAGGGTTCACCGGTCACGCCACTCGGTGGATGGCCCCTCTTCGGGCTGTGCGTGGGGTGCGCGGGCATCCTGGGCGACCTTGCCGAGTCGCTCGTGAAACGGGAACTCGACGCCAAAGACTCCGGCCGAAGCCTGTTTGGCATGGGCGGGTTTCTGGATCTGATCGACTCCCTGCTCCTGGCCGCCCCCGTGGCGTGGGCCCTCTGGGTGGCCGGCCCACCGTGATCCAGGAGGCTCGTTCTCCTCAAAAACGGTCGAAATGAGGGGGATTTCCTCGCACCGCCCGTGCCGCCGGCTGGGTGGGGTATAGTGATGGGAGTTGGATTCGTTCCCCCGAGACCGACGTCGGCCCCACAGGTCGACGCGGGTTTCGATGCCCCGTTCCACGATCGCGGTTGTCGATTCCAAGCGACTCGGCACCATTTTCGGTCCACGCGACCAGCACCTCCGCCGCATCCGCGACGCGCTGGGGGTTGGTGTGACCGCCCGCGACGACGCCATCCACATCGACGGTGAGGAGGGGGCGGTTCGCCGCGCCACCGAAATCTTCGAGGAACTTGACCGCCTCGCCCGTGACCGTGGGGGCGTGGAATCCGAGGAGGTGGCCCGCCTCCTGGCAGCCGCCACCGGCGAGGAGCCTCCGCTTCGGCACGAGCCGATCGAGGTGCACAAGGCGGGCCGTCCCCTCGTGCCCCGCTCCGCGGGCCAGGCGACCTACGTGCAGGCGATCCGCGACAACGACATCGTCCTCTGCGCGGGGCCGGCGGGCAGCGGAAAAACCTATCTGGCCGTCGCCATGGCCGTGGCGGCGCTGCGGGCGGAGCAGGTGTCGAAGATCGTGCTCGTCAGGCCGGCTGTCGAAGCCGGTGAAAGCCTCGGCTACCTGCCGGGCGACCTGCAGGCCAAGATCAATCCCTACCTGCGTCCGCTCATGGACGCCCTGCGGGAGATGATGGACTACGAGCAGCTCAAGCGGCTCACGGAGCAGGACGTCATCGAGATGATCCCGCTGGCCTACATGCGCGGCCGCACGCTCAACAACGCCTTCATCATCCTGGACGAGGCGCAGAACACGACCGTGTCGCAGATGAAGATGTTTCTGACGCGTCTTGGCATGGGCTCGAAGATGGTGATCTCCGGCGACACGACGCAGATCGACCTGCCGCCAGACCGCACGAGCGGGCTCGTCGACGCGATGCGCCGGCTGCAGAGCATCGCCGGCTGCGGCCAGATCCGCCTCGGTGGCGCCGACATCGTCCGGCATCGGCTCGTGCAACGCATCGTGGAGGCGTACGACCGCTGATGCCGCTCGCCTCTCCACAAAACCGTCGCCGCACCCGCCGCAGCGGCGTCTTCGACGCTCCGCACGGCTTCTGGGGCATCCTGCTCGAACGCCTCTCGCAGCCGGGCGTGCTGGCGCGGCTGGGCGTGTGCGTCGCCGCGGGCGTGGTCCTGCTGCTGCTCCTGCATGGCTGGGAGGAGCCGTTCGCCTTCCGTCGAGGCTGGGTGCCGCCGCGGGGCGTGGTGTCGCGGGTGGCGTTTGAAATGCCTGATCCCGAAGCGACCCGCACCGCCCAGGAACGGGCGTCGGCGAAAGTGCGCGTGGTCTACGCCCAGGATCGGGCGCCGATCGTGCGGCTTCGTGATGCCCTGAAGAACCGCGCCGCCGAAATCGCGGCCGCCGAGACCCTCGGACCCGGGGTTCGAACCGCCTGGCTCGAGTTTGCCCCCGAGGCGGCCGCCGCGATCGAGTCGCTCCCCGAGGAATCCCCGCCGGCGCCCGAGGTTGCTCCGGAACCACCCACCACCGCCGACGACGTGGCGGCCGCCACGCCTGCCGAGCCCGCGCCGCCAACCCGCGAACTGGCGGAAGCCGAACGGGAGTTCCAGCGATTCCGCGGTCAGATCGACACGAAGGAAAAACTCCAGATCTTCGACAAGTCGATCGACCTGGCATTTCAGGATCTCGTCAACCTCGGCGTGCTCGAAAAGGTGCAGCACACCTACGACGAGGGCAGCCAGAACGAGATCGACGTGCACCCCGTCGGCAACGCGGCAGAAACCACCCGGGTGCAGGTGGCCGACGTGGTGCTCGTCGAGGCGAAGGCCCGGCTCAAGACGATGCTCAAGGATGAACTCGGCGAAGGGCCGTTCGTCGACCGGCTCTTCGCGTGGGTGGAGCCGAGGCTCTCCGGCACGCTCGAAATCGACCGCGAGGGAACCGACCGCGCGAAGCGCGAGGCCATCGCCAAGACGCCGCCGCAGTTCGTCCGCTACGCCGCCGGTGACGTGCTGGCGGAGGCCAACGCACCCGTTTCGGAGGCGCAGCTGTCGCTCCTTCGGCACGAGCATGACGAGTTTCTCCGGGAACGCGACGTGCAGCAGCGGCTCGCCCGCACGTTTTCGATGCTCGGTCTGTTTGCGGCCATGTTCGCGCTGTCGGGGTTCTACATCCACCTGCACCATCGTCGGCTTCTCGACGACATCGGCGACACGCTGACGCTCGTGGGGCTGTCGCTCGGCACGGTCGTGCTCTGCATGATCTTCTCCGGCGACGCCTGGCAGGCCGAGATCGTGCCCCTGCTGATCTTTGCCATGACGATCGCGATCGCCTACGACGAAGACCTCGCGCTCCTGTTCACCGCACAGGTGGCGTTGGTGGTGATCGAGGCGTTGGGCTGGGGCCTGGCGTCGTACATCACCCTCACCTCGGCCGCGGCCGCCACGATCTTCTGGATGGGCCGCATTCGGAGTCGCAGCAAGCTCATCTACGTTGGGCTGTGGGCCGGCGCGGTGGCGATGTTCACCCAGCTCGGGGCGGGCCTTCTCGAGGAACGCCCCTTCGACGGGCAGATGCTCTACGAAGCCGGCCGCATCGGGGCCTGGACCGTGCTGGCGGGATTCCTGATGACGGGTCTCCTGCCCTTCATCGAGCGGACGTTCGGCGTGCTCACCGACCTGAGCCTGCTCGAGGTGGGTGACGTGGCGCATCCGCTCCTGCAGGAGCTCGTCCGCCGCGCACCGGGCACCTACAACCACTCGATCAACGTGGCCAGCCTGGCCGAAGCGGCCGCCGAGGCGATCGGTGCCCGCGGCCTGCTGGTGCGGGTCGGTGCGTATTTCCACGACGTGGGCAAGATGCTCAAGCCCGCCTACTTCGTGGAGAACCAGGGGAAGGAGAACCGCCACGAATCACTCGTGCCGGCCATGAGCACGCTCATCATCGTGGCGCACGTGAAGGAAGGCGTGGAACTGGCCCGGCAATACAACCTTCCCCAGCCGATCATCGACCTGATCGCCGAACACCACGGCACCACGCTCGTCGAATACTTCTTCCGTCGTGCCGAGGAGCGGTCGCAGGCCGACCCCAACGGGCAGGAGGTCGACGAACAGAGCTACCGCTACCCGGGTCCCAAGCCCAGCACACGGGAATCGGCCGTGATGATGCTCTCCGATGCCGTCGAGAGCGCGAGCCGCACGCTTACCGAACCCACGCCGTCGCGGATCGCCAGTCTGGTGCACGATCTCGCCATGAAGCGACTGCTCGACGGCCAGTTCGACGAATGCGGTCTCACGCTCGAGGAGCTCGGCCTCGTCGAACAGAGCCTCGTGAAGAGCCTGACGGCCGTCTACCACGGCCGCGTCAAGTATCCCGACCAGAGAACGGCCTAGGACGCATGGGCCGCCGAGAACCTCTCCCACCGAAGCGAACGCCGTCCGCTCGCGATGTCGAGATCGCCATCACGAACCGTCAGAAGGTGATGGCCGTCGATCGCCGCTGGCTTGCCGGCATCGTGAAGCGAACGCTCGTCGCCCTCGAGGTGCCGCGGGCCGAACTCAGCCTGCTGCTCGTGGACGACGCCGCCATCGCTGCGATTCACGAGGAATGGCTCGCCGTTCCTGGCCCGACCGACGTGATCACCTTCGATCTCTCGTCCCCCGAAGGCCCATTCGCCGGCGACATCGTGGTGAGCGCGGAAACGGCCCGTCGCATGGCCCGTCACCTCGGGTGGCAGCCTCGCTTCGAACTGGCCTACTACGTCGTCCATGGGCTCCTGCATCTCGCCGGTGAAGACGACCTGGACCCGGTGGCGCGGCGGCGCATGCGGCTCCGGGAACGCGCCGTGATGGCCGCCATCGGCCTGCCGAAGCCCCCGCGCAGGCCGACCGCCGCACGACGGAGGTCGCGATGACCGCAGCCGTCGGCACCGAATCGGCCCTGGCCCTTCTCGCGGTGGCGAGCCTGGCCGCCATCCAGGCGCGTGCGGTTCGCGGGGCGCAGCGCACCACCATCCAGGAGCTCTGTGAACGTCGGGGACGTCCTGGTCGCTACGACGAAATCGTGGCCGGCAGCGAGACGATCGCGTTCATCGCCGCGTCGATCGTGACGGTGGCCGCGGTCGGCGCCACCCTCCTGATGATCCCACGACTGATCGAGGCCGGCGATCGCTCCCTGGCGCTCGAGGTTTCGGCGGTGGCCACGTGGGTCTTCGTGGTCTGGGCGGCGCTCGTGGTGGTGCCGATGCTGCTGGTGCGTTTTGCCGGACCGTGGATCGTCGTCGCGACGTGGGGCGTGTGGCGGCCCATCGTGGGTCTCATCGCACCGCTCGTGCGGCAGCTGGGGCGCCTGGCAGCCGCCTTCGGCCGGCGCGGGGGAGACGCCGCCACCGATCGGCCGCGCGACGAACTGCGACTGGCCGTGGACGAGGCGCATCGCGAAGGGCGGCTGGAAGGCGCCACTCGCGACATGATCAAGGGCATCATCGGGCTCGACGAGGTGCGGGTGGCGACGATCATGACGCCCCGCACGAAGATCACGGCCATCCCGCGGGACACCGACTGGTCGGAGGCCGTCCGGCTCGCCTCCGACAGCGGCCACACGCGGCTGCCGGTGTGGGGTCATTCGCCCGACGACGTGGTGGGGATCCTTCACACACGCGACATGCTCACCCGACTGGCGTCGCCCCATGATCCGACGACGCCGGGCCCGGATCTCGTGTCGCTGCTCCGTCCACCCTGGTTCGTGCCGGAATCGATGAGCGTGCAGAAGCTCCTGCTCGAGTTCCAGCGGGGCAACACGCATATGGCGATCGTGACCGACGAGTTTGGCGGGGTGTCGGGGGTGGTGACCATCGAGGATGCCCTCGAGGAAATCGTGGGCGAGATTGCCGACGAGCACGACGAGGCCTTCACCGACGGCATTCGCATGACCTCCGACGACTCATGCGAAGTGCTGGCGCCCGTCCGCATTGCCACGGTCAACGAACGCCTCGGCCTCGACCTGCCCGAACAGGAGGATTTCGAGACCATCGGCGGCTTCGTCTTCCATGAGTTCGGACGCATTCCCGACGTGGGCGAGCGGATCGAATCGCATGACGCGATCCTGGAGGTGCTCGCCGCCACCCGCCGGAGGATCGACCTGGTGCGGGTGGAACGCCTCCGGAGATCCGCCGGCGATGGCCGTTGACAAGACCCGCGCGATCGTGATCCGAACGACGCCGTTCGGGGAAACCAGCAGCGTCGTCACGATCTATTGCCGCGACTTCGGCAAGCTGCGGGCCCTGGCGAAGGGCGCGTGGCGGCCCAAGAGCGGGTTTGACGGCGGCCTTGACCTGCTTTCGACTTCTCAGGTACTCGTCCTCCGCAAATCGTCGGGAGCACTCGATCTGCTCACGGAGGCGGCCCTTGAGAGCCGGTTCCGCGTGGGTTCGAGTCTGACGGCGGTGCTGGGCGGTCTGCGCGTCGCAGAACTGCTCGATGCCCTTTCCGCCGATGCCGACCCTCAGCCGGAGCTTTTCGACGTGGCGCATGCGACGATCCGCCGGCTGTCAGGCTGGAGTGGCGATGAATCGCCGCTCTCGGCCCTCATGGTCGGCTTCGAACTGGCGGCGCTCCGGATCACCGGCCATGGCCCGGTGCTGTCCCGCTGCGCCGAGTGCCATGGCCGTCTTGCCGACGCCCCTCGCACCGCCTTCGGCATGCTCGACGGCGGCACGCTCTGCCTCCGCTGCCGCGCCGGCCGGCGCGGCGTGGTGTCGGTGTCGGCGAGTGCCCTGGCGGCGCTGCGACTCCTGGCCGACCACCGCGTCGCCCCCGACGACGTGAACCTTCCACCGGCCGAAGCCGGCGAGGTTCGCGGGATCATGACGACGCTCCTGTCGCATCTGCTCGGCAGGCCGCTGCGGGTTCCCGCCACGCTCCCCCGGGCGGGAAGGAGGGCACGCCGCTCGTGACCGTTTCCCCGTCCATGCCGTCGCAGTCTTCGTCCACCGGGGCCCGCGCCTGGTGCCTGGTGATCGCACTGTCGCTCGTGGCTCCGGGCTGCGCGACCCTGAAGCCGCCGTCGTGGCCCTGGGCCAAGCAGACCGACGCCGACAAGGAAAAGGCCATCGACCGCGAGTTGGGCGACGACGCCGACTCGGAGGTGATCTCCTCGGAATACGCCCAGTCTCAGGACGAACTCGGGTGGGACTACTTCAAGGGAGAGAACGTCAAGAAGCGGTGGAAGAAGATGGTTGGCCGCGGCCCGAACGAGCCGGTGGCCCGCAAGGCCCTCGCCGACGCCGACGCGCGGTTTCGCGAAGGCGACTACCCGCAGGCCATCAAAAAATACAAGGTGGCGATCGACCGCTGGCCCGACTCGGTGATCGAGGAAGACGCCATGTGGCAGCTCGCCGAGAGCTACTTCTTCACCGATCAGTATCCCAAGGCCGAGGATCAATACGACGAGCTCGTCAAAAAATATGCCAACACGAAATACCTCGACCGGATCGCCCAGCGGCAGTTCGTGATCGCGCAATACTGGGTCGCCCTCGACGACAAGACGCACATCCCGACGATCGTGCCAAACCTGCTCGACCGCAGCCGGCCGCTCTTCGACACGCGGGGCCGGGCGCTCAAGGCCTACGACCATGTTCGGATCAATGATCCGCGCGGGCCGCTCGCCGACGACAGCATCATGGCCCAGGCCAACGCCCACTTCCTCGACCGGCAATGGCTCGACGCCGATTACTTCTACGGCCTGCTCCGCACGGAGTATCCCGACAGCGACTTCCTGCTCCAGGCCCACCTTCTCGGCATCCAGGCCAAGCTGCGGGCCTACCAGGGACCACTCTACGAGGGGAGTTCGCTCGACGAGGCGGAGATCCTCGCCGATCAGGTGCTGGTGCAGTTTCCAGACCAGCTCAGCCGCGACGAGGAAGACCGGGTTCAGGACACCCGGGCGGAGATCGCAGCCCAGCAGGCGATGCGGCACTGGCGGCGGGCGGAGTTTTACGCCAAGGGCAAGCACTACTCCTCGGCACGGGTCTACTACGCCATGATCGCCCGCGACTATCCCAAGACGCAGCTGGCCCAGGCCGCACGGGACAAGTATGTGGCGATCAAGGACAAGGCCGACGTCTCGGACGACCCGGTCCCCATGCTCACCCGCATCCTCAACCCCGACTCGCTCAAGGAGGCGGAACTCGACGCCATGGCCGAGGCCGAGACGCAGATCGCCCGCCAGGATGAATCGGGCATCGCACCGACCCGCTACTGACCCTCCCGGCACGTTCGCTCCCTCCCGGCAAGGATGCCGCGATGATCCCTCACGCCGCCTGCCGCCTGGCCCCCGTGCTCGGGGCCATGCTCATCGCCGCCGCGGGCTGCGCCACCTATCGCGTGGGCAACAACACGCTCTACGCGACGAACGTCCGCACCATCTACGTGCCGATGGTGCAGAGCGACAGCTTCCGAACCACGCCCTCGGTCGACATCGGCGAACGGCTCACTGAAGCCCTCTGCAAGGAGATCGAGAAGCGAACCCCCTTCAAGGTGGTCGGGAGCGAGGACGGCGCCGACAGCGTGCTCACGGCCCGAATCGTCGCCGATACCAAGCGGATGGTGGTGGAGAGCCCCACCGACCAGTCACGACAGGTTGAGATGAACTACCAGACGCTCGTGACCTGGGCCGATCGGGGCGGCACGGTGATCGCCTCGGGCGAGGTGCCACTTCCGGCGGCCACGGTCGACGTGGGCCAATCGGCGAGCCTCGTGCCGGAATACGGCCGCTCGGTCGCGAGCACGCAGCAGGAAGCGATCGTCAAACTCGCCCAGCAGATCGTCGGTCTCATGGAAGAGCCGTGGTGACCGAAGTCGATTCAGCGCTGGTGAGCGGCTGACCCCATCCTTCCGATCGCACGGCGGCTCGGCCTGAGCCTCGCTGATAGACTGCGGGCATGGCGCACGACCGATTTCCCACCCACTGGCGGCTGCGAACACGGTCGCTCGACCTGCCGCATGCCGGAGGGCCATCGCAGCGGCCGCTCCTGATGGGGATCGTGAACGTCACGCCCGACTCGTTCTCCGACGGGGGCCGCCATGTCGACGTGGACGCCGCCGTCGCCCATGGACTCGCCCTCGTCGCCGCCGGGGCCGACATCCTCGACGTGGGCGGTGAAAGCACGAGGCCGTTTTCCGAGCCGGTCGCGGCGGCCGACGAGCTCCGTCGGGTCTCCGAGGTCGTGCAACGGCTCGCGGCGATGGGAGGAGTGCCGGTGTCGATCGACACGTCGAAGGCCGCCGTCGCCGCCCGGGCCGTCGAACTCGGCGCCGAGATCATCAACGACGTCACCGGCCTCGAGGGGGATGCCGGCATGGTCGATGTGGCCACGGGCACCGGCGCCGGCATCTGCGCCATGCACATGCGTGGCACGCCGCAAACGATGCAGATCGACCCTCGCTACCACGACGTCGTCGCCGACATTCACGCCTACCTCGCCGCACGACGCGACGCGCTGTTGGCCGCCGGCATTCCGCTCGAACGAATCTGCCTCGACCCCGGGATCGGTTTCGGGAAGACGCACGTCCACAATCACACGCTGATGCAGCACGCCGGACGATTCCTCGACCTCGGCACGCCGATCCTCGTGGGGCACTCCCGCAAGGGCTTTCTCGGCAAGATGCTCGAGGCCTCCATGGGCCGACCGGCCACGGAAGCCGAACGGGATGCCGCCACCGCCGGGGCGGCCTGTGCCCTCGCGGCCCAGGGCATCCAGATCATTCGCGTGCACGCGGTGGGCATGGTTCGCCCCGCGCTCGAAGCCTTCGCCGCGGCGCGGGCGATCGGATCGTGCGACCCACACGCTGGGCGGTAAGATACGCCACCTCCCCACGCCTTCGTGAACATCGTCATGGCCGCCACCGTCGAACCTGCCTCCCTCCACGACCACTGCCGTGGCATCGCCCATCGTGCCCGCCAGGCCGCCATCGAACTCGCCGCAACGCCGTCTGCCGCCAAGGCCGCCTGCCTGCGGAAGGCGGCCGACCACATCCGCCGAGACACGGCGGCGATTCTCGAAGCCAACGCTGCCGATGTCGCCGCCGCGCCGTCCTACGGTCTCACGCCCGCCCAGGTGGATCGGCTCCTGCTCGATGCGAAGCGGGTCGAGGGCATCGCGGCCGGCATCGAGGCGGTCGCCGACCAGGCCGATCCGGTCGGCGAAACGATCGAGGAATCGACACGCCCCAACGGACTCGTGGTGCGCAAGGTGCGGGTGCCCCTCGGCGTGGTGTTTTTCATCTATGAATCCCGCCCCAACGTCACCGCAGACGCGGCGGCCGTGGCGGTCGCCTCCGGCAACGCGATCATCCTGCGCGGTGGCAAGGAAGCGGCCCACTCCAGTCGGCGGATCGTGGCGAGCGTTCGGGCGGCGATCGAGGAGTGCGGCCTCCCCACCGATGCCGTGCAGCTCGTGGATGTCGCCGACCGTCAGGCCGTCGGCGAGTTTCTGGCGATGGACGACCTCATCGACCTCGCCATTCCGCGCGGGGGCGAAGCGCTGATCCGGCGTGTCTGTTCGGAGGCACGGATGCCCGTGCTCAAGCACTTCACCGGCAACTGCCACGTTTACGTCGATCGAGCCGCCGATCTGTCCCTGGCCGAAACGATCACCATCAATGCCAAGTGCCAGCGGATGGGGGTGTGCAACGCCGCCGAGTCGCTGCTCGTGCATCGCGATGTGGCCGAGGCATTTCTGCCCCGAATCGCTGCCGCCCTCGGCGCGCAGGGCGTCGACATCGTCGGCGACGCCGCCACCAGGAAGCTGGTGCCATCGGCCGGTGCGGCGACCGACGCCGACTGGGCCACGGAATACCTCGGACCAAAAATCTCCGTCGCAGTCGTCGACTCGATCGATGCCGCAATCGAGCACATCAACCGCCACGGATCGCGGCACACCGATGCGATCGTGACCGCCGATGCGGCGGCGGCGGATCGCTTTGCCGCGCGGGTCGACACGGCCTGCGTGATGGTGAATGCGAGCACGCGATTCAACGACGGCGGCGAACTCGGACTCGGCGCTGAAATCGGCATCTCCACCGACAAGCTTCACGCCCGTGGCCCCTGCGGCACACGCGAGCTCACGACCTATAAGTTCGTCGTCACCGGAACCGGCCAGATCCGCTCATGAAGCCCTCCTTGCTGCTGTGGCTCTTCCTGCTCTTGCCCCTCGACGCCCCCATGTCCTCACCATCGCCCGAGCCCGACGATCCGCACCGCTGGCTCGAGGAAATCGCGGGAGAGCGGCAGCTCGCCTGGGTGCGCGAACGCAACGACGAAGCCCGACGGGCCATCGCTGAAACGGACGCGTTCGGGGGATTGGAGCGGCGGATCCTGTCGATCCTCGACTCGAAGGAGCGGATTCCGCTCGTCACCCGGATCGGCGACCATCTCTACAACTTCTGGCGGGATGCGGCGAACCCGAAGGGACTCTGGCGTCGCACGACGCTCGACGCCTACCGAACGCCCGAGCCCGCCTGGGAAACCGTGCTCGACATCGACGCGCTCGCGGCGAGCGAGGGCGAAAACTGGGTCTGGCACGGCGCCACCGTGCTCGAGCCCGATGACCGCCTCTGCCTCGTCAAACTGTCTCGGGGCGGCGCCGACGCCGACGTCGTGCGGGAGTTCGACCTTCATGCGAAAGCGTTCGTGGCCGGCGGTTTTTCGCTCCCCGAAGCGAAGAGCACCGTTGCCTGGCGCGACCGCGACTGCCTCTTCGTGGCGACCGACACCGGCCCTGGATCACTCACCACCTCGGGGTATCCGCGCACCATCAGGGAGTGGCGGCGAGGCACGTCGCTCAACGACGCGCCGCTGGTCTTTGAGGGCCGGGCGGACGATATGGCCGTGGTGGCGTACCGGGATCTCACGCCCGGCTTCGAACGCGATTTTGTCGTTCGGCAGTTGACGTTTTGGACCAACACGCTTTTCGTGCGACGCGACGGCCGACTGATCGAGGTGGCCAAGCCCGACGACGCCAACGCGGCGGTGCATCGGGAGTGGCTGGTGATCGAGCTTCGAACGCCCTGGACGGTGGGAGCAACGACCTATCCTGCCGGCTCGCTGCTGGCCGCTGATTTCAACGGCTTTCTCGAGGGCGATCGCACGATCCAGGTGCTCTTCACGCCGACGAGCCGCACGTCGCTGGCGAGTTGGAGCGGCACACGCCACCACCTCCTGCTCAACACCCTCGACAACGTGCGAAGCCGCGTGACGGCGCTGACGTTTCGAAACGGCACCTGGCACGCGGAACCGCTTGCCGGCGTGCCGGAATCGGGCACGGCCCAGGCGTCGGCCGTCGACGAGATAACGAGCGACGACTACTGGATGGTCACATCGAGCCCCCTCGAGCCGTCGACGCTCGCCATCGGCTCGGCCGCAACACCCGGCCAGCCGCCCGTGGCACTCAAGCAGACGCCGGCCTTCTTCGACGCCGCGGGCTTGAGCGTGGAGCAACACGAGGCCGTTTCGAAGGATGGCACGCGCATCCCCTATTTCCAGATCGGCCGCTCCGACCTGCCAGCCGACGGCAGAACGCCCACGCTGCTCTACGGGTATGGCGGCTTCGAAATCCCACTCGTGCCGGGCTACAACCCCGTCGTGGGCGCCGCCTGGCTGGAGCACGGCGGGGTGTATGTGATCGCCAACATCCGTGGCGGCGGCGAGTTTGGGCCGGCATGGCACCAGGCGGCACTGAAGGAAAAACGGCCCCGCGCGTACGACGACTTCATTGCCGTGGCCGAGGATCTCGTGGCCCGCGGCGTCACCTCGCCCCGTCGGCTCGGCGTGATGGGGGGCAGCAACGGTGGCCTGCTCGTTGGCAACATGTATGCCCGTCGGCCCGACCTCTTCGGTGCAGTGGTCTGCCAGGTGCCATTGCTCGACATGCGACGCTACCACACGCTTCTGGCGGGCGCGAGCTGGATGGGGGAGTTTGGCGATCCCGACAAGCCCGACGAGTGGGCATTCCTCGAGGGCATCTCGCCCTATCATTCGATCGACGCATCACGTGACTACCCGCCGATCCTGCTCACGACCTCGACCCGCGACGATCGTGTGCACCCGGGGCATGCGAGGAAGTTTGCCGCGCTGTTGCTCCAGCTCGGCAAGCCCGTGCTCTCGTATGAAAACATCGAGGGGGGCCACGGCGGCGCCGCCGACAATCGCCAAAAGGCCTTCATGGACGCGCTCGCCTACGCGTTTCTCAGGGATCGCCTCGGTCGCTGATGCCATACTCCTGCAGGAGGCACGCCGGCGCGCCGATTCCCACCACGTGGATCGCTCCGGTGAAGGTGGCGGCATGGGGATTGGCAAACCCGACCTTCTCGGCGACGAACGTGGCGGTGAGATCCGCCTCCACGCACACGCCGGGCGTGTCGCCCGAGTTGGCATCGAGCCCCGAGGGCAGATCGACCGCAAGCACCCGTGGCCGACCGCCGGCTGTCCCGGCCTGATGCGTGTCGTTGATGGCTGAGATGGCCGTGGCCGTGACGCCCCGGGGTGGACCGTTCGCCCCGGTGCCCAGAAGGGCGTCGACGATCCAGTCGGCGCCCGCAAGCGCGGCTCGCCATGCCGTGGCGTCGCCATCGTCCAGGCACGTCACCGGGATGCCGCTCCGCTCGGCAATCGCAAGATTGGCGGCTGCGTCGCCGCGGTAGTCGGCTGGGGGCGACGCGAGCAGGATCTGCACCCGGAAGCCGAGCAGTTCCAGATGCCGTGCGATCACAAACCCGTCGCCGCCGTTGTTGCCCCGCCCACAGGCGATCGCCACCCGCCCCCTCGGCCCCTGGGCCGCCAGAAGCCTCGCAGCCCCAGCCCCCGCATTTTCCATGAGCACCACGCCAGCGACCCCAAAGGCCTCGATCGCCCGTTGGTCGATCGCCCGCACCTCTGACCGCGTGAGCCGATGCATAGGTTCCAGACTCCCTCATCCGCATTGTCATTCCAAACAACCATCCTCGCAGCCGGACAACGGTTTGCCGCTGGATTTCCGGTCGTGGAAGCCGTTCACCACACCTCGGCGAGCGGCGAAAACGTCGCTAGTTGCGCAGGCCTTGTTTCTTGCCAAGTCATTGTCCGATGTTTAAGATGGCATCTCCAGGGGCAAACTGGAGTTACTCGGCATGGCAGCATCCACGCATCCTGCGGTTGCCCCTGCGCGCTCACGGTCAGCGAAAAACAGCCGACCGGGCATGTCGCTCGCCGAACTCCTGGTCGCGACCGCCGCCCTTTCCGCCTTGGCTGCTGTGACGGTGCCCACGGTCTCCCAGTTCCGGGAATCGACCCGGCAGCTGTCGTGTGCCAACAACATCTCCCGCCTCGCCAAGGGCATGGTGAACTTCGACACCAATCGTGGCCATCTGCCAGGGTGGCGAAACACGATCGAGGCCTACACGATGGCCCACGTGCCGAAGAACGGCAATCCGAAGGAGTCGATCGCCTGTGTTTCCTGGACGGTACCGCTGATGCCGTTCATTGGCGAGCTGGAAGTGGCGAACTGGTACGCCTCGTACACACCGACCGGGACCGACGATGTGCGAACCAAGCAGGTTGAACTCTTCGTCTGTCCGGTGGTCTCCGAACTGATGAAGTCGCCCAGCCCCGTGTGCTACTTCGTGAACGGAGGGTCTGGCGGGGTGCCAACGGAGGACGATGGCCTCGACTCCACCAAGCCCGACCACACGATTTTTCAGAACCCGGCTGACGGTGTGTGCGTCGACATGGCCGGGAATGAATCGTCGCAGCCATGGTTTCTCCGCTGGAGCGGACGCTACGAGTATTACCCTGCGAAAAACACGCTCCACAACGTGACCGAAGGCGACGGCACGAGCAACACGCTTCTTTTTTCCGAACGCACCGGGATTTCGACGCCCGTCAACGTTTCGTGGGCCGACAACCCCGTGCCTCCCGCCAAGGGCAATGGCTGCCGCCCCGACGCCTCCATGCACACGGTGCTTCATTCAAAGGGGATCCACCCGGGCTACGGCGCTCCCGGCGGCGGAGAATCCCTCCACGCCACGATGAACACCTGGATGAAGGAGCGCGGCGATCGCGACCTCCGCTACCCCTCTTCCCGCCATCCTGAGGGTTTCATGGCGGCCTTCTGCGACGGCCACGTACGATTCATCTCGCACGAGATCGACGAATGGGTCTACACCCAGGTGCTGTCGAGCAACTCCCGGAAGGTTTCGTACCGGGTTGGGATGTTTCAGCAGATCCACGACGACCCCCGAGCCGTCGGCACTCCCTATCTCTTCAATGTTCGGGATCTGGGCGCCGGCATGTAGCCGCCCCCATCGCTCGCACCGTCGAGATGCCTGAGCCGAGGCGCGCTGATCTCGGTAGGCGGGCCTCGGCCTGCGCCCGCCGGTTCGGCCGGAAAACGCGTCACGGCACCTTCCGTTCGGCCGAAGACCTGCGTTTTCTCACAAAAAACGACCCCGTGGCATTTTTTTGGCCCTGCCCATGAACCATCCGGCGGGATGGTGCGTAATCACACAACGGCATGCGGAATACGGCATGCCATTCCCGCCAGGACGCCCCCACCATGCCACGCCTCGCTCTCCCTCGCTCAGGCCGTCACACCCGCGGTGTCACGCTGCCGGAACTCATGGTTGCGATCTCTGGGATCGGCATCGTCATGGCGGTGCTGCTGCCCTCGGTCGCCATCTTCCGCGAAGCCACCCGCAAGGTGGAATGCGCCAACAAGATCACGCGGCTCGCCAAGGGAATGTCGGCGTTCGACACCAGCCGAGGCCAGTTGCCTGGGTGGCGGAACACGGTCGAGGCCTACACCATGGCCCATGTGCCGAAGAACGGCAACCCGAAGGAATCGATCGCGTGCGTCTCGTGGACCGTGCCGCTCATGCCCTTCATCGGCGAACTCGAGGTGTCGAACTGGTACACCGCCTACACGCCGTCAGGTCGTGACGACGTGCGTGGCAAGCAGATCGATCTTTTCATCTGCCCGGTGGTGGCGGAACAGCTCAAGACGCCGAGTGGCCTGTGTTACTTCGTCAATGGCGGAACGGGCGGCGTGCCGACCGAAGACGACGGCCTCGATGCCACGAAGCCCGATCACACGATCCTGCAGAATCCCGCCGATGGTGTCTGCGTCGACACGGCCGGCAATGAATCGTCACAGCCCTGGTTTCTCCGCTGGGGTGGACGGTATGAGTATTACCCGGCCCGAAGCACCCTCATGAACGTGACCGAGGGCGATGGCTCGAGCAACACGCTGCTCTTCACCGAGCGAACGGGACCGACAACACCCATGACCACGTCGTGGGCCGACAACCCGGTGCCGCCTGCGAAAGGCAACGGCTGCCGCCCCGACGGCACCATGCACACCGTGCTCCATTCGAAGGGCATCCACCCCGGCTACGGCGCGCCCGGCGGCGGAGAATCCCTCCACGCCACGATGAACACCTGGATGAAGGAACGGGGCGACCGCGACCTCCGCTATCCCTCCTCCCGTCACCCCGATGGATTCATGGCGGCCTTCTGCGATGGCCACGTTCGGCTCGTTTCGAACGAGATCGACGAATGGGTTTACACACAGATGCTGTCGAGCGACTCACGCCGGGTGTCCTATCGGGTCGGCATGTTTCAGCAGATCCATGACGATCCCCGCAAGGAAGGCACGCCCTACCTGTTCAACGTGCGCGATCTCGGTGGCAGCGCCATGTAGGCGGGGCGCTTCGGCCCCGCCTGCCCCCAGCCCGCGGCCCGCAGGACCGCACGCTCCGTCGGGCCCGGGTTGGTGTTTTTCGCCACGTGTTTTCCGGGCAGAATGCGTGTGGTGCGAACGCCTGAGCCGGCTGGTCCGTAGCGAAACCATGGCGTGGGCGCGTCTCGCGCCACCCGCCTGGACCTGCCGCCATGGTTTCGCCCGTCGATCGTCGTCGCCGTCGCACAGTCGATGGCATGACGCTTTCCGAACTGATGGTCGTGATCGCGGGCGTGGCCATCCTCATGGCGATTCTGCTCCCGTCGCTTGCGATGTTTCGTGAGTCGGCCCGCAAGGTGCAGTGTGCCAACAACATCTCACGCCTTGGCAAGGCCTTCGCCGCCTACGATCTCTCGCAGGCACAACTGCCTGGCTGGCGGAACGTTTTGGAGACGTACACATCGGCCCACACCACACGAAAGGGCAACCCGAAGGAGGAGATCGCCTGCGTGTCGTGGACAGTCATGTTGATGCCGTATCTCGACGAGCGGGAGATCTCGGAGTGGTACACCTCGTTCACGACGGCGAGGGTCGCCGACAACGCCATGGCCAAGCGGGTGAATCTCCTCATCTGCCCGGTCATGGCCAGGTGGATGACATCTCCCAGCCCGCTGTGTTATTTCGGCAACGGCGGCAGCGGCGGGATGTCGCTCGACGGCTTCAACCGCCAATACCTCGGCGACGGCGTGCTCGCCGATGCTGCCGGCAACCTCCCATCCATGCCGTGGTTCACGCACTGGGGCGGGCATAAGGAGTATCCCGGTGCACGCTATGCGCTGAGCGACATCGCCGAAGGCGATGGCACGAGCAACACGATGCTGCTGGCCGAGCGAACCGGTCCGGTCGCCCCGACAGACGTGTCCTGGGCCGACAACCCCCTGCCGCCGGTCAACAATGCCGACACGTCCGTGAAAACGATGCACGTGGTGCTCCACACCCGGGGCATCCATCCCGGATACGGCGCCCCTGGCGGCGGCAAATCACTTCATGCCACGATGAACACCTGGATGAAGACCCGCGGTGACAACGGGCTGCGGTACCCCTCGTCGCGTCATGAAGGAGGCTTCATGACCGTGTTTTGCGACGGGCATGTCCGCTTCGTCGCCAACTCGTTGGATGAGTGGGTCTACACCCAGATCCTCACGAGCGATTCCCGGCACGTCTCGATGCGGGTCGCGCTTTTTCAGCAAAAGCCTCTCCCCGACGGCACGCTGATCCCGTACCTTTTTGACGACCGCGACCTGGATGGCCAGTGAGCCGCATGGTCGCCACGGTCGCACCACGGAGGGCCCCGAACATGCAACGGCAGTCGCACCAGACCCAATGGATCATCGCACACACACTCGCCACAGCCGTGCTTGTGGCCGCCTGCGGGGCGATCGCGTCGGGAGCACAACTGGGTGGTCGCAAGTCTCCAGGGCCGTCACACGGACCAGCAGGCCCTTCCCTCGGCCCCGGAGGACCTAGCCACGGGGCGGGCCCCGGGCCGGGTGGTCCGGCAATGACTCAGCCATCTCATCAGGCCCAATCCGCGGCCCAACCAGCCCAGGCTCAGCACACGCGGCCGGCACCCTTCACGCCTGTGTGGTACGGGCAGCATCCCGACGTCTGGCAACACCCGCAGCCCTATGCGGGGTGGCGGACATCATCCATTCCGCCTGCAGTCGTCATCAACGCGTTTTTTGCGGGCACACCTCCGGCCAATCCCGCGATGGCCGCCGTGCTCTCGTCAGAGTGGCTCCCTCTGGGAGTGTTCACACCCCCATTGGCTCCAGGAGCGGTTTCCACGTCGTTTCAGCAGATCGCCGCGTCGAAGGCGGGCGAGGTGAAGGGGGTGATGTATGACGCCACGACGAATGCGACGCAGCCCCTGACGGGCCATGTCGATTTGGCGTCGCGAAAGGTCACATGGTCGGTGGGAACACCCGGTGTGATGGGTTTTGAATCCACACTCGACGAACTGATCAAGCCGGCCCCCACGGTCACGGTCGTTTCGGCGGCCGGCCGACAGCCAGGCCAGCTGGTGCTAGCCTCGCCCCCTATCACCGACCCCCCACCCCGAGCACGGTAAGGAAACCTCCGGTCCCCCTGGAGCGTTTTGCCACACACGTGGAGCGATTCGTCGAGGTCTTCACTGACCGGCAAGCAGCTTGTCGAGCAGGTCGCCACCCCCGATCGAGACGGCCATCTGCTGCATGTGTTCGATGTCGAGCCTGTCGCCGATGAGCGCGACCAGCTTCGACACGTCGTCCCACTGCCGCTCGGACGTCTCGTTGGTCAGCCGGAACCATTCGAGTTTGGCCACGATGGAGTCCTCGGCCGTCGCAACCAGAATCATCGTCGCATTGCCCATGCCGAGGGGCTGTGGCGTGGCACGCTCCATCGCCATCAGGTCGAACGGACGGCCGCGACGTCGGCAGGGCCCAAATCACCGACGAGATCGACGTCATTGCCGAGCCCGAGGTCAGCGATGAGGTCGCCGATCGCCCTGGGATCAATCAGGTTTGGGCAGGCATCGAGGCCACGCGATAGCACCTGATCCTCGCCGAGGAATCGAGCCACCTCTACCGCCACCACACGAAGGCGGGCGAACTCTTTGAATCGTCGGTGGACGCCGACGTCGGGGTGATCTGTACGTCGGATGACATCGACACGACTGACGACGACTGGCCCGATCTGCTGCACATGAGCCAGATGCAGCACGCCCGATCGAGCTTCTGCACCTGAAAGCAGATCGAGCGAGCCCATGACGGCTTGTGGGCCCGCGGGGCCGCCGTCGGCAACACGGTCATCGGCTACAAGCGTCGACCGACCCTGCCGCCGGAGAGACGCCGGCCGAGGTGGGTGAATGGCTCGACTCGATCAAGTTCGCGAAGGCCAAATCGTCTCGTCAGGCGACGTGGTCGGCGCGGGCGTCCTCGCCATGGCACGCCACCACCTCAACAGCGCGTCCACATGACGATGCACGTTCCGATACCGCTCCCTGTTGCGACGGCTTGGATTTCGTGAAAATGGAGAAATCGAGCAGACTTTTTCCCAAAAAGCGCGAAAGCGATTCGTTGATGTGGCGAAACGTAGCCTGAAGAACGCGGCACCGCGTTGGGATTGGATATGCCGAAAAATGGCGTTTTCTTAAGTTTTTCGAGCGAACAAACGTTTTTGGACCCCTTGGGCCCGCAAATGGCGCGAAATTTGCACAGTTTCGAGCCATTCACCAATGGATGTGGCTTCGGGCACGTCGATCACGTTTGAGTTGACCACGAGAGGAAGCATCATGACTCGGTTTGCACGGTATGGAGCGTTTGTTGTGGGGACGATTGCCTGCCTGGCGATCATGCCCGTTGCCCAAGCGACGGTGCTCTACTCGTCCCCCATGACAGCCCCGCCGCTCACCGCCGGCAACCTCGTTGGCCAGGACGGCTGGGCGTCGCACAGTGGTGCGGGCCTGATCCCGATCCAGGTGTCGGGTTCGGGAACCCTGGTCGACTCCAACGGCGGTGGTACTCGCGAGGATGCGAATGTTTCCTTCACGCCGATCTCAGCGGGGCAGACCTACTACTTCGGCTTTGATTGTATTGTGAGTGGCGGAGCGACCCAGGTGTACTTCGCTCACTTTAAGGACGCGGCCAGCGACTTCACCACACGAACGTTCGTCACGTCCTCGTTTGTTGGAGGCGACTTCGTGTTTGGCGTGTCGCCTGCTGGTTCATCGCCCAATGTGACCTGGCCCACTGGCATGTTGTTTGGTCAGTCGTACAAGGTGGTGGGCTCCTACAATGCCGACACGCTCGAGTGCAAACTGTGGGTGGACCCCACCAGCGAGTCCAGCACGAGCATCTCCGCTATCGATGGTGCCGCAAACGCGGTGTCGGCATTTGCCCTGCGGCAGGCGACGGCCGACAATACCCAGTTGATCACCAACCTTGTCGTTGCGACCTCATTCAGTGACATCGTTCCTGTGCCAGAACCCTCCTCGATGGCTCTGGGGACGATCGCGGCCGGCCTTGTCGGAATCTCGTGGCTGCGTCGAAAGCTGAAGGCCAGCTGAATCGGACCGGGTCAGATGGACGACCGAACGGGCGGCAGGACATCGTTCCTGGGTTCACGTGACCAACGCCCGCTTGACCTGCTCCTGTGAGAACGACATCGAATCGCAACGGCGCCTCTCACCATGAAGGATAGCCCGGTCTATGGCACCTCCGCACCGGTCTTCCGGCTGATGAGCGACTCGTGAGCCTCGGGAGGAGCGGCCCGGGCGTCCGGAGCGGGTTTCTCGAAACGCCCCGCACCCGCTTCGGTGGCGTTTTTCGGGCGGTCCGCGCAGACCGCGTCCCAGTCGGCCGTTCCCGGAGCTTCGACGCCTCGTGTCCGACGCCGGTCAGAAGCTGTGGATGTCGATCGCGGGCAGCTCATCTATCCGTCCCTGAAAGATCGCCCGGTCGTCATGGCCCTGCACGAACTCTCCCCAGTCAACCGGCGGGCCACGGGCGGGAGAGACGGGCGGTGGTTCGAGTGGTTCGCCGAGGTGTGTCAGGATCTTCCGGATCGGCCCC
>JAFMIU010000112.1 GCA_017853835.1 Pirellulales bacterium | reverse complement strand
GCCCGGGAAATCACCGACCTGTGCCGCGCTGAGAACTGGCGGCTGGGCATCTGGAACTGCGACTCCGGGGTCCAGTTCCCCATCGAACAGATCGCGATCCCGGGCGTCACTGAAACCCAAGACCCGCTCGCTGTCATCCGGGCCATGCCGCAGGTCTCGCAAGGCTCCGGCACGACAATCCTGCTGTTCGAGAACTTGCACAGGTTCCTCGGCAACGTGGAACTCATTCAGGCCGTAGCGAGGCAGGCTATCACGGGCAAGCACAACCGGGCGTTCATCGTCGTGCTGGCTCCCGTGACGCAGATACCCCCGGAACTCGACAAACTCTTCGTGTGCCTTGACCACGACCTCCCGGATCACGCGCAACTGGAGGAGATCGCCCGCGCAGTAGCCACACAGGATGGTGAACTTCCCGCTGATGATGACCTCCCCCGGGTGATCGACGCTGCGAAGGGCCTGACACGCAGCGAAGCCGAGAATGCCTATTCGCTCTCGCTGGTCAGGCATGGCACGCTCAAGGCCGAGACACTGTGGGAGATCAAGGCTGGGCAACTCAAGAAGTCGGGCTTGGTCAGCATTCACCGCGGCACAGAGTCGTTCGATCAACTCGGCGGCTTGGAGAACCTCAAGGCGTTCTGTCTCCGGGCCATGCGCCGCCAGAGCGAAGGCACTGTCAGCAACAGGCCCCGCGGCGTCCTGCTTCTCTCTCCTCCCGGCTGCGGCAAGTCCCAGTTCGCGAAAGCGCTGGGCAACGAGACTGGCAGGCCCACGGTCGTGCTCGATGTCGGCGCCCTACTCGGCTCGCTTGTCGGCCAGAGTGAGTCCAACGTCCGCGCGGCCCTGAAACTGGCCGACGCGATGGCCCCCTGCGTGCTGTTCTGCGACGAGATCGAGAAGGCACTGGCTGGGGCTACGTCATCGGGCCAAACAGACTCAGGCGTGACGGCCCGCGTGTTTGGCTCACTGCTCACATGGCTCAACGACCACGAATCGGACGTCTTCTTCGTCGGCACGTGCAACGACGCCTCGAAGTTGCCGCCGGAATTCGCGAGGGCCGAGAGATTCGATGGCGTGTTCTTCGTTGACTTGCCCGGGCGTGACAAGAAGGACGGTATCTGGTCGATCTATCAGCGGCACTACGGGCTGGACGCGAAGCAGGCCCGGCCGGATGACACGAACTGGACCGGCGCCGAGATCAAGTCGTGCTGCAGGCTGGCGTCGCTGCTCGATGTCCCGCTCGTTCAGGCCGCGCAGAACGTCGTACCCGTGGCTGTGACCGCGGGCGACAAGATCGAAGGGTTACGCCAGTGGGCCTCGGGAAGGTGCCTGTCGGCGGATCGGGCGGGCGTGTATTCGCGGTCGGAAGGCGGCAGTGGCGGTCGGGTGCGGAGAGTGGTGCGGGAGCCGGGGGTGAATTGACCGCCGCTCTCTGATACCGCCGCCTCACCGGCAAGTCGCTGCGGCCGGAAAGTTGCAGAGCGGCACACTCTTCGTCGGTTCGGCCAGAATTTCCGCGAGCGTCGATGCGGCAAAAGCCCTCTCCATCTCGGCCAAGGCGTTATCGAGCCGTCGGTGAAGCGGGCAGAGCCGTTTCCCGTGAGCAGCCAACCCGAGTGGGCAGGTCGTGATCCGCTCGATGGGATCGACAGCCTGCACGATTTCGAGAATTCGGAGTTTCTCGGGCGGGCGAGCGAGCATGAAGCCGCCTCCTGTGCCTCGTCGACTGATGACGATCTCCTCACGCACAAGTTGCTGCAAGACCTTCGACAAGTATGCGACCGGGACGTGCGTCACCTCGGCGATCTGATCGACCGTACGCGATTGCTTTGGCACCGTGGCGAGATAGGTGGCAGCCCGAAGGGCGTATTCAACAGTCTGTGACAGCATTCGCTTCTCGCATGATGGTGATGGCCGCGTCAATGAGCGTGTCAGGGCGCTACCCAGTGCGTCGGCGCGCCGGGTTTCGTGGCCCCGAGAATACCGCGAATGACTGACCGATCGTCCGGGGAGAGGTGCGCGTATTTCCCGCTAGCGTCCTTTCCGCAGAGTACGGCGTCCATCTTCGTCCAAAACCGCTGCCGCAATTCCTCCGGCAGCGCATCGAAAGCCTTCGAGTAGATCAGGAAACTGCACGGATACCGCAACAATCGTTGCTGGAGGTCGAGCGACCGAAGCGACCGTCCGTGGGCGTCGGTCGGCGCATTAATGGCAAACTCCTCGGCGAATGACGTTGGACCCGTGATCGGTGCCGGCAGGGTTGCCGCTCCACTGAACAGGAAGCACTCGACGAGCGATGCCGCGGCGGAATCGAGGATGGTGTTCGTGCTCGGCCAGCGATGATCCGCAGGCTCACCTAGTTCTCGGTTCAGCGCGGCTTCACGATGCAGGCCTATCCGGGATTCGAACGAGGCTTTGGCGAGGATCGTATGGGCCGACGCCTGATGGGCCAGTACGGTGAGCGCCACAATATCGCTGTGCGGGGAAAGGTATCCGGATGCGTCGAATCGCGAGCCCAGATCGATCTGATTCAGCCCCGTGGAGTCGTAGTCCTCCGGTGTTTCCGGCCGCTTCCGGTAGGTGATGTTTCCGAGGTGGGTGGAATCGCCGTGGCTGCCCGAGACATACCAACCACCCCAGCGATCGGCGAGCGGGGTGGAGTCATCGACACGGTATGAGCCCGCCGAGAAGATCGGCTGCCCACTGCGATCGGCGTACACAGAGCGCACGACATGGCCCGGCACGCCTCGCGTCTGTGGCCCCGCGTGACAAATGAGGCAGTCGTCGGTCTGCCGCACGAACGCAGGCTGCTCGACGACACGCTGGTCCAGCGTATAGAAGACCGTACCCAACTGCGGATCGGCCACGGACAGTTCAAGCACGTCGCCGTTGCGCACGAAGCCCACGTACACGTCGTCATTGAAATAGATCGCCCGTGGGTTTTGCGGTGTGATGTGCCGCTGCTGCAGGCTGGTCTTGGAGAAGACCAGCGTCTGACTCGACACCGGGATACGCAGGAGACCGAGCACGCTGCGGAGATAGCCGGTGGATTCGTCGAATGCGAGCCGTGCGTCTCCGCGGGAAATCCGTTCCTGCAGTTCAGCCACGGCGTCTGCCGGCTTAGTCGCGCTGTAGGAGATCGGCGGTTGCTCAAAGCCGTCGATGGCCCGGAGCGGCCTAGCGGCAAGCCCGAGCCACGCCACTGCAACAACGAGCACGGGCTTGGAGAGCCCGTGCCGGAACGTCGACCATGCTGCAGCAGGGGGCCGCGGGTGTGAGGTCATGCAAGACTCGCTCGCGTTCTATTCCGGATGTTGACATCCACTTTGCTTGCCAGTATCGTCGCCCCTCAATCGGATGTCAATATCCGGTTATGCGACGCCCGGGAATCGGCCGCCCGGCGAACGCGAAGGCGGACGGCTGCTCCCTGTCATGAAAGGCGGAAACCATGACGATTGCCCACATCGACGAGACGCGGTTGGAGACCGACACCGGCTACCGGTTCGGCTATCTCGCGGAGTTCATCGGGTTTGGAAAGGACGACATCGACGCGATTCATTCGGCCGCGCCTCACCTCGGGCCGCTTGTTCCAGCCTTGGTCGATGCCGTGTATGACAAACTCTTCTCGTACGACGCGACGAAGCGGCACTTTGTGCCGCGGCAAGGTGGTTACGACGGGCCGATCCCTGAGGGCTTGGACGCGTTGACGCTCGAACACCCCATGATCGCGTTCCGAAAGCAGCATCTTGGCCGGTACCTGACGCGACTCGTCACGGGCGAGTATGACGCCAAGATGGTCGACTACCTCGACATGGTCGGCAAGATTCACACACCCGAGGCGGGTAGTGCCGAACTGGACGTGCCGCTTGTGCAGATGAATGCCCTGCTGGGCTTCGTGGCGACCGCGGTGACCCAGACCATCCTGTCGTTCGCCTTGGATCGCCAGACAGAGTCACGATTGCTGCTCGCGTTCGGCAAACTGCTCTGGATTCAGAACGACCTCATCACGCGACACTATCAGTTGGTCGCGTAGGAACTTCGTCGAGGCAGGCGGCAGGAGTCGCATTGCCGCCTGCCTCGGGAGCGTGTTGATGAAGAGTTATCTGGGCCGCATGAAGGCCAAGGACGACTGCCCTCCCCGAAAGCCGATGCCCGCAATCCTCTGGTCGTGGCTCGGCTCGCTGGCGGGCATCTACGCCATCGGCATCTGCACACCCCTCGTGGCGAGCAGAATGGGGATCGACGGTGCTTTTCTGCTCGGGTCCTTCGGAGCGTCGGCGGTGCTGGTGTACGGCGCCCCGCTGGCGGAGTTCTCACAGCCGCGGAACCTCGTCGGCGGAAGTCTCATTTCGGCACTGATCGGCGTCGCCGTGGCGACCAACATTCCCTCCCCCGAGAGCACCGCGTTCGCCGCTGCGGTCGCGGTGTCGTCAAGCGTGCTGTTCATGCACCTCACCCGGTCAATGCACCCACCCGGGGGCGCCACAGCCTTGATCGCCGTCGTCGGGGGAGAGAGCATCCGCGGGCTTGGCTACTGGTACGTGCTGTTTCCGGTGGCGTGCGGCTGCCTGATCCTTCTGGCTGTCGCCCTCGTGGTGAACAACATGTCGCGCAATCCGCACCGGCACTATCCGGTCTATTGGTTTTGATTCCCGTAGGGGCGTGCCATCCGGCACGGTTTCGATGTTGCTCACGCATACATCCTCTGGAGAAGTCGTCGCTGCCATGCCCACTCCGGCAGCGAGCGAGGCCAAGTCCGCCATCCTTGTAAAGACCCCGCATCTCGAAGTTCGCCGCTTGGTTCTCGCCGATGGCAAGGAGATTCCGAGCCACAAGGCCCCGGGGCCGATCACGGTTCAGTGCCTCGCAGGGCGGGTGACATTCACGTGCCACGGGCAGTCGCGGGAACTGTTGCCGGGCGACCTGCTGTACCTGAATGCTTCGGAGCCACACTCGTTGGTAGCCCACGACGACTCGATGCTTTTGGTCACGCTTGTGCTGCCGCCGTTGAAGACCGAATGACGGCACCATCTCCATTGGAAAGCACTCGGCCCGACGCCGGCGACTGAGCCTTTGAAAGCAGGGCAATCCGCTACACCACGACACAGGTTGACCCGGCCGCCGTGGAAGGACTCGATAGACCCCGGCAGGGTGTGCTCACCCAGACCGTTTACATGCCGCCTGCTGGTTCATCCTCGACGCGGCCACGGCCCACATCTTCGACAACCGAATAGCCCTCGACCGTAAACCAGCGGGTGAACAGGTCGAAGTCCGCGCTATCAGGCCAGACCTTCTCGTCCGGCTGCCAACGCGCAAGTTCACGTCGAAAGATTTCCTCGAAGAGGTCCTCGACGACCTCTTCGATCTCTTCCGGATAGTGGCAGGCCGGAATCAGATACACCACTCGGCCGGTGATCTCCTTCCGCTCTTGGATCGCCTTGTCCGTGATGCCAGAAGTTTTGAGCCAGCCGTAAAACGCCGCCTCGTGGCCGATTACGACAGCACTTCGGTTGACCATGGGCTTTGCCGGGGTTTCGCAACCGGCGTTCTGCCCACGTGACCCTCCCCCGTCTCGTACGGGAAGACCTGTACGGGAACCCTATCGCACACACCCTCAAAAGGAAACCAAGTCGCCTCATGACAACTGCGACCACAACCGACACTTCCACTAACTCCGGCCAGCAGGTTTCCCCGCGTGGCCGTCAGCGTGAAGCCCAGCAGCCGGTCACGCAGCAGGAACGCTCCGCCGCCAACAGGCTCCGCACCACGATGGCCGCCGTCAGGCTCGCCTTCACGTGGCTGGGTGTCCGTAAGACCCTCGCCCCGGAGCAACGCACGACAGCCGCCCGAGCGTTCCATGCTGACCGCGAACTGCTCTCGGCCAGCAAACTCATCCTCGACACCAAGAACCCCGCCTACCGTGCCGTCGCTGCTGTGCGTTCTGAAGCGTCGACCTACTGGCGGACGGTCACGCTGCCGTTTCCGGAGGCTGGCATTCGGCTGCTTCCCCAGAGTTCGCTCAGCGCGTTCGCCAGCACGATGCAGACGTACCGCGAGAGGCTCCAAGGTGCCGCCCGGGAACTCGCCGCGCAGTACGACACGATCAAGAGCGAAGCCCAGCGGCGCCTCGGCACGCTCTTCAACGCCAGCGACTACCCCAGCACGCTCGACGGCCTGTTCGATCTCGAAGTCTCCTACCCGACCATCGAGCCGCCTCAGTACCTCGTCGCCCTGAACCCCGAGGTGTTCAGGCAGGAGCAGGCCCGGGTCCGTGAGCGGTTTGAGAGTGCCGTCGAGTTGGCCGAGCAGGCTTTCGCCACGGAACTCCAGCGGCTCACGGCCCATCTCGCTGAAAGGCTCACCGGGCTTCACGACGGCCAGCCAAAAGTCTTTCGCGATTCAGCCGTCGAGAATCTCCGGGAGTTCTTCGAGCGGTTCCGGCGGCTGAACATTCGGTCGAGTCCCGAGTTGGATGCCCTCGTCGAACAGGCCCAGCAAACGATCACGGGCATCGAACCGCAGACGCTGAGAGATTCCAACAGGCTCCGGCAGATGGTCGCCCGGGACTTCGAGCAGATTCAGGCCGCTGTTGGTGACCTGCTCGTGGATCGGCCCCGCAGGAACATTCTCAGGCGTGGGGGTGTTGGAGGTGCCGCATGACCACCGAGATGGAGTTGGTGGTCGGCGCGGATGGCATGGCCCGGTGTATCTACGACGAGGCACTGGACCTGCGGCAGATCGGGAAACTCCAGATCACCCGGGCGAGCCACGTCGAGCCGGATGCCGAGGGCTACTGGTGGGCCGATATGGGACCTGTTGATGGGCCTGTCTTGGGGCCGTTCAGGAGCCGGGCGGAGGCGTTGGGGGCGGAGAGGGAGTGGCTGATGGCCCGAGTTGCCCCAACCCTTGCTGCTTCCTCCCATCATCCAGTTTCTTCTTGTACTGCTCCTTCGTGAGGCATAGTTCCCGCGTGGGATCATCGTCGCCGAAAGGGCGCTGCTTGATATTGAGTTGCGACGCCACCTCTGAATCCACCACAGTCTGAACGTTCCAGCCAACCGGTACTCTGTCTCCCTCGGCCATGACCCAAAGGTGAAATGTATTTGCCGAGTCGCATAGTCGACTCTGAGCGGGATAGAGTTCGCACGCTTCTCTCTCTGGCCCACATAACTCGTTCTTGATCCGCTGAAACTCTCGCCAGTCGTGAGCGGCACTCCTGTCAGTCCGAGTGATACTCAGGTGGAGTTCACCAAGCAGACCCCGCGGCGACAGCGTTTCGACAACCACGTAGTATTTGTTGTTTCGAAATCCCTGCCTTGTACAGCCGGGGAGAGGCATTTCCTGCTGCACTTCCGCGGGGGACACACCAGCAAACGCCGCCACGGCCGAGTAGTTGTCTGGAGTATCGGCGACTGCTTCAAACGGCTCCCATGTGTCGCCCTTCTCCGATTGCTTCTTGGCATTGGGATGGGCTGGCGGATAGCGGCGATTTTTCACCATCACAAACTCACTTGTACGAGAGATGCGTACAGCAAAGATGCTGATCTTCTGATCTTACTTGATCCGGTTCCCGTAGGGCTTCTCGCTCACGGGTAATCCGTCGTCTCCCCGCCCGCCCCTCTGGCTGCCGGGCGTGTTTTCCTTCTTCCGGCTCGCTGCGTTGGCGGCCGGTGTCCCTGTGTTCGTGTCCGTGTTCTTTTTCCCATCGCTTTTCAGGAGATCGAGAACCCATGAGTGACCTCGAATTGATCGACGCCGTGGCCCACAAGACCGGCGAGGATTCCCACGAGATTCGGCGCCGCGGCTTCGTGCTGACCGGCCCCGATGACACTGGCCCGGAGCCGGAGTGCCTGCTGGACGTGATGCTGGTCGATCTCGATGAACTCGGGACCGTCGACTGGGACGCGCTCGGCTACGGCTGTCGGGCGCCCTTCTTCGACGCCAGCACGAAGGCCCGGAAGAAGGCCAAGGCCAGCAGCAAGAAGCAGTTGGCCCGAGCGGCGTGACCTGCTGCTGACCGGCCAGAAGACCCCGCGACCCCAACAAGTGACGGGCGTGGAGTGTGGTGAAGGTGCCCAAGCCTTCCTGCACCCACGCCCGTCGCTTTTTCGTCCCAGATATCTGAATCGGTGACTTTTCATGGCGGCGAAGAAATCTGCGCCGCCGTACTGCCGCCCCCCTACCCGTACACAGAAAGAACCACCCATGTTGAAACTCCATGCAGGCGTCTCGAAGAAGGTCGGCCTGCCCGGCTTCTCCAGCGCCTCGGCCAGTTGCACCATCGAGGCCGAACTCGATTCCAGCCTGCTCCAAGACCACGAGGGCTTTCAGGTCGTCGTGCAGCGGGCCTATGCGTCGTGCGAGCAGGCCGTCGAGGACCAGATCGCCCGGCTGACCAGTGAGGGCCAGAGCGAACCCAGCCAGCCGCAGGAGATCATCGAGGTGCGCACCAGTCCGGCCATCCAAGGGGCCAGCGTGAACAGGCTCCCGCCGGCCCAGTTCACGAACCCGCCGAGCCCCCGTCCCGCCACGGCATCACAGGTCAAAGCCATCCGGGCCATCGCTGCTCGCCGGAAGATCGACCTCGTGGGCCTGCTGCGGGAACGCTTCGGACTCACCACGGCGGACGAACTCGGCATTCGGGACGCCAGCCGCCTCATCGACGAGTTGAAATCCGACGAGCCGACCAATGGGCACGCGAACGGCAACGGGGCCTACGCGACGACTGGGGGTGCTCGATGATCGCTGGCGCTGAGCTGCTGCCGGTGCTCACGCCCGAGAAGCCCACCAGCACGAATCCCGCCAACGAGGTCGCAAAGAACCTCACCGGCCGGGACTACATCTCGTGGTCGGCTCTCTCGACGTTCCGGACCTGCCCGCTGAAATACCGATTTCGCTACATCGACGGCCTGCCCGAGGAATCCGTGTCTAGTGCCCTCGTGTTCGGCACAGGGATTCACACGGCCATCGAGCAGCACTTCCAAGCCCATCTCGCCGGCGATCCCAAGCCCGACCTCGATAGCCTGCTGTTCGCCTACAGAAGTGCATGGCTGCCGCACGACCCAGACGCGATCCAGTTCGGCAGCACGGAGACTCAGGCCTCGCTGGATGCTCTGGCCGCGCGGATGCTCACGGCCTTCCTGAGTAGCCCTGCGGCGAGCGTTCAGGGGCGGGTGCTAGGGGTGGAGGAAGAGATTCGCGGCATGCTGGTCGAGGGCGTGCCGGACTTGTACGGCCGCGTGGACCTGCTCACGGAAGATGCCGACAAGCTGGTGGTAACGGACATCAAGACCTCCCGCGGCAAATGGAGTCCGGAGCAGGTCGAAGATTCAGGCGAGCAGTTGTTGCTGTACTCGCACTTGGCTTCGGAGATCAGCCCCGGGAAGAAGATCGCGACCAGATTCTTGGTCCTGACGAAGACCAAGGAGCCGGTCGTCGAGGAGCATGTCCGCGAGGTCGAGCCAGC
>JAFMIU010000111.1 GCA_017853835.1 Pirellulales bacterium | reverse complement strand
CGGACTGTTCCCCAAACCTCTCATGAGCACTGGTACAGAAACCGGGAGGGGGTCAGTTTTGTGAAAACGCCTGAAATCAGTCAGGGGCGACAAAACCCGCGATCAGGAAACCCTTTTTTAGGGTGGCTAACGGGACTCGAACCCGCGACCCTCGGTACCACAAACCGATGCTCTAACCAACTGAGCTATAGCCACCGTGCGACCGGGATTGTAGCACACCGTCTCGCGGTTTCAGGCCCCCGCCCCACGCCCCGAAAAAACCTCGTTTCATACCACCGGCGGTGACGCCTCACTCCCGCCGACGGGAGTCGATGGGAATCGTGACCGGCCCATCGTTGACCAACGCCACCTGCATGTCGGCCGCAAACACACCCCGCTCCGGGCGGCAGCCGGCGAGCGATTCAACCTGGTTCAGAAATCGCTCGTAGAGCGGAATCGCCTCCTCGGGTCGCGCCGCCTGGATGAAACTTGGCCGATTGCCCTTGGCCGTCGAGGCGATGAGCGTGAACTGGCTGACGACGAGCAGCCCGCCTCGGGTGTCGACGACGCTGCGGTTCATCTTGCCTGCCTCGTCGGCGAAGATCCTCAGCTGGACCACCTTGCCGGCGAGCCAATCGGCATCGTCGGCGGTGTCGCCCGCCTCCACGCCCACGAGCACGACAAGGCCTGGGCCGATCCGGCCGACCAGGTCGCCCGCGATCGTCACGCTCGCCTCGCTCACCCGCTGAATCACCGCTCGCATGGCGACAGTGTAGCCCCACCCCTGGAAATCCACCTGTGCCCGGATGAACGGGTTTTCTACGATGCCGGTCGTTGTCCCGCACCCACACGCCCCGTCCACCGCCGCCTTCGGCATCGCGATGGGTTTGTCTCCATGAGTCACGCCGCTCCCACCGTCAGCATCGCCCGGCTCCCCGAGGGACGTGGCTGCGTGAACGACGTCGCCACGCTCGCGCTCGACATCCCGCTGTTTCCGGTCGAGCGGCTGATGTCGCTCGAGTCACTGGCCACAGCCCGCCGCGACTCCTTGGTCCGTGTGGGATGGGCCGCCGTCTTCCTGAAGGCCTACGCGATCGTGGCCCGTGAGATGCCCTCGCTTCGGAGCTGGCTGGCCGGACACCTCCACCATCGCATCGCCACTTGTTCGCAGAGCGTGGCCACCCTCGCGGTGAACCGCAGCGACGACGGCGACCGTTTGTTTTTTGCCCGCATCGCCCGTCCCGACGAACTCCCCCTGCCGACCCTTCAGGCCTCGATCGACCGCTTTGTCAGGGAGCCCGTCGACAAGGTCTTCAAGCGTCAGTCGCAGATCGAACGCGTGCCCGGATGGCTCCGGCGCGCCATCCTTCGCTGGAACATGCGATCGGCCGGTCCGAAGCGGGCCACGAGAATCGGCACGTTCAGCCTGTCGACCTTGGCCGGTTTCTCCGCGATGAATCGCTTCCATCCCACGATCTGCACCACGAGCCTGTCCTACGGCCCTCTCGACGACGACGGTCGCTGCCTCGTGACGGTGATCGCCGACCACCGCGTGCTCGATGGCGCCGCCGTGGCCAAGGCGCTTGCCCGTCTTGAAGCGGTGCTCACCGGCGAGATCACCGCCGAACTCAGGACGGCTCGTCCCGCCCCTGCCGAAGTCGCCGCCTAATCTCGGCGAGACGCTCGGCAAGGTCGCGCTCCATGCCGCGGTGCGTGGGCTCGTAGTAGTCCTTCTCGACGCCGAGATAATCCTGCGACGCGATCCCATCGGGGGCGTCGTGGGAATATTCGTAGCCCTGCCCATGGCCAAGCCGCTTCGCGCCGGAGTAGTGCTTGTCTTGGAGGTGTCGGGGCACGGGGATCACCGCCTGCTCGCGGACATCGCGGCGGGCGGCGGCGATCGCCAGCGTGCAGGCATTGCTCTTCGGCGCAAGGGCAAGGTAGATCACGGCCTGCGCCAGTGTGAGCTGACATTCGGGAAGCCCCACGAACTCCGTTGCCTGCATCGCCGCCACGGCGATCATCAGCGCCCGAGGGTCGGCATTCCCGATGTCTTCGCTCGCCAGGATCACGAGCCGTCTCGACAGAAACCGCACATCTTCGCCACCCTCGAGCATGCGGGCCAGCCAGTAGAGGCCGGCATCGACGTCGCTGCCGCGGATACTCTTGATGAGTGCACTGGCACAGTCGTAGTGGGTGTCGCCCGAGTCATAGGCCACGACCTTTCGCTGCACGCTTTCCCGCGCCAGCTCGAGCGTGAAGTCGAGCGGCCGAGCCCCGCTCGACAACACCCCCACCTCGAGACCGCCAAGCGCCCGGCGGGCATCGCCGTCGGAGGTCTCCACCAGAAAGGCCTTGGCGTCAGGGGCGAGCGTCACCTGCTCTCGGCCGAGGCCATGCTCCCGATCCGCCACCGCCCGTTCAAGGATCTCGCCGATGTCCTCGGGCGAGAGCGTTTCGAGTTCGAAGATGCGACTGCGGCTGACCAGGGCGCTCGTGAGGGCGAAGAACGGATTCTGGGTCGTCGCCCCGATGAGGGCGATCACACCATTCTCCACATCGGGGAGGAGCACGTCCTGCTGGGCCTTGTTGAAGCGATGGATCTCGTCGATGAAGAGGCAGGTGCGCTGGCCGTCGTCTTCCAGCCGGCGGCGGGCGGCTTCCAGTACGTCGCGCACATCCTTCACCCCCGAAGCCGTGGCGGAGAGCTCCATGAACCGCCGCTTCGTTTCGGTGGCAATGATCTCGGCAAGCGTGGTTTTCCCGACGCCGGGTGGACCGTAGAGGATCACCGATCCGAGCCGATCGGCCTCGATCAACCGACGCAGCAGCATGCCCTCGCCGACCACCTTGCGCTGCCCCACGTAGTCGGCCAGTCGGCGCGGCCGCATCCGCGCCGCTAAAGGGGCGGCCCGGGCCACATTCGCGGCTCTCGACGCGGCGAAAAGATCTGGCATGGGGAAACGAGCCCAAAGGGCGCACACGCAACAACGCTGAGATTCTCCCCCTGAAGGGCGGCGAGGAAAACCGGGAAGCGTCTACCAGCGGCCTCACGCGATTCACGAGGGGCGACAGGTGGCCGAGAAACCCCAGAGCCCCAGCCCCAGCGGCAATGCAGGAAGCTTGCGAAGCCTGGGGAGCCTTCGCCTCGATCGTACGGCTCGCGAGAGCCGCGGGGTTTGGAGAAACCCTGCGGCCTCTTCCGATGATTGGGGCAGGGTTCAGCATGGCGGCCTACCGGCGCATCACCGCATTTCGACTGCTCGGCATCATCATGGTGATGGTGGCGTTGCCCCTGCGCGGCGTGGCCCAGCAGAGCGAGTTTTCCGACGCGTCGCCGATCATCGAGTTTCCGAATCTCGGCCCCGTGCCAGGCGGGGGCGAGTCGAATCTGGGCCCCGCTCCCGGAACGCTCTCCACGCCGTTCGAGCCGGGTTCGGCCACGGCGGGCACGTCGGTCGGGGCTGGCCGACGCCGCTCCGGTCGCCTTCCACGCACCCGCACGGCCGCCCAGCCCGCAACGAAGGCCCACGGAATGCAACTCCCTGAACCGATCGCCCCACCGCCTCCCATCGAGTCGATGGCGTCGGCCGCGGTGGACCTCGAGTCGATGATCGTCGACGACGAGGGCCCCGCGGACGGGCTCAGCCTCGACGCCATGCTCGAACAGATGATGGTTTCCAACCTCGACATCCGGGCCCTGCGCCACGAACTCAGCCAGGCGGATGCCGACGTGCTCACGGCCGGGCTGCGGACCAATCCGCTGATCTATATGGACACGCAGTTCATTCCCTACGGCAGCTTCACCGATGCCCGACCGGGCGGACCCACCCAATACGACCTCAACATCACCTATCCGCTCGACGTCTCACAGAAGCGCCAGGCCCGCACGGTCGTCGCCCGCATGGCCAAATCGACGATCGAAGCGCAGTTCCAGGATGTGGTCCGCCGTCAGGTCGACAACGCCTCGCGGGCGTTCGTTACCCTTCAGGCCACGCGTCTCGATCTGCTCACCATGCAGGCTGCCGTGCGCCGACGGGAGCTGTTTCTCGCTCGCATGCAGCAGTCGGCCCGCCCCGACGATGCCGCGGCCATGGATGCGATCGAACGCACGGTGCTCCTCCTGGAGCGCTCCCGCGAGGCCCTCGGTGACGCCGAGGAGGCCTTCGAAGACGCGCAGGAAGGCGTGGCCATCCTCCTCAACGTGCCTCCCGAAGAAACCTCGTTTCTTCAGCCCCGAGGCTCGCTGCGCGACACCTCACCACCCCCGCCCGAACTCGATGAACTCGCGGCGATTGCGATCCGCTGCCGCCCCGACATCCATGCCGCCCGTCTCGGCGTCACGCGGGCCGGCGCCGAAGTGCGGCTCCAGCGGGCCAACCGGTTCGACGACGTCTACCTCTTCTACGACCCGATCACCTACCAAGACAATCGCCCAACCGGTCAGATGAGCTCCCACTCCTGGGCCATCGGGCTCACGTTTGCCCTTCCGATCTACAACCGCAATCAGGGCAACATCGCCCGGGCCGAAAGCAACGTGTCGCAAACCAAACTGGAGCTCTCGTCGCTCGAACGCCGCATCGTGTCGGAGGTGCGGCTCGCCCTCCGGGAATACGAGCGGTCACGGGAGGCGCTCGAGCATCTGGAACGGGCCATCGTGCCCCGCATGGCCGACGTGCTCCAGCGAAAACGAGACCAGCTCGAAGCGGGAACGCTATCGATGGACGATTTCGACGTCACCCTCGATGATGCCTTGGAGGTGGGGCAGCAGCATCGCGACACGCTCGTGCGGCACCGCCGAAGCATGGTGGAACTCAACACGGCCGTCGGCCTTCGAATCCTGCCGTGATGCCGGGCCGATCACTCCTGCCAAACGAACTCGACGGGAATATCGATCTCGGCGCTCAGGCTGCGATGCACCGGGCAGGTGAGCGCCGCCTGCTCGAGCAGCGGCCGATGCGGGTGGTCGGCCGCCAGAGGAATCGAAATCCGCGTGCGAAGGGATGCGATTCGGCGAGGTGGTGTCGCGGTCATTTCCTTGACCGTCTCAACCGTGGTGCCTCGCAGGTCGATGGCATGGCGTTCCGCCACGATGCCCATGATCGTCATCATGCAGGCGCCGAGGGCCGAGGCCACCAGATCGGTCGGGGAGAAACTTTCCCCTTTGCCGTGGTTGTCAACCGGGGCGTCGGTGACCACCGTCGCGCCCGAAGGACCATGGGTCACGCGGCAGCGGAGACCGCCTTCGTAGATGGACGATACCGTGACCATGGCTCCTCCTCACCGCTCGCGACGTGGCCGTCAGGGCCATGCCGCGGAGAGGCCTTGACGATGCCGGATCAGGCCGAGATCGACGAGATCCGAACCTTCGTCGAGATCGAACGATGCCCGGTGCGACGGCGGTAGTTCTTGCGGCGGGCGAACTTCTGCACGTAGATCTTCTCGCCCTGCACGAGACCGATCACCTCGGCCTTCACCGTCGCGCCGGCAACCTTCGGCTTGCCGATCGTGAGCTGCCCGGCCTTGCTCACCGCGAGCACGTCGTCAAACACCACCTCGCTGCCGGTGGGCAGATGGCGAAAGTCGATCTCGAGTTCCTGGCCTGCCATCACGCGGTATTGGCGCCCCCCATCGACAACGATGGCGTATTCGTGGGCGGCGTCCTTCATGGTGGCGGCGGAATGGGCGGCGGGGGTGGCCATGGCTCTGGATCCGTAAATGCGGCTGGGAAAACTGTCAAACCGAGCCCTGTACGATAGCGTCGCCGAGGGGAGGGGTCGAGAGCCCCTTTTCCCGGCCGGAAAAGGGCCACCTTGGCCCCCGATGGCCACGCCCGTCGTGTCGGTATCCCATGATCTTCGCCCCCGCTCCACACCGGCCCCGTGTCGCCGACTCGCTCGTCGATCCGCTTTATCGTCGGCCCCGATGGCAGGTGTTCGCCGGGATTTTTTTCGGCTACGCCGGCTATTACCTCGTCCGCAAAAACTTCTCGCTCGCGATCCCCTCGCTCATCGACGAGGGCTTCACCAAGGGGGACCTCGGGTTTGCGATGTCGGGGGTCGCGATCGCCTACGGCATCTCGAAGTTCGTGATGGGAGCCGTGTCCGACCGTTCAAACCCGAGATTCTTTCTGCCCGCCGGCCTGTTTCTGTCGGCAGGCATCATGCTGGTGATGGGGCTCGTGCCGTGGGCCCTGTCGAGCATCGGCGTGATGTTCGCCCTCCAGCTCGCCAACGGCTGGGTGCAGGGGATGGGATGGCCACCGAGCGGCCGCACGATGGTCCACTGGTGGTCGCAGCGGGAACGTGGCACCGTGGTTTCGGCCTGGAACATCGCCCACAACGTCGGTGGCGGGCTGATCGGCCCACTCTTCCTTCTCGGCCTCCATTGGTTTGGAGACTGGCGTTCGCGCATTCTACGTGCCGGCCGCCGTGGCCATCGTCGTGGCCATCTTCGCCGCCATCATGATGCGAGATACGCCGCAGTCGTGCGGCCTGCCCTCTGTGGAGGAATGGCAAAATGACTATCCGCAGCACTACGACGACACCCACGAGCGGGAACTCTCCACGAAGGAGATTTTTCTGAAGCACATCCTCCCCAACCGCATGCTCTGGGTGATCGCGCTGGCCAACGTGTTCGTCTACTTTCTTCGCTATGGTGTGCTCGACTGGGCGCCCGCCTACCTCAAGGAGGCGAAGGGCTTCACCGTCGACAAATCGTCGTGGGCCTACTTCCTCTATGAATGGGCCGGCATTCCTGGAACGCTCCTGTGCGGCTGGATGTCGGGCCGCTTCTTCCGCGGCAGCCGCGGCATGACCGGCGTGATTTTCATGCTGCTCGTCACGGGGGCGGTGGCCGTCTATTGGCTCAATCCTCCCGGCCGCCCAGCCATCGACATGGCGGCGCTCGTTGCGATCGGCTTTCTCATCTACGGGCCGGTGATGCTGATCGGACTTCACGCCCTGGAACTCGCCCCGAAGAAGGCTGCCGGCACCGCGGCAGGATTCACCGGTCTCTTCGGCTACCTGGGCGGATCGGTCGCAGCCAGTGTCGTGCTTGGACACACCGTCGATCGCTTCGGCTGGGACGGCGGCTTTCTCCTTCTCGTCGGATCGGCGATGGCCGCCATCGTTCTCCTGGCCATCAACACGCTCGGCGATCGTCGCTCCACCGCCACCTGACGCCATCTCCTGCCCAACCATGTCGACTTCCCAACCACCCCCCGAGTGCCGCATCACGCAACTCGAACGGCTCCGTCGAGCGGAGCCGTTCGACGTGGTCATCGTCGGCGGGGGCGCCACCGGCCTCGGCATCGCCGTCGATGCGGCCGCCCGAGGCTTCGCCACCGCGCTCGTCGAGGCCGAGGACTTCGCCAAGGGCACGTCGAGCCGAGCCACCAAGCTGGTGCATGGCGGCGTGCGGTATCTCGCGCAGGGCAACGTGTCGCTCGTGCGGGAAGCGCTTCACGAGCGGAAGACGATGCTCGAAAACGCACCCCATCTCGCGCAGCCCCTTTCGTTCGTCGTGCCTGCCTATGGTCTCTCCGGCCGACTGTGGGGCCTTCCCTTCTACGGCATCGGCCTGGCGATCTACGAGTCCCTCTCCGGCCGCGAGCGTATCGGTCGCGTGGGACTGCTCGGCCGCCATGCCGCCCTCGCAGCAGCTCCGGGCTTGAAGCACGACCGGCTAGCCGGGGCGATCCGATACTGGGACGGCCAGTTCGACGACGCCCGCTACGCGGTCGCCCTCGCCCGCACCGCCATCCGCGAGGGTGCGACCGTGGTCAATCACTGCCGCGTGACCGGTCTCCTGCGGGATGGCGATCGGGTCGTGGGCGTCACGGCCGAAGACCGTGAGTCGGGAAGGCTGGTCGACGTTCGCGGCCGCTGCGTGATCAACGCCACCGGCGTGTGGGTCGACCGACTCCGTCAGCTCGACGAGCCCTCCTCCGCAGAACTCGTGACACCCAGCCAGGGCGTGCATCTGGTGGTCGACCGTGAGGTGTTTCCCTCCGGCACCGCGATGCTCGTGCCGAAGACCGCCGACGGCCGGGTGCTGTTCGCCGTTCCGTGGCTCGGCAAGGTGATCCTCGGCACCACCGATACGCCGCGGCACGACACGCCGCTGGAGCCTCGTCCGCTCGACGACGAAATCGAGTTCATCCTCGCGGAAGCAGGGCGGCGGCTTGCCGCTCCGCTGTCGCGGGCGGCGGTGCGTTCAGCCTGGGCGGGGCTGCGGCCACTCGTCAAACCTGCCGAAGGCGGTGCGGCGACCAAGCGGATCTCCCGAGAGCACACCATCGAGATCACCGACCACGGCCTCGTCAGCATCACCGGCGGCAAATGGACCACGTACCGGGCGATGGCGGAGAGCGTGCTGGACGCCTGCTTTCATCATCAACTCCTGCCGCCCCGCCCCGCGGGCATCACCCGAACCCTTCGGCTCGTCGGCGCTCCGCCGCCGGGAACCGACCAGGTTTCCCTGACCGCTCCTCCAGGGCCCCACCTCTATGGCGTGGAACGCGCGGACGTGGCGTCGCTGCCGGGAGCCGATCGGGACGTCCTTCCGGGCTTCAGCGAGGCGATGGTTCGATTCGCCGCCCGCCGCGAGATGGCCCGAAGCGTCGAAGACGTGCTGGCACGACGGTCCAGATGGCTCTTCCTCGATGCCGCCCGTGCGGCCGACGCGGCCGACACCGTGGCGTCGATCCTCGCGGACGAACTCGGCGAACCATTCGATGCGACCGCCTCGGCGGCCGCCTTTCGACGGCTCGCCGAGGCCTATCGCCTCAGGCCCTGACGCCTGGCCTACGGAAACCGCACGCTGCGGCCGTTGGAGTCCCACGCGTCGAAGACCAGGTGCTCGGGCGACACGCCGTCTTTGCCCACGACGTGAAGCTGGATGTGTGTCCGGTCCTCGAACTGCGTGATCTCACGGCGCTTGCGGTTGTTGATCCACGTGGCCACGTCGTCATGCACCGTGACATTGAGCCGGGTGACGTCGTCGCGGGTTTCCGAAAGGTGCAACGTTCGCATCACCTCGATCGCCATGCTTTCCGCCGTCTTCACGGTGCCCGTGCCATGGCAGGTGGGGCAGTCCTGGAAGATGCTCTTGCGAAGCGACGGACGAATCCGCTGCCGAGTCATCTCCACGAGGCCAAACGGGCTCGTGCGGAGAATCTTCGTGCGGGCCCGATCCCGTTTCATCGCCTCATGGAGCGCCTTCTCGACCCCGCGGCGGTATTTCTCCTTGCGCATGTCGATGAAGTCGTTGACGATCACGCCGCCGAGGTCGCGGAGCCGAAGCTGGCGGGCGATCTCCTTGGCGGCGATGAGGTTCATCTGGTAGGCGTTCTCCTCGGCGCTCTTCTCCGTGCGGAACGACCCCGAGTTCACGTCGATGGCGACCAGCGCCTCGGTCTGGTCGATCACGATCGAGCCACCCCCCTTGAGCGGAACCTTTCGCTGGTGAATCCGGCTGATCTCCTCCTCGAGGCCGTAGCGGTGGAAGAGGGGCTCCTTGCCCTCGTAGAGCTGCAGCCGAGGGGCATACTTCGGCATGACGAGCTCGAGAAACTCCTTCGCCCGCTCGTAGGCCGCCGGCTCGTCGATCAGGATCCGCCCCACGTCTTCCGTGAACATGTCACGGATCGTGCGGATGATCATGTC
>JAFMIU010000036.1 GCA_017853835.1 Pirellulales bacterium | reverse complement strand
CGGGGCATGGGCAACCCCTCGCTCGTCACACGGCGGGGCGCTGCGGGGCGGGGCGGTGCGATTGCGGCGCTCCGTGGAAGCCCAACGGCGTGAGCCGTGGGACCGGCGCGGCGGTGCGTGCGGTGGTTTCGGCGTAATGAGCCGAGGGTGCTCAACGGCGTTTGCAGCGATCGCGATGCGTGTCCCAGGCCTGACGGCCTTGGGCTTGGACAGGCGGGACGCGGCGATTGATTGCCCGTGGAAGCCCAACGGCGTGAGCCGTGGGACCGACGCGGCGAAACGCATGACGCGTTTGGCTGTTTCGGTGTCGGTTACGGCGTGAGGTCGCTCGTGCGGTTGCTCGCGTCGGGCATCCATGCCCATCGGCTCGCTCAGCGGTTCAGCGGGCGCGTCAGCGTCACGTGCTATTCGGTCTGGATGACCGGGATCGCAGCCCTGGCACACCTTGGCTGTGCCCGCGGCTGCGTGAGGCTGCAACGGCCATGGATGGCGTTGCAGCCGTGCCCCCCGTCAGGATGGCGGGGACAAGCTGAGCGAGGCCATGGACGGCTCGCTCAGCGGTTCAGCGGGCGCGTCAGCGTAACGTGCTATCCGGTCTGGATGACCGGGATCGCAGCCCTGGCACACCTTGGCTGTGCCCGCGGCTGCGTGAGGCTGCAACGGCCATGGATGGCGTTGCAGCCGTGCCGTTACGCGTCAGCGTAACGTGCAACAAGCTCCCCGCCCTCCACCGGCGTGCCCGGTGACACGAGCACCTCGGCGAGGCGGCCGTCGCGTTCGGCGTAGACGGTCGTCTCCATTTTCATCGCCTCGAGCGAGAGGAGTTTCTGCCCCTTCTTCACGACGTCGCCCGGCTTCACCGCCACGGTGACGATCAACCCCGGCATCGGAGCGCCCACCTCGCGGGCGTCGCCGATCGCAGCCTTCGGTCGACGCTGCACCTTCGTCTCCATCGATCGGTCGGCGATCGTCACGCTCCGTGGCTGGCCGTTGAGTTCGAAGAACACCGTGCGGGTGCCGTCAGCATGGGGTTCGCCGACGGTCAGAAGCCGGATGAGGAGGGTTTTGCCTGGTTCGATGTCGACGGCGAGTTCCTCGCCCGGCTTGGGACCCTCGAGGAAGGCCGGAGTCGGGAGCACGCTCACATCACCGTGCTTGGCGCGATGCGTGGCGAAATCCTGGAAGACCCGCGGATAGAGAAGCCACGAGAGCACTTCCCGGGGCGACGCCGATCGGCCGACGAGTTCCGCCACCTTCTGCTCCGCGGCAGCAAGGTCGGCGGGTGGGAGGGAGTCGCCTGGGCGGCCCGTAACCACGTCACCGCCGCGCACGATCCGCTTGACGACCTCGGGTGGAAAGCCCCCAGGAGGCTGCCCCATGCGGCCCGAGACGAGGTCGATCACCGACTCGGGGAAGGCGAGTTCGCGGGAGTCGGTGAGCAGGTCCGAGGCATGAAGGTTGTTGGTGACCAGAAGGAGCGCCAGGTCGCCGACCGACTTGCTCGTGGGAGTGACCTTCACGATGTCGCCGACGAGCTGATTGACGTCGGCATATGCCCGGCAGACCTCCTCCCAGCGATCGCCGAGCCCGAGGGCCTTGGCCTGTTCGAGCAGGTTCGTGAACTGCCCGCCCGGCATCTCGTGGAGGTAGAGATCGGGGTCGGGGGCCTTCATGCCGCACTCGAACGCGGTGTAGTGGTCGCGCACGGCGGCCCAGTAGTGCGACAGGTGCCGGAGCGGTTCGGGGTCGAGACCGGTGTCGAGCGGTGTGTGACGGGCGGCCTCGACGAGTGCGTTGAGGCTGGGCTGGCTCGTGAGGCCGGCAAACGCGGCAAACGCGGCGTCGACCACGCTCGCACCGTTGCGGGCGGCCTCCAGGGCGGAGGCCACCTGCGCCCCGGAGGTGTCGTGCGTGTGAAAGTGGATCGGGATGCCCACTTCGTCGTGGAGCGCCTTGACGAGCGTGCCCGCCGCGAAGGGCTTGCAGAGGCCGGCCATGTCTTTGATGGCGAGCATGTGGGCGCCGGCCTTCTCAAGCTCCTTGGCGAGCTTCACGTAGTAGTCGAGGGCGTATTTCGTGCGACGCGGATCGAGAACGTCGCCGGTGTAGCAGACGGCCGCTTCGCAGATCGCGCCGCTCTCCACCACGGCGTCGATCGCCACCCGCATGTTGGGAACCCAGTTGAGCGGATCGAAGACGCGAAACACGTCGATTCCCGAGGCGGCCGATTCCTTGACGAACGCCTGCACCACGTTGTCGGGGTAGTTGGTGTAGCCCACCGCGTTGCTCGCACGGAGCAGCATCTGGAAGAGCACGTTCGGGATCTTCTCGCGGAGCTGCAGGAGCCTTTCCCACGGGCATTCCTTGAGAAACCGCATCGAGGTGTCGAACGTGGCACCCCCCCACATCTCCAGCGAAAAGAAGCCGGAGCCGAGCCTGGCGTAGGCATCGGCGATGGCGAGCATGTCGTGGGTGCGCATCCGCGTGGCAAGCAGCGACTGGTGGGCATCGCGCATCGTCGTGTCGGTGATCAGCAGCCGCTTCTGCTTCCGCACCCACGCGGCAAACTTCACAGGGCCGAGTGCGAGGAGCGTGTTGCGGGTGCCTTCCGGGGGGGCGGCGTAGGCATCGAACGACGGCTTCGGCGCCGGCTCGCGCCGCGCCGCCGAGGGGCGGCCCTTCACGAGCGGATTGCCGTTGACGATCACGTCGCCGAGATACTCGAGCACCTTCGTGGCACGGTCACGACGCAGGGGGAAGTCGAAGAGCGAGGTCGTCTCGTCGATGAATCGCGTGGTGCAGTTGCCGGCGAGAAACTCGGGGTGTGTGACGAGGTTGATCAGAAACGGGATGTTCGTCTTCACCCCACGGATGCGAAACTCCTCGAGGCATCGCTCGATGTGGCCGGCCGCCTCCTGGTGGGTGAGGCCTCGGGCCGAGACTTTCACCAGCAGCGAGTCGAAATAGGGCGTGACCACGGCCCCCGAGAAGGCGGTGCCGGCGTCAAGGCGGATGCCCATGCCGCTCGCCGACCGGTAGGCCGTGATTCGGCCGTAGTCGGGTAGGAAGCGATTGTCGGGATCTTCGGTGGTGACACGGCACTGGATCGCGGCCCCCATCGAACGGATGGCCTTCTGGTCGCCGAGGCCCACCGCCGCATCCGAGAGGGCGTGCCCCTGGGCCACGAGGAGCTGCCGACGCACGATGTCGATGCCGGTGATCTCCTCCGTGACGGTGTGCTCCACCTGGATGCGGGGATTCACCTCGATGAAATAGAAACGTCCGGTGTCGGCATCGACGAGAAACTCGACCGTGCCTGCATTCTCGTAGCGGGCCGTCCTGCCGATGGCGAGCGCCGCCTCCCAGATCCCCTCCCGGGTTTTCTGGTCGAGGTTGGGAGCGGGGGCGAGTTCGACCACCTTCTGATGCCGGCGTTGCACCGAGCAGTCGCGTTCAAAGAGATGGACGAGGTTGCCGTGGTGGTCGCCCAGCAGCTGCACCTCGATGTGACGGGCCCGTTGGATGAACTTTTCAACGAAGACGGCGGCCGATCCGAACGCCGTCTTGCTCTCACGCTGGGCGCTCTCGAGCGCCACGGCGAGTTCGTCCTCGCCTCGCACCACCCGCATGCCGCGACCGCCGCCTCCGTGGGCGGCCTTCAGCATCACCGGCCATCCGAGTTCGTTCGCGATCGCGAGGGCTTCGGCGTGGCTGGCCACGGGCTTGGGGCTGCCGGCGAGGATCGGCACCCCCGCGCGGTGGGCGAGGTCGCGGGCGGCGGTCTTGTCTCCCAGTGTGCGGAGGAGTTCAACGCGGGGCCCCACGAACGTGATGCCGGCCTTGGCGCAGGCGGCCGCGAAGTCGGGATTCTCCGAGAGGAAGCCGTAGCCCGGATGGATGCCATCGACCCCCTGTTCCTTCGCCAGCGCGACGATTCCCTCGATATCGAGATACGACCGGATGGGCTCGCCTGGTTTCCCGATCAGATAGGCCTCATCCGCCTTGAAACGGTGGAGGGCGAAGCGGTCTTCGTGGGCGTAGATCGCGACGGTGCGGATCCCGAGTTCGTGGGCCGAGCGAAAGATCCGGATGGCGATCTCGCTGCGGTTGGCAACGAGGAGTTTGGTGATGGGCCGCATGAATGATCTCGGAGACAGGGAGCCTTCGGGGGGACTGACCGGGAATCCCGCCCGCGGGCACCAATGTACCGGCAGAATCCGGCCTCGGCACGGGGCCGCCCGTTCTGTGCGGCCAGCCTTTAGGGAACGGGCTTGCGGGTCTCTTCGGCGTAGCTCGGCCGAAGGTATTCTGGCACGAGCGTGGCGGGATCATCGCACCGGCCGGCGATGGCATAGGCGGCCGCCATGGTGGCCACTTCGGCCGCCGACGGCAGCCAGGCCTCCGTTGGTGCGATCTGCAGATCTCCGCGCGCCGACGCAAGCGTTCCCAGGGCGGTGAGTGCCGGGCCGCTCACCGCTGCGCCCTGCGGCAACGATGCGATCCAGTCGGATCCGACGAGGAGCGACGACGGCGCAAGCGACCATCCTCCAGGCGACGCGAGATCAGGGGTGGCGATCGTGGAATAGACCTCCCCGCGTCCGGCGTCGTAGGCGATGGCGAGGGGACGCTGCCAGCCGGTGAGTCGCGCCGTCGTGCGGGCGATCACGTCGAAGCCCGACACGCCCACGAGCCTCGCGCCGGTCGTCCAGGCCAAGGCCTTGGCGGTGGTCACCCCAACCCGCAGCCCGGTGAAGGATCCCGGGCCTCGTACCACCGCCACCACATCGCCGTGGCCATAGCCGAACTCTCCAAAAGGGGACGTTGGGGTGGACCAGCCTCGACGGGCGGCCAGTTCGGCCATCGCCTCGGTGAGCACGCGGGCGTGGTCGCCAGCCGGACCAAGTGGTCGTTCGGAGGTTCCAGCGGGGTCGGCGGCGGCCACGGAGCCCTGACCGAGGCTGGTGTCGATGGCGAGGATGTGCATGGGTTTGGCCGGCGGTGAGGCCGGTGCGTCCTTGACCGTGCCGGAGAGGGGGCGTACGCTCATTTTTCGCGGAATGCAGCCGGAATTCGCCGCCCGCGGTTGGGAGTGTACGTGAAGCGGGCCATCATCAGCGACGTCCATGGAAACCTCGAGGCGCTCGAGGCGGTTCTGGAGGATATCGACCGCGAAAAGGTCGATGCCGTGATCTGCCTTGGCGACGTGGTTGGCTACGGGCCAAACCCGTGCGAATGCGTCAAGCACATCCGTGAGCGGTGCCGCGTCGTGATTCTCGGCAACCATGATCAGGGGGCGCTGTTCGATCCCGATGGGTTCAACTCAGGGGCGGAGCGGGCCATCCGCTGGACGCGGCACCAGCTTGAAATGCACGACCGCATGCCCCGCAACGCCAACGACCCCCTCATGGACTTCATTGGCGAACTCCCCCGCACCCATACCGAAGGCGACCTCCTCTTCGTGCACGGATCGGCCCGCCGTCCCCTCGACGAATATGTCTTTCCGGAAGACATCTACAATCCCCTGAAGATGGAGCACATCTTCGAACTCGTGGGACGGTACTGCTTCCAGGGCCACACGCACATTCCGGGGATGTTCACGACGTCGCCGGAGTTCCTTTCCCCCAGCGTGCCGGCCCGAGAGACGGAGGTTGCGATCGACCTGCCCTCCGGGAAGGCGATGGTCAATGTTGGCTCGGTGGGGCAGCCCCGAGACAACGATGCCCGGGCCTGTTACGTCGTGCTCGAAGATGATCGCCGCGTGCGGTTTCGTCGGATCGCCTACCCCTTCGAGAAGACCTGCCAGAAGATTCATGCCATCGCCGACCTCGACAACTTCCTCGGCGATCGCCTTGGGCAGGGACGCTGACCTCCCTCCCGTTCGTTCCGCTTCCCTTCGCCCCCCTCCGAGAGACGCCCGCTTTGGATCGCCGCTACATCCAGTTTTTCGTCGTGTCGCTGGCCATCATTCTCGCCAGCCAAGCCCTTCAGACGTGGCTTTTTCCCCAGCCGCCGCGTGAGAAGCAGGAAGCGGCCGTGACCGATGTGGCGACGGCCGAGACGCCGGCGGTGCCGGAAGCGGCTCCCGGGCCTGCGTCCTCGGAGCCGGTGATCGCGGAAGCGGCACCCGCGGAGCCGTCGGCAGCCTCGGCGGTTGAGGATGGGGCGGCTCCTCGCCTGCGACGCACGCTCGGCTCCCTCGATCCATCGTCCTCCCGCATGCTCGTCACGCTGACGAGTCGGGGAGCCACGGTGGAACGCATCGAACTTGCCGACGAGAAGTTCCACGATCAGGACGATCGTTCGGCCTACCTCGGCCACCTCGCCCTGGAATCGGTCTCGGACGGGTGCCGTGTGGGAGTGGTCGGACCAGGCACGCCAGCCGCCCGGGCCGGGCTGCGGGCAGCGGACGTGATCGTCGCCGTGGATGACGAGCCCGTGGCGGATGCGGCGGGCTTTCGAAGTCTTCTCGCCGGCATGAGGCCGCGTCAGAAGATGATGCTGAAGGTTCGTCGCGGGGACCAGACGGTCGCCGTGGAGGCGATCACCGACCGCCGTCCTCTGGAAGTGGTGCGGCCTGAATACCGCTCGGCACCGGTGGACGATCCCGATGACTCGCCCCACGACCCGTTGTCGTTCCGGGTGTCGATCGAATCGAAGGATGGTCGTCGCCGCCCTGCCGACCTGCTGGCGGAGATTCCAGGCCTCGAACTTGCCGACGTCGACTGGACGATCGAGGAAACCGGCGATGCCTCGCGGGTGCGATTCGCCCGCACGCTGGCCGGGGGCCTGACCGTGGTGAAGGAGTATCGTCTCGCTTCCGACGACGAAGCAGGCTACTCCCTCGAGCTCCTGATCGAGCTGCGCGGGGCCGGCCAAGACGCCACGCTCACCTATGCCCTCGACGGTCCGACGGGCCTTCCGACCGAAGGCTGGTGGTACACCCAGCGGGTGTCGCGGGATTGGGGATCGCTCGCGGTGCGCGATGTCGCCGTCCGATTCGTCGGAAAGCCGGGCGTGATCACCAGCGGCCTCAAGGTGGCCGATGGCAAACTCGACCATCCGTCATCGGTGATCGCTCCGGGAACGCCATTGTCCTTCGCTGGCGTCGATGCCCTCTACTTCGCGTCGGCCGTCATCCCCGTGCAGGCGGGCCCCGGCGTCACCGATGCACCGTCCCTCGCCGAGGTGCGTCCGCTGGCGGTGGGCCAGCCTCCGGCGGCCCGGAAGAAACTCGTCGACGTCACCAGCAGGCTCGTGTCGCAGGACATCGTCGTGCCGAATGGCGGCACGGTCGCCCATCGTTACCGGATTTTTGCGGGGCCGAAGCGGCCGGAACTTCTCGCCCGATACGGAGCCGCCGGGTCGGGCATGGACGACCTCGTCTACTACGGCTGGTTTGGCTGGGTGGCCCGTCCGATGATCGCCATCCTGCATGCGATCCACGCGGTGATCGGCAACTACGGCATCGCCATCCTGCTCCTCACGGTGATCGTTCGCGGAGCGATGTTTCCCGTGAGCCGCAAGCAGGCGCTCTCCTCGCAGAAGATGCAGGAGCTGCAGCCCGAGATGAAGGTGATCAATGAGAAGTATGCCGACGATCCGGCGAAGCGCACGCAGGCGACGCAGGAGCTTTGGAAGAAGCACAACTACAACCCGATGGGCGGGTGCCTGCTCGTGTTCATCCAGCTTCCGATCTTCATGGGGCTTTATCGCTCCCTCGCCACCGATGTCGAACTCCGCCAGGCTCCGCTCTTCTCGCCGATGATCCGTTGGTGCTCCAATCTCGCGGCGCCCGACATGTTTTGGAACTGGTCGGCCTATCTGCCCCCGTTCCTCACGTCACCCGAGGGCTGGCTTGGACCGTTTCTCAACATCTTCCCGCTGATCACGATCGGTCTCTTCCTGTGGCAGCAGAAGCTGTTCATGCCCCCGCCGGCCGACGAGCAGCAGAAGGTGCAGCAGCAGGTGATGAACTACATGATGTGGTTCATGGCCCTCATGTTTTTCAAGGTGCCGTGCGGTCTGTGCCTCTACTTCATCACGTCGAGCCTGTGGGGCATCGCCGAGCGGCTCTGGATGCCGAAGACGCTTCCGGCGAAGGCCGGTGGCACCACCGTGGTGGATGCGGCCTTCGCGCCCGTCGGGAAGGCCTCGTCGAACGGGGCCGCTGCGGCCGCCCGCGAGAAGCGTCAGGCACGGAAGAAGAAGTAAGGCGGTTCGTTGGGCCATGCCGGGCACGACACGCCCGGGGTGGAGTCATGGCGAGGGCTGGTGGTGCATGTGGGCGGTCGACGAACTCATCGTGGCGCCGGCCACCGTGCCCGGCCCGGGAGCGCGGGCGATCGTGCGGCTGGCGGGCCACGGGCTGTTCGACCTGCTGCCCCGACTCGTTGAGGCGCTCGAGCCGGGGTGGCCTCGACCGGGCGAATCGCCCAGGGTCGTGCGGGGAACTCTCGCCAGATCCGGCCTCGGGCACGGCTGGGGGGCCCTGCCGGTCGACGTGCTCGCCTGGCCCGGGCCCGGTGGGCCGATCGGTGGTCCCCTCGCCGAAGTGCAGCTGCCGTCGTCGGCGCCCCTCGTCGATGCGGTCGTGGCGGAGGCATGCCGGTGTGGGGCGCGACTCGCGCGGGGGGGCGAGTTCACGCTACGTGCCTTTCTGGCGGGACGGCTCGACCTCGTGCAGGCTGAGGCCGTGCTCGCGGTTGTCGATGCCCGTTCGCCCGAGGAACTCGGCGCCGCTCTCGACCGGCTCGCCGGAGGGGCGGGCAGAGCCTTGGAGCTGACCCGTGGCACGGTGCTCGACCTGCTCGCCGACGTCGAGGCGGCGATCGACTTCGCGGACGAGACCACACCCGACAGCGTGCCGGTCACACCGGCGTGGGCCGACGTGGCACGACGCATCATGGAACGCCAGGCGGAGGTGGCTGCGGTGGTGGCCGCGCTTGGTGATCGTGATGCCGCCGCCTCCGACGTGCCGCGGGTGGTGCTCGCGGGACGTCCCAACATCGGCAAGAGCAGCCTGTTCAATGCGTTGATCGGCAGTTCGTCGTCGGTCGTTGCCGATGAGCCCGGCACGACGCTCGACTGGGTCGAGGTCCGCATGACCGCAGCCTCCGGTCGCGGCTGGCTCCTCGTCGATCTTGCCGGCCTCGATGACGCCGAGGGAAGGGCGGGCGATCTGGCCGCGGCTGCCCGATCGCGATCCGAGGTGGAGATCGCCCGTGCCGACGTGATCCTGGCCTGCCGCGATGCCGGCGCCGATCGCTCGACGCATCCGGCCGATGGGCGCCCCGCGACTCCTCGGATCGACGTCGTCACCCGAAGCGACCGGGCAAGGGACGGCGCTGGCGATGGGGCGATCGTCACCTGTGCCATCTCGGGAGCGGGAGTCGCCGAACTGCTCGCCGCAATCGAGGCGCGGGTGGCCGACGTGCCCACGCCGACGACCTCGGCGACGGTGCGGATGCGGGCTGCGGCGATTGAGGCATCCGCCGCGTTGGGCGAGGCCGCTGTCGCCGTGGAGCGAGCAGCTGTCGGCGTCGCCGACGAAGCGATCATTGCCGATTGGCTTCGTGCCGCGGCGCTGGCCCTCGGGGATGCCACGGGGGCGGCGATCGGCACGGATCTGCTCGATCGCATATTCTCACGTCATTGCATCGGCAAGTGACGACGAGACATGACATGACGCTCACCGACGTGATCGGGAACCTTGCGGCGGGCTCAAGGAGATGGGCCGACCGCCATCCCACGGCGAGGGCGATGCTCGCCCGGAGCGTGGCGGCGACGGTCGTCGAGGCCGCCGAACGGTGGGTGGATGCCGCGGTGTCGATGAAGGGAGCGACGGCGGCGGAGGGCGTGGCGGCCGAAGAGGCGGCCACGGGCCCCATCGCCACCCTCAGGCTGCTGCTCATCACGGCCCAGAGTCTCGACGCCATCGGTCACGATGGGGTGCCACGCCTCCACACGCCACCACGGCTGCTTCACGGGCCGGAGAGTGCCTTCATCGGCATCGATGCGTCTCCGGAGTCGTGGATTGCCGACCGTGTCATGTTCGCCGGTCATACCGCCACGGTGCGGTGCGCCAATCCCGGAGGCCTGGCGGCCTTTCGGGAGACCTGGCGTGAGGAGTGTCGACGACGGCCCACGCAGCATGGCGTGGCGGTCGTGCTCGGCGCCGGCAACGTCACCGGGCTCGGGCCTGCCGATGTCATCGGTCAGGTGTTTGAGCATGGCCGTGCCGTGCTCCTCAAGCTCCATCCCGTGCAGGAGCCGCTCCTGCCCGTGTTCCAGGCAGCGTTTCGACCGTTGGTGGAGGCCGACCTGTTGGCGGTCGTGACCGGTGGTGCCGACGTGGCGAGGGACGCCATCGCGCAGCCGTCGGTCACCCACGTTCACCTCACGGGGGGTCGCGCCGCGTTCGATCAGCTCGTCTGGGGGCGACCGGGCCCGCCATCCCCGTCGGCGGAACCCGTGCTTCGGCTGCCGATGACCTGCGAACTCGGCGGCGTCACGCCATGGATCGTGGTTCCCGGCCGCTACACCGCCACGCAGCTTCGCTATCAAGCCGACCTCGCGGCCGCGTCGATCATCAACAACACGTCGTTCAACTGCATCGCGACGAAGTGTCTCATCACCTGCCGGACATGGGACCAGCGGCGCGAGTTTCTCGACCTCGTCGCCCATCGCCTGTCGATCACGCCGCCCCGGCCGGCGTGGTATCCCGGCTCCGCGTCGGCGTGGGAGTCGGCCACGGCCGGCGACGCTCCAGCCGACGGCACACTCCCGTGGTTTTTTCGAGCCGGCCTCGATGCCGAGGACAGTGGACCGTTTGTCGATCGTGAGTGGTTCGCCCCGGTCGCGATCGAGACACCGATCGAGGCGTCCGACATCGAGGCCTTCGCCAGTGGCGTGATCGAGCGTACGCAGAAGATGCCGGGGTCGCTGGCAGCCACGGTGGTGGTGCCCGATTCACTCTCTTCCCGAGATCGACCGCGGATCGACCTCCTCGTCGAGCACCTCCCCTACGGTGTGGTCGCGGTCAACACCTGGTCGGCGTTGGCCTACGCGCTCGGCAGTGTGCCGTGGGGCGGATTCCCCGGTGGGACGCTGGTCGAGCCAGCCAGCGGCATCGGCTTCGTGCACGATCCCCTCATGCTGCCGCTGGTGCACAACAGCATTCTTCGGGCGCCCCTTCTCGTGCCGGTGACACCGCCGTGGTTTCCCTGGCATCGATCCGGTCGCCGCCTCGCGCGGGGTGTGATCGATGTCTACGCGGCGATTCGGCGGGGCACGAGCGGCCTCTGGCCCCTTCTGAAGATGCTGCCTGCCGTCATGCGGGGCTGAGGGGCCGCAGGCAGTGTCGGTTCAGCGACGGCGTTTCCGGACGCGGGGTCCCGTGTCCTGATGTTTGTCGGCGGTATCGGGAGGATTCTCCGAGAACTTGTCGGCCTGACCGGTGAGTTCGTAGAGAAACCGGCTCGGGCGGCAGGGCTTGCTCTTGCCCCACTTGGTGCGGGTCAGGCAGAGCGACAGCATCAGACGGCGTTTGGCCCGCGTGACGCCCACGTAGCAGAGCCGCCGCTCCTCGTCGATCGCCTGGAGGCTGTCGGCCAGCGAACGATGATGGGGCAGGATTCCCTCCTCCATCCCTACCATCCAGACGCAGTCGAACTCGAGTCCTTTGGCGGCGTGCAGCGTCATGAGTCGCAGCACGTTCTGTTTGGGTTTGTCGTCTTTGAAGCGATCTTCCTGCTCCTCGACCTGGAGCACGAAGTCGTCGAGAAAGCCACGGATCGTGGCCTGCAGATCCCGCTGGGGTCGAGCGCGTTCGTGCTCGTCGAGGGCCGTCGCAACCTCCTCCACGCATGCCCAGCGGCTCTCCGCCTCCGCGGGATCGTCCTGATATTCCTTCTCGAGGTAGGCCTTGTAGCCGGCGGCGTCGAGCAACGAGCGAAGCACGACCGCCGCCCGGGACTGCCCCGGTGCGGCCGGGGCCGCGGAGTCGCGAAGCGCGACGAGCCGGCTCAGGGCCTCGACACCCGACCGGGCGGCCGGGGAGAGCCTCGCCGAATCGCGACGGGCCAGGAGTTCCTGCCACACACTGCGGCCGGTCGACGTGGCCTCGGCCCGCGCCTGCTGCACCGTGGAGCCGGCGAGGCCGCGAGGCGGCACGTTGGCGATGCGCGACACGGCCAGGTCGTCGTCGGGATCGACGAGAAGCCTGAGGAAAGCCATCACATCCTTCACTTCTCGCCGGTCGAAGAAGGAATGGCTGCCGACGAGCTCGTAGGGAATCTGACGACGCCGGAGCTCCTGTTCGAAGGCCCGCGTCTGCTCGCCGGTGCGCACCAGGATCACCGCCTCGCTCGGGTCGACGAGCCGTTCCCGCAGAAGGCTTTCCACATCGCTCACCACCCGGCGAGATTCATCGGTTTCGTCCTGTGCCTGAATGATGGCGGGAGGCACGCCCGACGGCGCGTTCGACACGAGGGTTTTTCCATGCCGCCGTGAGTTTCGCTCGATGAGCATGTTGGCGGCCCGGATGATCTCCGGAGTCGAGCGGTAGTTTTCCTCGAGCCGCACCACCTTCGCCCCCGGCCAACGCGTCGCGAAATCGAGGATGTGGGAAACCTCCGCGCCCCGCCAGGCGTAGATCGACTGGTCATCGTCGCCCACCACGCAGATGCTGCGATGATCCCTGGCGAGCGAAGAGAGGATTCGTTCCTGGATGCCGCTGGTGTCCTGGTATTCGTCGATGAGCAGGTGGTCGAAACGCGAAGCCTCGGTCCGACGCACGTCCTCGTGGTGGGTGAAGAGTTCATCCACCAGCAGCAGAAGATCATCGAAGTCGACCGCCCCGGCCGTTTTGAGGGCGTTCTGATACCGACGGTATCCGGCGGCCGCCAGCGTCCATGAGTCATCGGCGTCCGACGGAATCGTGTCGATCGCCGAGTCGGCCCGAACCGCACGGCTCTTCCACCGCCCCACGCGATCGAGCAGGTCGGCAGGCCGCAGCACCGTGTCGGCCACCTTCAGTTCCTTCAGCACGCTCCTCGCCGCCGCCTCCTGTTCGCCGCGGTCGATGATGGCAAACCGCTCCGGATAGCCCAGACGGCCGGCGTGCCGGCGCAGGATGCGCACGCACAGCGAATGGATCGTCGAGATTTCCGGCTTCTCGTCGCTCCCCTTTTTGAGGCCTTTGGCGGCTCGGGCCAGCATCTCGCGTGCGGCCTTGTTGGTGAACGTGACGGCGAGGATTCGCGATGGCTTGGCGCCCCGCCAGATGAGATGACCGATCCGGGCGATGACGACGCGGGTTTTACCCGTGCCGGCACCGGCGAGCACGAGGAGCGGCCCTGGGGCGGCATGCACGGCCTCGTGCTGGGCCGGATTGAGCCCGGAGGCACGGGGGCGTGGGGGGGCGGGTCGGGAGGCCGGCGCCGGAGCGTCGGGGGCGGCTGACTCGTGGGGGGCAGACGGCTGGAGCATGGCCGGAATCTACCACACCCGTTCGCGGACGCGGTGGCTTTCGATCGTCTTGACGCCTGCGGCGCGGCCGTCTCTATTTTTCGTTTCCCCTGCGCGAAGCCGCGTGAGGGAAACCGTCCCGGGAGAGCTTTTTGATGCGTGCCGCCGAGATTGCCGAGATTCAAGACAACGACCTCGCGCAGGCGACGATGTCGCTGCTCGATCGCATTCGCCCGCATCTCACCACGATCGTGGCGGCCATCGCCGTGGTGTTCGTGGGGCTGGCATCGTGGACGATGATGGCGTCGCAGCGGGCAACGGAAATGGAGCAGGCATGGGATGCCTGTGCCGGCGCGCTGCAGCAACAGAGCCCCGACGGCCTGGCCGCCGTGGCCATGCGGTATCCCGGTTCCGCGGCGGCAACGTGGTCCCAGATCCTGCTCGCCGACCGGGCCCTCGCCGACGGGGATCGCATCATCTTCGTCGATCGGGCACTCGGCCGTCAGCGGCTTCAGGATGCAGCCGACGCCTACGCTCGCGTGCTCGCCGAACGTCCCCCGGAGATGGCGGCCCAGCGGGCAGCCTTCGGCCTGGCAAAGGCCCGCGAATCGATGGGCGAACTCGATGCAGCTCGGCAGGGCTACGAAACGCTCTCCCGGGAGAATCCCGGAAGTCCGCTGGCGTCGCTGGCAGCGTCGCGAGCTGCCGCCCTTGGGCGCCCCGCCGCAAAAGGCTGGTACGATTGGTTTGCCGAAAATGCCAAACCAGCCGCCACGCCCGACGCCACCCCTCCAGCTGGATCCCCCGCTGCCGAGCCTGCCGCCGACGCCGGCTGAACAGGCCGTGGAGGGAGCACCGCACGCCGGCGACGAGGTGGGCTTCGTCGTCTCAGCCGACGATGCCGGCACCCGGCTTGATGTCTATCTGGCCAGGGCGTTTCCCGACCGAAGCCGCTCGTTTCTCGCCCGGGCCATCGACCGAGACGCCGTGCGCGTCGACGGGGTGACCGCGAGGGCGTCGCTCAAGCTCCGTGAGGGGGCTACGGTTCGGTTCACGGTGCCCGCCCCGCCTCGGGCCGGTCCGGCCGCCGAGGAGATCCCTCTCGAGTTCCTCCACCTGGATGCCTGGATGGCCGCGGTCAACAAGCCGGCAGGGATGGTCGTGCATCCGGCGAAAGGCAACTGGAAGGGCACCCTCGCCGGCGCGCTCAAATGGCATCTCGAGCGGCCCGACGGCGGCCTTTCCACCGCCGGTGGCCCGACGCGTCCTGGGATCGTGCATCGGCTCGACCGTGATACGAGCGGCGTGATCGTCGTGGCCCGAACGGAAGAGGCGCACCACGCGCTTGCGAAGCAGTTTGAGCGGCGCACGACCGCGAAAACCTACCTGGCGATCACCCAGGGAGCGCCTCGCCTCGATCGCGATGAGATCAGTCTTCCCATCGGCATCCATCCCTACCAGCGGGAAAAGATGGCGGTGCGACGCGACCACGCCACCAGCCGGGATGCGGTCACGCGATACGAGGTGCTGGAGCGATTTCGGGGCGGAGCGCTTGTGCGGGTCGAGCCAAAAACCGGCCGGACGCACCAGATCCGAGTGCATCTCGCCGCCATCGGGGCGCCCGTGCTCTGCGACGGGCTGTACAGCGGCCGAACGATCATCGAACCGGGCTTCCTCCGACGTCCGGCCGGCCCGCCGCTCCTCGAACGCCAGGCGCTCCACGCCGCAAGCCTGGCGATCGATCACCCTGCATCGGGTGAACGGCTGATGCTGTCGGCACCGTTGCCGGCCGACATGGAGCGGATGCTGGAGGCCTTCCGTTCGGCCGGCGGTTGATCGGCCGGTCCTGGCACCTCGTCGAGCAGCACCATCGCCCGCGGCAGGGTGGAGTCGATCACACGCGACAGGGCCACCACGAATCCCGCGGCACCGTCCCGCCATCCGCCTCGAAGGAGGTAGCTCTTCACGAAGGCAGTCAGGCCGCGAAGGGGCATCGTGAGTCCGTTGACCCGCTGGCCTTTCTCCCGAATGATTCCCGCCTTCAGCGGCGCGTACCGCAGTGATCGGGCCAGCACGTCGGCCGACGTCGCGTAGCTGTAGTGGAGGATCGATCCTTCGAGAAGGACGGGCGGACGCGAGGCCGACACCTCCTCGTGCACCGGGAGCGGCTTGAACGACGCGGTCCGGCGATGAAAAAGCCGAAGCACGCGATCGTCGCTCCATGGCCCGTGGACGACCTCCCGCTGGCCGATGAAGGTGCGTCGTCGGAGGGCGAAGCAGGCGTCGGTGTCTGCAAGGCGAGCCGCCTGGATCGATCGACGCGCGGCGGTATCGAGAACCTCGTCGGCATCGAGCGACAGAATCCAGTCGTGGGTGGCGAGGTCGACCGCCCGCTGCTTCTGAGGGCCGTAGCCGAGGAAGGGTTGATGTTCCACGCGGGCGCCGGCGCGCTGGGCGATGGCGACGGTGTCGTCGGTCGAGCCGGAGTCGAGCACCAGGCGTTCGGCACAAAAATCAACCGCCGCCAGCACATCGGCCAGATGGGCGGCGGCGTTTCGGGTGATCACCACGGCCGAGATCGGGATGGTCTTCCGTGGTTCGGCCGACCCGCCGTCGGGCGTCATGCTTCGTCCTCGGGTGGCGGCGTGATGGGCTCGTGCGGTGCGTCGGATGCGAGGCGGAGGGGAAACTCGAGCACGAACGTGCTTCCCTCGCCGAGCGTGCTCGTGGCCTGGATGTCGCCGCCATGCTCCCGAAGGATCTTGCGGCTCACCGTGAGGCCGAGCCCCGTGCCCTTCGCGCCCTTCGACGACACAAAGAGGTTGAAGATGTCGGCAAGCGTATCCGGTGCCATGCCCTCGCCATTGTCGGTGACCGTGATTCGGACGAGTTTTGCGTCGGGGTCGATGTCCGCGGCGACGGTGACGATCGCGTCGGGCCGGCCTTCAACCGCATCGAGCGCATTGGTGACCACGTTGAGCACGGCCCGTGACATGCCGGCGGGGTCGAACATGAGCAGTGGGAGGCCGGTCGGGGCCTGCCAATCGATCGTGGCCCCCGATTCGTCCGCTCGCTGCTGCACCGTCTCGACGATGTCGTCGATGAGGGCCGCCAGATCGGTCGGTTCCGGATCGGGTTCGCGTTCCTTGCTGAACGACAGCATGTCCATCACCAGCGACGCGATCTTGTTCTGGTTTCGCCGGACGATGTCCCATCCCTTCTGGACCATGGCGAGGTTGTCGCCATCAAGCCCCATTTCGACGAGATAGCTGCCGCCACGAACGCCCTGCAGGATGTTTTTGATGTGGTGGGAGACCGTGGCAATGGCCTGGCCTGTTGCCGCGAGCCGCTCCGACTGCAGCATGGCGGAGTAGTAGGTGGTGTCTTCGACGGCGAGTGCGGCCTGGTGGCCGATGGCGATCATGAGCTTCAGGTGGTCGTCGCTGAATCGCCGTTGTCCCTTCTCGATCGCCTCGATCATCGGCGTGGTCGTGTCGACGTAGATCAGGCCGACGGTGCCGTACCGCCCCCGCATCGGCACACAGATCGCCTCGCGAACGCCGGTTCGGACGACGCTGTTGCCCGCGGCAAACCGGTCGTCTTCCTGGGCATCGCTGGTGAGCACGCCTTCGTGATGATCGAGGACGTAATCAAGGATCGTGCGGCTGATCTGCATGGTGGCCGCATTCTCCGCTTTCCGGTCGCGGCGGGCCTTGGTGCGGAGGTGCCGCGTGCCGGGGTCGAGCAGCATGATGCAGCCTCGGTCGGCTTCGACCCACTCGAAGACGAGCTTGAGGATGCTGTCGAGCAGTTCATCGATGTCGAGGGTGTGGCTGACGGCGAGGGAGGTGCGGTACATCACCTGGAGGTTGCTGCGGGCCCTTGCCAGCCAGCGGTTTTGAGCATCCTCGGGCGCCGCCAGCGCGATCGAATCCTCTTCGCGCATCGTTCGGATGATTCGCGATCCGTCGGTGCCGACCGTCGCGGGAACGATGTCGACTGCGGCAAAGGTGGCGGGGTCGTCACCGTCTTTTGCATAGACGAGGATGGTGCGGCCGATCCGGATGCGGTCGCCGCTGGCAAGTTCGGCCCGATCCACTCGGGCATCGTTCAGGAACGTGCCGTTGGAACTCTTGAGGTCACCAACGACGTCGGCGTCGCCGACGCGGCGAATTTCGGCGTGCCGGCGCGACACCTCGTTGTCGTCCAACTGGATCACGTTGCCAGCCTCGCGCCCGATGCTCACGGCCCCCTGGCCTGCATGGATCGTGAAGCGGGTGCCGCGGTTGCGGCCTTGAATGACGAACAGGGACGACACGACGAAAAACCTGGAACGAGGACATTCGGCGACCCTTCGATTCTGGCACAGGGGAGTTTCCGGCGGAAGCGAACCCCCGGTCGGCGGCGGTCTGGTGGATCTGGCAGGGGGTGTCGGTCGGTGGGAACGGTGCGGCGTGATGCCAACGCGGTCGCCGAGGCCGTCGCCCATGGTGCGAAAAGCCCTCAAAAAGCGATCGAAAGTTGCCCTTGAGTCGAAGCGGGGCGGTCGCCATCATCCGCCCCGCGTCGGCACCCTTGTGGCCATGGAAGGTCGTGAGGGTTGTCCACCGCAGCATCGGCCCACGTTCCGCAAGCAAGGAGAGCATTCCGTGAACAGGCAACTGGCATTCATCGCCCTCGCGACCATCGCGGCCTTCGGGCAGGTCGCCGCCCATGCCCAGGCTCCGGCCCAGACGGCTGTGGCCCCGGCCGTGCGTCCCGCGACGCCTGCCAGCCATTCGGCCGTCATCGACGTGGGGTACATCTTCAAGAATCACGCCCGCTTCAAGCAGGCCATGGACAAGATGAAGGACGAAGTGCTGCAGGCGGAAAACGGTCTGAAGGCCGAACGTGACCGCATCAACGGGCTGATGGAGCAGCTGAAGGGGTTCAATGTCGGCACGCCCGAGTTCAAGAAGCTTGAGGCGGAAGTGGCCAAGGCGCAGGGCGACTTCAGCGTGAATGCCCAGCTCCAGAAGAAGGACTTCATGGACCGTGAGGCGAAGGTCTACCTCCAGGTCTACAACGAGATCGAGCGGGCGGTCAGTCAGTTTGCCCGTGACAACGGCATCGCCGTCGTTCATCGCTTCGACGGTGATCCCGTCGATGCCACCGATCGGAATCGAATCCTCGGGAGCATCACGAAGCCGATCGTCTACTACGATCCCCAGATCGACATCACCCCGGACATTCTGAAGATGCTCAACGGTGCCGCCGTCGCGGCGGCCCCCGCAGCCCAGCCGCGGCCCCTGCGCTGATCGGCTCTTCACCGTCCGTCGGGTCCGGAGGCCGTCGTTCTGGGCGGCGCTCCGGGCCCGCTCCCTCCGGTTGGAAGCGATGCGCACGCAGCAGACGATTCGCCGCGCCGTCACGGTTGCCGGGAAGGGCTACTGGACCGGTCGTCCTGTGACGGTCGAGTTTCAGCCTGCTCCCGCCGACTCGGGCATCGTGTTCGTGCGGGGCGATGGCGACGTTCCGGTGCGGATTCCGGCTCTCGTCGATCATCGGATCGAGGCCACGGCCCGCACCAATCTTGCCGCCGGTGCAACGCAGGTTCAGATGGTGGAGCATGTGATGAGTGCGTTGGCCGGCCTGGGGATCGACTGCTGCGTCGTGCGCGTCGATGCCGAGGAGCTGCCCGGTCTCGACGGATCGTCGCACGCCTTCGTGGAGGCGATCGACGAGGCTGGTCTCGAGCGGCTCGGAGCGCCGCTAGAGCCGCTTGTGGTGGCCGCGTCCTGCCGGGTTGGCGATGGCACGGCGTGGGTGTCGGTCGAGCCTCCACGGTTCGCCGGCCTGTCGATCGAGTATGAACTCGACTACGGTGCCGGTCCGATCGGCCGGCAGTCGCTCGAGATTCAGGTGACGGCCGACCGGTATCGGGAGGAGCTGGCCAGGGCCCGGACCTTCATCTCCATGGAAGAGGCTGGGAGACTTCGGGCCGCGGGATTGGCGCTCGACGTGGGCTTTGGCGACCTCCTGGTGTTTGACGAATCCGGTCCCGTCGGCAACTCGCTGCGGTGGCCTGACGAGTGTGTCAGGCACAAGGTCCTCGACCTCGTCGGTGATCTCTCGCTCGTCGGCCGGCCGATACATGCCCATGTCCGGGCGAGCAGGAGCGGCCATCGCCTCAATGGTCAGATGGCGGCGCTGCTGGCTGCGGGCCACGGGAGGCGGGCTTCGGCCTGACGAACCAATGATCAATCCGCAGGGCGACGACGACGGGCTCAATCCCGTGGCAGGTTCGGTGGGCCGGCCTCCGGTGATTCACCCGACGGCGGTCGTGGAGTCCGGCGCGACGATTGCCGACGACGTGCAGATCGGCCCGTACTGCGTGATTTCATCGGGTGCCTCGATCGGCCGCGGGACGGTGCTGGCCAATCACGTCACCATCTCGGGCACCGTGCTGATCGGCGAACGCAACAGGATCTTTCCCAACTGCGTCATTGGCGGCGAGCCGCAGGATGTGAGTTATCGCGGCACGGACACGCGAGTGGAGATTGGTCACGACAACATCATCCGAGAAGGGGTCACGATCAATCGGGCGACCGAGAAGGAAGACGGGCTCACCTCGGTGGGGAGTCACAACTTCCTGATGGCGGCCTGCCACGTCGCCCACGACTGTCGGATCGGCGACCACGTGATCATCGCGAACGGCACCCTGCTGGGCGGCCATGTGCGGGTTCACTCGCGGGCCTCGCTGTCTGGGGTGGTCGCGGTGCACCATTGGGCGACCATCGGCGGCTGGGCCTTCGTGGCGGGATTATCCCGCGTGCTCCACGATCTGCCCCCCTTCATGCTCTGCGAGGGAGCCCCCGCCCGTCCTCGGTGCATCAACGTCGTGGCGCTCAAGCGCGGCGGATTCGCGCAGGCCTCGATCGAGGCGATTTCGGAAGCCCATCGGCTGCTCTATCGGGCGAAGGTCGGCGTCGAGCCCGCGCGGGACATCCTGCGGACGCAGGGCATGCTCGTGCCGCAGGTCGGTGACCTGCTCGACTTCCTCGACCAGCAGCAGCAGGGACGGCATGGACGAGCCCGGGAACGAAGGAGGGTTGCATGACACGGATGCGGATGGCGGTGGTGGGATGCGGTCACCTCGGGGCGATCCACGCCCGGTTGCTGGCCGCTCGTCACGACGCCGAGCTCGTGGCTGTCGTCGACCCTGTGCCCGCGTCCCGTGATCGCGTGGCGGCCGCACACGGCTGTGCGAGTTGCGCGGTGCCATCCGACCTGATCGGCCGAGTGGACGCGGCGGTGGTGGCGGCCCCGACCGGCCTGCACGCCGGCGTGTCGGTGCCGCTGCTCGAGGCCGGCATCGACCTCTTGGTCGAGAAGCCCCTCGGGGCCACAGTGGAGGACGCGCGAGCGATCGCGATCGCCGCCCGCCGATGTGGCCGCACGGTCGCCGTCGGGCACGTGGAACGATTCAACCCGGCCTGGAAGGTGGCTGCTTTGAAGGCAGGAATGCCCGTCGTCGTGGAAGCGGTACGAACGGCCCCCTTCACCTTCCGCTCGCTCGATGTCGGCGTGATTCACGATCTCATGATCCACGACATCGATCTGGTGCTTTCGCTGGAGCCGGGACGGCTCGAGCAGGTGGAAGCCCATGGCATCGTGGCGACCGGGGGGTTCGAGGACGCCGTCCGGGCGAGGCTGACGTTCTCCTCGGGCATGGTGGCCGATCTCACCGCGTCCCGCATCAGCCCCTCGGCCCAGCGCACCGTGTCGCTCTGGTCGTCCGACGCGATCGTGCACTGCGACCTGACGGCCAAAACCGTCTCGACCGTGAGCCCCTCGGCGTCGGTCCGGGAGGGAGCGTTCTCGGCGGTGGCGGTTCCGGCGGAAGATCGAGGCGGATTGAAGGATCGCTTCTTCACCGACATTCTTCCGTTCGAGACGCTCACCGTTCCCGACGCCAATGCGATCGCCGGCGAACACGACGATTTCATCGCGGCCGTTCGAGAAGGTCGGTCGCCGATCGTGTCGGCCGCTGCGGGAGCCGCCGCCGTGGAGATCGCCGCCCGCGTCATTGATGCCATGGCCTGCACGGTCTTTGGTCAGCGGTCTGGTGGCCGTACGACCGCCAGCACCCCGATGGTTCCCCGCCGCCGGGCGGGCTGATCGGCAGGCCTTTCCCAGGCCTCACGATCGATTCTGTCTGGGCTCGACATCGGGGCCCGGGGTGTCGATATCGCTCATGGACGGGCATGGCTCGTCATCGCTCAGGGTTTTTGGCATCGTCATGACACGCATCCCCCATCACCACCGCTGGTTGCGACGACGTCCGTTCGTCGTCGGCCTTGTCGTGGCCGTGATGGCGGGAGCGGCGTTGGCCCAGGAGCCGATCGAGTTTGAAGGGCTTGGGCTCGAGGAGTTTGCCGGCACCGGTTCGATCGCCGCCGAACTCGATCGGATCCGGGCTGCTTCAGCGCGGGAACGGCTCCGTGAGGATGTGCCCGATATGGCGGTTTCGGTGCAGGGCCCCAGCGGCCGCGATGCGCTGCCCGTGCCGTTGCTGGCCGAACTGAGAAGCCGGATCGAGCGGTTTGACGTGGCCGCTGGCCTGCAGGCTGATCCGCTGCTCATGACGCAGGGGCCGGCTCGGTGGACCGGACGCATCGGCGTGTCGAGCGATCGTGATTCCGGGCGAGAGTCGCTCGAAATCCGCACCATGCTCGGCAACAACGCCGAATGGGGTCTCATCGGGGTGGAGGTCGGCCCGAGGGTGGAGCGGCGGCTGCGGCGTGGCGTGACCGTGTTTATCGACGGAAAGGCGGAGGCGCAGGCGACGCGATCGTCCGAGACCGGGTGGTGGTCACTTCCAGGCACCTCCACCGACGGGGCCTCGATGATGGGCGTCATGGCCAGGACAGGGTTCGTCCACTGATCGAGCCGTCGGTCGGCCGGGTCGATCAGGCGAGGTCACGATCCTGAAACAGGATCAGGGCCACGAGCAGCGCCAAGGCTGAATAGAGGGCGGCGTAGAGTCCGACCCATCCAAGGTAGCCCCACGGCACGGGCGTTCCGCCCACCACGGCCGCCTCGATCGTGAAGTGGTCGAGCACCGGCAGGATCGTGGCGAGCAGTTTGCCGACGAATCGAACGATGGCGAACTTGCCGACACTCGATTGCACGATCAGCGGCACGAGGTGGCCGAGCGCGTAGACGGTGAAGCAGATGATCAGGTTGGGAACCATGCCCAATCGCGTCGACACCGCAAGGCTCACCGCCGCCATGAGGACCGTCTCGAGCAGCGAGAGCACGAGCCCCGGAACCACCGTGATCATTTCCGCGGCACACTCGCGCCACAGCGGGTTGGTCTTGGCCGCTTCGCGGGCGTCGTAGACGACCTTCAGGCTGGTCGTGGCGAGGAGCACGCCCCCGAGAATCAGAAACACGAGGGTCGCCACGAGCACGAGCCCGGCGAACTTCCCCAGCACGAACTGCCACCGGGCGAGCGGCTTCGAAAGGACCGTGAGCGCTGTTCGGCCCTCGATCTCCTCGGCCACGGAGACGCTCGCGGTCCACACCACCACCAGCAGCGAGAGCACCTTGATCAGCGTGAGGCTGCTGTCCTTGAGCATCTTCACGTCTTCGCCGAACGTGTTGTAGGGAATGGCGATAAAGGCCACGAGAAGGGCGATCCCCGCCACGATCACGACGGTGAAGATCGGCTGGCCGATCGCCTCTTTGGTGGTCGCGGACGCAACTGCCGCCACCCGCGGGGCGCCCAAACGAAACAGCATGTACGTGGCGATGAGGGCCGCCAGGGCACAAAACGTCCATGGAAGGACGCCCGCCTGGGGATTCTCTGGAGCGAGTCGCCATCCGATCGACAGCGTCGCGGGGGCGGCACCGTCATTGGTGACTTCCAGGCTCGCCTGCTGGCCCAGAAACGGATTGGTGGCCCCCTCCGTTTTCACCCACGTCCAGGGTGTGTCGGCAGCCAGCGAGATGTCGGCATCCTTCACCATGGCAAATCCATCGACGGGCTGCTGGGTGCGGACGAACAGCGGCGTGTCGCTCTCGAGGCTGAAGGTCGTGAGCTCCTGGGGGCGAAGGGTCAGGTGAACCTGCTGCTTCGTCGAGCCGGCCTCCACCGTGATCTGCTTCTGATGGTCCGCCACCGAGACGAGGCGGGTGAGGGATCGTCCGATCTGATCGAGCGGAACAAGGGGGGTGAAGGCCACCGCCACGGCGGCGTAGGCCATCAGCAGCCAGCCCAACGGGCCGAGGAATCCATCACCCAGGCTCACGCGAGCCTCCGCCGCGAGCCGTGGGGCTAGGAGCCGGAGCACGCCGTATCCCAGAAGCGTGGCGATCAGGGCAGCGGCACCGCCCGCTCCCACGAGCCAGATCGGGGGGAGGGCGATGAGCCAGCGGTTGGCGTCGGCCAGGACGGGGGCGATGGGAAGGATGAACACGGAAGGCCCATGGCGGAGGGAACGCGTGGAGGGAACGGTGACGATTATGGCGTCAGGCGGGCAGCGGTGAAAGCCGTGGCCCGATCACCCGGCTTCGCCCGGACCGGCCACGACCGCCGCTGCGGCTCCGTCGAGCGGCCAGGCGGCCAGAACCCGACGCACGTCGTCGAGGGAGACGGTCTCGACGTGCCGGAGGTTGTCGGCCACCGACCGGTAGGTGCGAGAGTGGGACCAGTCGAGGCCGACCTCGAAAAGCCGGCGTCGGGGTCGCTCACCGCCGAGGACCACCCGGCTGGCGAGCTTGTTTTGAGCCCGCGTGAACTCGTCGTGGGTGATGTCACGCGTGGCGGCTGCATAGATGTCGGCGATTCGCTCGCGGAGCGACGCCACGTCGTCCGTCGCGCAGGAGAGCTGGGTGACGAACAGCCCGGCATCGAGGTAGTCCTGGTGATGGCACGACGCATGTTCGGCCTCGCCGGTGTCGATGAGGCCCCAGTAGAGGCGGCTGCCAGAGGAGTCCCCCAGGAGAATCGAGAGAAGCCTCGCGGCATGACGGTCGTCATCGCGCTCGGAAGGTGCCGCCACCATCCACACGGCATAGTCGAGTGAGGCGGCTGGCCGCACGATGCGCTCGGTGCCTGGACGAGCCGCCGCTCGTGGCTGGGGCTTGACCGTGCGCTCGGTCGACGGCATCGGCGCCCATTCCCCGCAGAGGCGTTGCGCTGATGCCACGAGGGCCTGGAAGTCGACCGCGCCGCTGGCGGCGAGCACCATGGTGCCAGGGGCGTAGCGGCGCTGGTGGTAGTCTCGCATCGCCCCCACGTCGAGGGCTTGGATCGATTCGATCGTCCCCAGCACGCTTCGGCCGAGAGGATGCCCGCCGAAGAAGCCTGCCCGGCATCGGTCATCGGCGCCAAAGGGGGGCTGGTCGTCGTACATCCGGATCTCTTCCAGGATGACCAGCTTTTCCGTCTCGAAATCGGCGTCGCGAAGCGCCGGACGCATCATGCGGGAGAGCAGGTCGACCGCCTCGTCCTGCTGCTCCGGAAGAACCGAGGCGTAGTAAACGGTGTCTTCCTCGCTCGTGAAGGCGTTGACGCTCGCCCCCATCGCATCGAATCGACGGTTGATGTCGTCGCCGGTGATGTCGGGCGTGCCCTTGAACACCATGTGTTCGAGAAAGTGGCTCGTTCCCCAGATCGCGTCGTGCTCGTCGCGGGAGCCGGTCGCGACAAAGAAGCCAATGCTCGTCGACACGGCCGATTCGGACGTTTCGGCGATCACGTCGAGGCCATTGGAGAGCCGCTCATGCAGGAAGGGCACGGTTCACCTCCAGAGGCTCGCGGCCGAGGGACACGACGGTGAGGTCGCGGGGCGGCTGGCCGGCGAGCCACGACTCCACCGTGGCGCGGTCGAGTTGGTCGTAGCGGGCCAGCTCGTCGGCCAACGTTCGCAGCCGGCCGAGGTGATACCACTGACGGGCGATGGCCCCGGCGCGGGCGGCGCTCGACTCCTGCTGCATGATGAGGCCGCTCTTGGCACGGGCCTTTACCCGCGCCATTTCGTCGGATGTGATCGTGCCGGGGAGGCGTGCGATCTCGGCAAGCATGACGTCGAGGGTCTCCTGGGCACGCTCGGCCGAGGTGCCGGAATAGCAGACCGCATTCGCGAACTCACGGCTCGTCTGGTAGCCCGCCGACACGCTGTAGCAGAGCCCCCGTCGTTCACGCACCTCGGTGAAGAGCCTCGAACTCGGCCCGCCGCCGAGGATGGCCAAGGCGGCGGTGGCTTCGTGTGAGGCGTCCTCGCGATAGGGCGGGAGGGACCAGGCGAGGGCGATGTGCGTCTGCTGCGAATCGTGGGGCACGTGGCCGACGGTGTCGCCGCGAGGGCCGGACACCACCTCGGGAGGCGGCGCCGCCTGCCAGTCACCGAGGAGGGTGTCGATGCGTGACACAAAGTCGTTCCAGTCGATCCGGCCTGCCACCGCCACGATCATCCCACCCGGCTGCAGGTGCCGATGCACGAACCGATGAACGTCGTCGGCATCGATCGCCTCCACCTGCGTCGAGATCCCTTCGGTGGGCATGCCCCACGGCGACGGCAGATGGGCCCGACGAAGGGCGGCGATGACACGGTGTGCGGGATCATCCTCGATACCGGCGAGGTTTTGCAGAACCATCTGCCGGGCCGCGGGTACCTCGTCGGCCGGAAGCATGGGGCGGCGGAGCACGTCGGCATAGAGCGGCAGCACGTCGGGCAACTGCCGGGCCACCATCGCGCCCGAGAAACTCATGTGGGTGCTGGAGACACCCTGCGACCATTGCACGCCGGCCGACTCGAGGGCTTCGATCAGGGATCGGCTGTCGCGGTCGCCAGCCCCGCGGAGGCACATTTCACCGGCGACCGTGGCGAGGCCGCACCGGCCGGCGGGATCGTGGATGGAACCTCCCGGCGCGTGAAACGACACCGCCACCGACTGCAGGTCGGGAAGCGACTCGCCAACGACGGTGATGCCGTTGTCGAGCGTTGCCGAATGGAGCGACTGCTTCACCCTTGCGCCTCTGGGATCGCGGAACCGTCAGCCGAGGGCCCACCCTCACAGGGTCAGGCTGGGCGACCGACGAGTCACCACCCTAGGCGACGACGGGAGCCTCGTCCACCACCTTGTACACGGTGCGGATGCGGCGAAAGCCCAGCCGCTGGTAGAGGCGGACGGCACCGGAGTTTTCCGCGGTCACTTCGAGGGCGACGCGGCGAAGCCCGTGGGCCCGGAATCCCTCGAGCGATCGCTCGATCAGGCAGGTGCCGAGGCCGAGACCGCGATGGCCCGGCACCACGCCGATGTTTTGGATCATTCCGGAGCCGCCCCGTTCGGCGATTCCCTGGATCGTGCCGCACCACTGAAGGGTTTCGGGGCTGGAGCCATGGGCCAGCAGCCAGGTGGTCTGCGGGAGGAACCCCGGCTTGTTGCGAATCTCACGCATCAGCCGACGGCATCCCTCGAGGTTGCCGAGGCACGGGAAGACGACGGAGTCGATCTCGTCACGAAACGACCGAAACTTCGTTCGGGCGTGGAGGTCGAGAACGGCCTCGGTCCACGGCACGAAGCGATAGTCCGACGGCAGGGAGACAGGCCGTCGGGCCGCCCCAAGGTCGACTTCCATGCGAAAACGCTTGAAGTATGTCGACTCCATTGGGGATCCCTCCTCAGCACCGGGGCGGGCGTCGTGGGCCGGTTGGTCGCCCCACATCTCGTTGCCGCACGCTTCGAACGTAAGTGTGCCACGCAGTTCGGTCAACGCGCCGGCATGGTCGGGTTATGGCGATTGCGACGCGTCCGTGGTTCCGCATGGCAGGCAATCCCGCCGGAGGCTATGATTTTGAACGGTCAAAAAATGGTTTTTGACTCCCCAAAAACCCACGGAGGTGCTGCGGATGCCCTGGCGACTGCTGTGCGTCGTGGCGGTGGCGTCGGCGCTCGGCTGCGGCGGATCGAGGCCGATGCCGACCGGCGGCGTTCCCCGGGTGGTGGCCACCACCACCGTTGTCGCTGACCTCGTTCGTCAGGTGGCGGGTGATCGGGTGGAGGTCGACTGCCTCATGGCGCCGGGGATCGATCCCCACTCATACAAACCAACGCCCCGCGACGCCGATCGGCTCGCCTCCGCCGATCTGGTCGTGGCCGGTGGGCTCCATCTCGAGGGCAAACTCGCCGCGATCCTCGAACGACTGGCCGCTCGTCGGCATGTCGTGCTCGTGGGGGAGACACTCCCGGCGGATCGGTTGATCGAGGCCGGAGGTGGCCTTTTTGATCCCCACGTCTGGTTCGATGCGGATCTCTGGAGCCACGCCCCTCCCGCGGTGGCCGAGGCCCTGGGTTCCCTCGATCCCTCGCATGCCGTCGAGTATCGCGACCGGGCGACCGACTATGCCGAACGACTCCGGGCGCTCGATGTTCGGGTGCGTGAACGCCTCGCGACCATTCCGGTCGATCGTCGCGTGCTCGTGACGGCCCACGACGCCTTCCGCTACTTCGGACGGGCCTACGATCTCGAGGTGGTAGGCGTGCAGGGTACGAGCACGGAGAGCGAGGCCGGGCTTGCCGACATCAATCGGCTCGTGGATCTCGTCGTGTCCCGTCGTCTTCCGGCCGTGTTCATCGAAACGAGCGTCGCCGACCGCAGCGTGTCGGCTCTTCGCGAAGGGGCGGCGGCACGCGGCCACGAGGTGCGGCTCGGGGGCACCCTCTATTCCGACTCGCTCGGCACGGCCGACGGGGCTGACACGCTCGTCGGGGCGATCGAGGCCAACTTGACCACGATCATGGCCGGCCTGGAAGGAACACGATGACCGAGCCACGCGCCGGGGCGCCATGTGTCGAGCTTCACGACGTCACCGTCGCCTATGGCCGCCGGCCCGTGGTATGGAACGTCGATCTGACCATCGACTCCGCCTGCCTGTTCGGGATCATCGGCCCCAACGGGGCCGGCAAGAGCACGCTCGTCAAGGCGGCGCTCGGTCTCGTGCCCCTGGTCGGTGGCGAGGTGACGTTTTTTGGACGGCCGCTGTCGCAGGTTCGGTCACGGGTCGGCTATGTGCCACAGCGGGAGTCGGTCGACTGGGATTTTCCGGTCAACGTCACCGACGTCGTGCTGATGGGAACCTACGGGCGGCTCGGGTGGTTTCGTCGCCCTGGAGATCGCGAGCGCCGCCTCGCCCGTGAGTGCCTCGATCGCGTCGGGCTTGCCGACGTTGCGACGCGGCAAATCGGGAAGCTCTCGGGTGGTCAGCAGCAGCGCGTGTTTCTCGCGCGGGCGCTGGCGCAGCAGGCCGACGTCTATTTTCTTGACGAGCCGATGGCGGGCGTCGACGTGCGATCCCAGGAGCGGATCTTTCGGGTGCTCGACGAGCTCAAAGCCGAGGGCAGGCTCGTGGTGGTGGTTCACCATGATCTCCGGACGGCGGCGGAGTGGTTTGACCGTGTGGCCCTCGTTGATCGGCGACTGGTCGCGTCCGGCTCGACGGCTGAGACCCTCACGCCCGACAACCTTCGTCAGACCTACGCCGGACACATCGACGTGCTCGACGACGTGGGGCGTGCGATCGCCGCCCGGGAGCGGACGCCGTGACCTGGGGTGATCTCTCCCACAACACGCTCGTGGTCGCCGTCGGCGTGGCGGCGGTGGGGTTTGCCTCGGGGGTGGTCGGCAGTCTCTGTGTGCTTCGCAAGCGGGCGTTGGCCGGCGACGCGGCGGCGCATGCGACGCTCGTGGGGGTCGCCGGCGCGTTCCTCGTCACAGGCCGTCGCGATCTTGTCACGCTCCTCGTGGGCGCGGTCGTGGCGGCATGTGCCGGGCTCGGTGTGCTCGTGCTGGTGCGCCGCCTGACCCGCACCCGTGACGACGCCGCCACGGCCATCGTGATCGGCGTCTCGTTTGGTGCCGGCATCGCGCTCATCTCCGGACTGCCGGCCTGGGGCTATCCAGGAAGTGCCGGGCTCGAACAGTTTCTCCTGGGGCACACGGCCGCGCTCACCCGCCACGATGCGATGCTGCTGGCGATGATCGCCGTGGGCGCCATCGCCGTCGTGGCGGCGATCCTGAAGGAGGCGACGCTGGTCGCCTTCGACGAGTCGTTCGCGTCGGCCACGGGCTGGCCCGTCTGGGTGATCGACGCCATCGTGGTAGGACTCGTGGCTGTCATGGTGGTGGTCGGCCTTCCGGCGGTCGGTGCCGTGCTCGTGACGGCCCTCGTGGTGATCCCGCCGGTCGCCGCCCGGCTCTGGACCGATCGGGTCGGAACGCTTGTCGTTGTGTCGGGCGTGATCGGGTTGGTGGCGGCGGTGTCGGGCGTGGCGGTGAGCGCCAGTCAGTCGCGGCTGGCCACCGGTCCGCTCGTCGTGCTCACGGCGTCCATGCTGTTTGCCGTGTCGCTCGTCATCGGGCCGCGGCGGGGCGTGGTGGCCCGCCGCCTGGCCGGGCTGCAGCGGTCCGACAGGCGAGGGCTCGTCGACGAGCCCGGAGGGCATGACGCATGATGAGCATCGTGTTGGCAGAGACTGCGTCCGATCCCGGCTTCTCCGCGATCCATGCCTGGGCGATGGCGACGGCGGCGGTCATCGCCGCATCCTGCGGCCTGGTGGGCACCCTGCTGGTTGTGCGCCGCATGAGCCTCCTGGGGGATGCGATCGGCCATGCGGTGCTGCCTGGAATCGTGGTGGCCGTGTTGGCGGGCGGGCGGGCGGGCGGCCCGCTCGTGTTTCTTGGTGCCGTGGTGGCGGCTCTCGTGACCGTGGGGCTCACGCGCGTGGTTCGCGCGGCGGGCGGTTTGGCCGAAGATGCGGCGGCCGGCGTTGTGTTCACGTCGCTTTTCGCACTCGGCATGGTGCTCGTTGGGTTCGCGCCTCCCGGCACGCACATCGATGCCGCGTGCGTGCTTCATGGTGAGCTTGCCTTCCTTCCATTCGACACCGTCCCGGTGGCCGGCGTGGATGTGCCTCGCGCCTTCCTGGTGGGAGCGATCGTGCTGCTGGGGCTCGTGGTGTCGGTGCTGACCACATGGAAACTGCAGGTCTTCACAGCCTTCGATCCTGCCGGTGCCCGGGTCGCCGGGGTGCCGGTCGGCCTGATCACGATGGGGCTTTTGGCGGCCACGGCCGTGGCCACGGTCGCGAGTTTCGACGCGGCGGGGGCGGTGCTCGTCGTGGCCATGCTGGTGGCGCCGGCCGCCGCCGCCGAACTTCTCACCCGGCGGCTGCACTGGATGGCCCTGCTCGCCATGCTGCTCGGTGTCGCGGGAGGATGCCTTGGCTATCTCGCCGCCTGGAGGTGCAACACCAGCGCGGCCGGGATGATCGCCGTGGTCCTGGGCGTCGAATACGCGGTGGCTGCAGTCATCGCCCCCGGCGACGGCGTGATCATGCGACTCGTGGGCCGCGCTCGGCTGTCATGGCGGGTGGTCTGCGAGGACATCCTCGCCGCGCTCTGGCGTGCGGAGGAGGCGGTGGCAGCCCCTGGAGGCCGGCACGTCTCGGCCGGCCGCCTGCCGGCGGCCTGGTGGCTGGCCACTTCGGGCCGGATTGAACGCGTCGACGGCGGATGGCGTTTGTCGTCGCGTGGCCGCCGCGAGGCGGAAAACGTCGTGCGGTCCCATCGTCTCTGGGAGGCGTGGCTCGGCCGGCACGCCGACGTGCCGATCGATCATCTTCATCCGCCGGCAGAATGGGTGGAGCATCATCTCGGCTCGGCGATGCGGGAGCGGCTTCAGGCCGACATGGATGCCCGCACGGCCGACCCGCATGGCCGCGAGATTCCGCCCGAGGCGTGATGGATGTCGCCACGGTCGTTGCCCCGCTATCGCGCGGCGGCGAGACGGCGAAGCGTGGCGAGATTGCGACGGTCGATGGCGGGGTCTGGCGTGCCGTCGGCGCCTTCCTTCGGGGTCTCGAGAATCCATGGAATGCCGCGGAGCTTCGGATGGGCGAGGAGAAGGGCAAACGCCTTCGGTCCGATCTCGCCCCTGCCGATCGCCTCATGGCGGTCAACGTGGGACCCGAGCGGCCGCTTCGAGTCGTTGGCGTGAATCACCTTCAATCGCGCGAAGCCAATGTGCTTCTCGAACTGCCGAAGGGTGTCGTCGAGCGCCGCAGCGGGTGAGAGGGGGTAGCCGGCAGCGAAGACGTGGCAGGTGTCGAGGCAGACCCCCACCCGCTTCCGAAGGCCTGGCACGGCGTCGATCGTGTCGAGCATCGCGCCGATTTCTTCAAACGACGCCCCGAGGCACGAGCCTTGTCCCGCGGTCGTCTCGATCAGCACGCCGGCCTTTGCGCCGGCGGTTTTCGTCAAGGCCTCGGCAATGCCAGTGGCGGCCCGTGCGACGGCGACGTCGGTCGTCTGGTCACCGGCCGCGCCCGGGTGGGCGACGACCCATGGGATGCCGAGCATCTCGGCTCGTCGAACTTCTTCGGCGAGGCCGGCGATCGATTTTCGACGCAGGGCCGCATCGGCCGATGCGGGATTGATGAGGTAGGAGTCGTGGGCCACGACGAGTTTCAGGCCCGCCGTTCGCACGGCGTCGCGAAACGCCGTGGCCTGCTCGGGATCGATGGGCTTGATGGCCCATTGGTTGATGTTGCGGGTAAAAATCTGGAGGCACTCGCAGCCCGTCTCCACGGCCCGTTCCACCGATCGGTGAAATCCGCCCGAGATCGAGTGGTGAGCACCGAGCGGAGGGACGGCGGCAGAGGCTTGGGGGCGGGGCATCGGGTTGGCTCCGGGGAGGTGGCCCGACAGTGTAGACGCCGTGGCACGGCTCTTTCAGACCCCAGGTTTGGCGGGGCATGCGGCGCGGCCTACACTAGATCTCGGTTTCCGGAGGCATGCCGATGAGCTATGTGCTGTTCGAGGCGATGGTTGCCTTTTGTGTTGCGGCCGTCGCTGGCGCCGCGATCGTGATGGCCCTCCGGCCGCTCCGCATGGCCCGCCAGGCCGAGCGTCTGGCCCGCGCCCAGCGCGACTTCCACCGGCAGCGTGAGCGTCTGGAAGCGAAGTTCATCGAGCGTGCGGGATCGTCGGGGAAGCCCCGCGGGCTTCGCTGGGTCGACGTTGAGTTCGACGACGACGTGATCTACGTGCGGGATCGAAAGTCAGGCAGGCTCAAGGCGCTCGTGGCCATCGAGGTGAGTTTTGAGGCCGTGGAGGGAGGCGGCATGGAAGAGGTCGAGGCCGTTTCCCGAGTTCGGGCGGCCACGGCCGAGTTTTTCCACGACGGCGACCGTTGGGCGACCGACGGTCGGGTCTATTTCAATCTCGCCCCGTCGGCGACCGTGAAATACCTCTCCAGCGACCTTGAACTGGTCGCCGAGGAGCATGCGTCAGTCCGGGGCTGAAGGCTGCGGGATGGCGCCCAGCAACTCGCTCCATGGGATGATCTAGCGCGAAAGTTTGATTTCGTACGTCGAAACATCCTGCTTGACGTCAATCTCAAGAGGCGTCTCTGCCAGGTTGCCATACTGGGCAGGAATCGGCCGGTTCGATAAGGACCGCAGATAGTTTGTCATCTTGGCTTGAGCGCCACCGCTCTCGCCCCGGAGTTCCTCCGGGAGAGAACCTTCTTCAACGAGCACTTGATGACGGCCGACGCAGGCTCCGTCCTTTCCGTCGCAGGTTAAGTGGAAATGTCCGTCCGTGTCCGATGTCCCTTCGGCGATGACTTCTGCGCCGAATCCGGGAAACGTCGGGATGAATCGAATGCGTGCCGACGGTAATGGCTTGCCATTCACCGTTATTGAACCCTCCACACGAGTCATGGGTGGCGGTTTCGGCTTTCCGCATGCCAGGATGAACGGTAGTGCCGCGATGCCGACAGTGAGAACACCAAGTCTCACGGCAGGACAGATAGTGTGCGAAATCACTGTTGGCTTTCGATGACTTGGCCATCGTCTGGTCGGAGATAAAGCGCAAAAGTCTTCAGATCCGCCGTGCTTTCAAGCGTTAGGAATCGAACAGACCCATCCAAAAAAACCATGCTACATCCACCGGAGTGCCCACTTCCGAAAGCGTTCAGGCGATCGTCCGCGGCGGGATCACCTGATTTCGCGGTGAACGGCAGTTTGAAGTTGATTGGAACTGCACCGCCGCAGAATAAGTCTTGGCCAGCGTTGTAGTTTGCCCATGCCCATCCTCGTCGGTTCGGGAGTTCTTCTCCACCAGATGAGTTAAGGAATCGCGGGTCAAGACTGTGTCGCTCGCCCGCGAAGACCGTTTTTGAAAGACCGTCGATCACCCGCGAAAGCTTGACGGCAGAATTGATTTGTAGGACTCCGTCAAATGACGCGTTGGCAACATACCACGATCGAGTCCCTGCATTTCCGAAGTAACTCTGCACTCCAAAGTAGTAGTTCGTGTATTGAATCACCTTTGACGGCACGTGGTCAGAAGGGCATATGAGGTTTGCGATAGCCTGGGCGCCTGGGGACGATGGGCTCGAGCAGTTTGCATACTCACGTTGGCTGAAATCCAGTTGGTCGTAGAGTGGTTGCTGCTCCATGAAAGGAAAGAGGTATTCGAGCCATGACCCAAACTGATCCTTAAACGGCGGTGCTTTCACCTTGCCGCTCGTTACCAAGGCGTTGGTCGACGCTATTGCACCTGAGCCGTTCGAAAGAGGCAGATTCACTCCGGGTGGCAAGAACTTGCGCGCCTGGGAAAAACCAACTGCCGCGAGCCCAATCTGTTTGCAGTTGTTTTGACAAGCCGAGCGACGTGCTGCTTCACGAGCCGATTGCACCGCCGGAAGAAGCAGCCCGA